>CAYUUP010000045.1:0-12789 GCA_964447925.1 uncultured Oscillospiraceae bacterium
AGCAATTAGAACTTGTGAATTATGCGTCTGGATTATGTATTCCTTTTCTTGAGATCGTTCCAACTATTTAGCCATGAGATGTGTCATTCCATCCGGCAGTCAGGCCATAAAAGCCGGTATCATAACCGCCTGTAACAGCATCGTCATAAGCTCAGTGCATTCTCCGGTATAGCTGCGCCTCAGTTCCACAAAAATAGTGTTAGTGGGCTTCCCAAGTGCTTTCGCGATGTCCTCTGTGCGGGCGCCCGCATCGTGCATTCTTTCAATTTCACGGCGCTGATTGAGCGTAATATAACTGTATTTCTGCATTTCCCGCAACCTCCTTCCGCCGTTTGTCCTGCCTTAAAACAAAGAAAAAGCAGTCGAAAACCGTTCCCGGTTCCTTCTGCTTTTAATATTACTCTCTTCAATTTCCCGGAATTCTATCATTTCTACTTGCAGAATACAGAAGAATGAGGTATAATAAAGTCTGCCAAGTGTTTCCGCAGAGCATCGCTTTTATGCTCTGTTTCAGGAGGATGCGGTGTTTTATATTTATACGCCCTTATACCGGCTATCACATCAGACGGGAGAGAAAACATTCCATGAGTGCATCAAGAAACAAAAAAGAACGTCAGGCCGCCTTCCTTTCCGAGGCGGGACAGCGCCAGCAGGAGGCCAAAGAGGCCAAAAAGATCCGGTGCAGGCACATCGTTTATGCCGTTATCGGCATTGTCCTGGTGGTTGCGGTGGCAGCCCTGCTGTTTTGGGACTCCGGCTTCGTCCAGAAGCATAGCACCGCTCTCACGGTGAACGACGAGAAATACGGCATTGCTGATCTGGATTATTATTTTTACAGCAACTACAACGCTATTTATAACTATGCCAGCATCTACGGCTTGGATACCGACACTGACCTGAAGGATCAGACGTATTCCGAGGGTGTCACCTGGTATGACTATATTTTGGAGACTGCCACCAGCAGCCTGACCAATATCAGTATTCTCTGCCAGGAGGCGGAGGCTGCAGGCTATACCCTCTCTGAGGACGGACAGGCAAATGTGGAATCCGCTCTTTCCTCTGTGGAGACTTATGCCTCATATTATGGCTACACCACTGATACCTATCTTCAGGCCATGTATGGTTCCTATATGACAGTGGAGAACTATACCCGCATCATGACCGACTACTATCTGGCCAACGAATTCGCCCAGGAAAAAACGGAATCCTTCGAGATCACGGACGAAGAAGTGGATACGTATTACAGCGAAAACGCGGCTACTCTGGATACCTTCCTCTATGACTGCTATCTGGTGAGCGCCGATATGCCCAGCGAGTCGGACTATGAGGACGATGAAGATGGCCTTGCCAATGCCCGGGAGTCCGCCCTGGCTGATGCTGCTGAAAACGCGGCCGACCTTCTGGCCGCTATGGAGTCGGGGGATGAGGACACCATCTCCGCCTTGGCGGCGGAATACAGCGCCACTAACTACTCTGACAGCACCTATTTCTCCTACTATAATTACGCCGATTGGCTCACCGATGAGAGCCGGACCGCCGGAGACTCCACCACTGTGGAATACACCAGCGGCGATGTAACCTCCGGCTATTATGTTCTGGTCTTCCACGACCGCTATCTGGATGAGTACCACGCTGTGAACGCCTACTATTACACCATCTCTGCCACTTCCTCTGAGGACAGCAGCGGCAACACCGTCTATGACATGGATACCGCCATGTCAACCGCCCAAAGCACCTTGGATACCTGGCAGAGCGAAGGCGGCACTGAGGAACTGTTTGCTGCCCTGGCTGAAGAGAATAGCGGTACACTGGCCGAGGGCATCTCCAAGACTGCCTTCAGTGATGATATCATCCAGTGGCTCTATGATGACAGCCGGGCGGCGGGTGACACCACCGTCATCGGTCTGGAATCCAGCGGCGTGGTCTATGTGCTGTACTTCGTCAGCACTTCCGACACCCCCTATTGGTATGACGTGTCCTATTCTGCCCTCCAGGACAATTATTATGACGCCTGGTATGAGGAGACGGAGAGCAACTATACCGTCAACACCGGCTTTGGTTCCCATTTTGTAGGAGACTGACCAGTTTTAGGTGAAGTGACTCCGAGAATCGTTCACTCAGCGTGTGTTCCAGCACCGCAAGCTGCGGCTGCAATCCCAATTTGTATGGAGGATTTTTATGGCCCCCTATCGCATTCTTACTGATTCCTGCGTAGACATGACCGATCAGATGGCCCAAGAGCTTGACCTGACCGTTCTCCCACTGGAGGTAGAAATCAACGGACAGCGATATCGCAATTATCTGGATGGCCGGGAGATCGGGAATACCGACTTCTACAATCTCATCCGCAGCGGCAAGACCGGTACCACAGCAGCCTTTAGTGTCGGATGGTTGCGGGAGGCTATGGAGCCCGTTTTGCAGGCAGGCGAGGATATTCTGTTTCTCTGCTTCTCATCTGGCCTCTCTGTCAGCTACAATGCCGTCCGGCTTGCCGGGGAGGAGTTGGCGGCGGAGTACCCTAGCCGCACCATCCGGGTTATTGACACCTTGTGCGCATCCATGGGCCAGGGACTTATCGTATGGCTGGCGGCCAAGCGCCGTATTGCTGGAGAGAGTCTGGAGGCTGTAGCCGCCTATGTAGAGGAGAACATCCCCCGCCTGTGCCACTGGTTCACCGTGGAGGATCTCTATCATCTGAAGCGGGGTGGCCGGGTGTCTGCGGCCACCGCCTTGCTGGGTACCATGCTCTCCATCAAGCCCGTACTCCACGTGGACGATGAGGGCCATCTTATCAATATGTCCAAGGCCCGGGGGCGCAAGGCGTCTATTCAAGCCCTGGTGGACAAGATGAAAGAAACCATCATCGACCGGAGTGTGGTTTTTATCAGTCACGGAGACTGCCCCCAGGATGCCGATTATCTGGCGGAACTGGTGCGGCAGGAACTGGGCGCTGATGTGGAAATCCACGTCAGCTATATCGGGCCGGTGATTGGCGCCCATTCCGGCCCGGGGACGCTGGCACTGTTCTTCCTGGGCAGTCATCGGTAGGCTCTCCAGAATCTCATCTACAGAACAACCGCTTTGCCGTTTCCAGCGGCAGAGTGTGTTTTCATAGCGAGACAATACGGAAATGGAGTGATCATTATGGCACCAGGAGGGCGTGGCGGCTTTGGCGGCGGCCACGGCGGCAGTATGGGTGGCGGACGCTCCGGCGGAGCATCCAGACCCGGCGGAGCGTCCAGGCCCGGCGGAGCGTCCAGGCCCGGCGGAGCGCCCAAGCCCGGCGGAGCGCCCAGGCCCGGCGGAGCGCCCAGGCCCGGCGGCCCCACTCCCCGGCGGGGCGGTGGGCTTCTTGGCGGCCTGTTTGACGGCCCCCGGCGTCCTGCCCCTCCTCCACCCCGGCGGCCCTTCCACCCGCCTGTTCCCCGCCCCCACTATCGCCCGTGGCGTCTGCGCATCGTCCCCGTCCCCTGGATTATCCCGCGGCCCATGCCGGTGGTGGAACGGGCTGGATGGCTGGCACTGACCGAGCAGAATGTAGCTGATGTGGCGGGCTATTGCAGCCAACTCTCCGGGCCGTCTGACCGGATTATTATCCCTGGCTATACCGAGCAGGACTATCCTTTCAGTTACAGCCGCTGCATGGAGCAGCGAGAAATCATCCGCAGTCTGCTTTCCCAGCTGCCTCAGCTCTCTGAGACAGGTTATTTGGATTTGGAGACGGCCCAGTATGACCGGGAGAATCGCCTTTGGACATCCTATCCCCAGTACGCCGAGCGGCTCTTCGCTCTTGCGGTGGCCGCCGAACTGGCCCGATACACTGACAGCATGGAGAATTACCGCGCCCAAGGCATTACCCCCATGCTGATGCTGCTGGAGCAGCTGTGACCCTACACCTGATTTCGGGCTTGCCCCAACGGAGGAAGCTGATTTGATCGTAATGCGCATCTCTGCCCCCCAGGACATCCCTCGCCTGTGGCAGCTTTGGGGGCCATCTATGGGCGGGCAGCGGGAATTGTCCAACTATTTTGACTGCCTGTATTCTCCAGAACGGGCTTTCGTGTTGGAGGAAAACGGGAAGATCCTCTCCGCGCTTGCCACCTTCCCCCTCTCCTTGGTTCTGCCAGACGGCGCCCGGCAGGAGGCCATTTACCTCTATGTGATGGGGACTGACCCGGCGGGCCGTGGAAACGGCTATGGCAGGAATCTGCTGTATTATGTTGAAGACTTTGGCCGAAAGCACTGTGTGGACTGTGTGCTGACGGCACCCTTTAACGTCTCTCTCTTCCGCTATTTTGAGGCCATGGGGTATTGCAGTGCCTTTTCCCATCGCAAGCTGGAGGTTCCTAAGGGACTGCTGGCCCCCCTGCCGGAGGCAGGCGGCATCCGTACAGCCAATGCGGAAGAGTACCAGCTCCTGCGGGAAAGACTGCTGTTGGGCAGGCTCCACGTGGCATATACGCCCGAGTTAATTGCAAAGCAGCGGGAGTTGTCCCGGCGGCGGGGAGGCGATATCTTCCTGCTGGAAAACGGAGGCACAGCTGACGGCGTGCTGACGGCCCAGCGGTTGGGCGACAGTATGGTCATCCAAGAGCTTTTGTGTCCGGAAGGACAAATCCCTCTGGCGGTGGCTCTGTTGGCGGCGGAGTATCCGGCAGAGCGGTACTACGTTCGTTATCCTACCTATCAAAGCGGAGTGCAGGGCAGCTATATCCAGCCCTTTGGGTTGGTGAAGTGGCTGAGTCCAGCTCCAGATCCTGCACTGCTGCGCGAGACGCACGGTTATATGGGGCTGGCATTTGACTGAGACAGGAGGCAACTATGCGACTGGATAAATATCTCAAGGTCTCTCGTCTCATCAAGCGCCGGACAGTGGCCAACGAAGCCTGTGACGCCGGGCGGATCACTGCCAATGGTCGCACCGTGAAGGCCAGCTATGACGTCAAGGTAGGTGACGTGCTGGAAATTCAGCTTGGCCAAAGGCGCGTCCGGCTGGAAGTGCTGGCTGTGGCTGACAGCGTGGGCAAAAGCGATGCCCCCGCCATGTACCGGGAACTATGAGAGCTTTCCCAATTCCCTGAAAAACCCGCGAAAATCCCAGGGAAATTTTGAAAAACACTTGCAATTCTCTCCAGACTGTGATACAATATTTCGGTCTGAATAAAGGGCGTTCCTCTGCGCAGCCCCATTTTGGAGGGCAGTAAGCCGCAAGAACTCCTATAAAAACAGGAGGAACTCTAACTATGGCAGATCTGATTTCTGTTCTGGAAGCACAGAACGTCAAGACTGAAGTGCCTGACATCCGGGTGGGCAACACTGTCCGGGTACACGTCAAGGTCAAGGAAGGCGCCAAGGAGCGTATCCAGATCTTTGAGGGTACTGTTATCGCCAAGAAGCACGGCGGTGTGAACGAAACCTTTACCGTCCGCCGGGTATCCTATGGCGTGGGCGTGGAGAAGGTGTTTCCTGTCCACTCTCCCAACGTAGTGAAGGTGGAGACTATCCGCAAGGGTAAGGTCCGCCGGGCAAAGCTCTATTATTTGCGGAACCGCGTGGGCAAGGCCGCCAAGGTCAAGGAAAAGCTGTAAGGTTGCTTTACAAAGGAGAGCGGCGGCGTGCCGCTCTCCTTTTCGTTGCTGCCCGAATCAGGACATTGCACCACCGGAAGGCGGTGGTGGAAGGGTGTAGATATGAATATTCAATGGTACCCCGGTCATATGACTAAGACCCGCCGCCGGATGCAGGAAGACCTGAAGCTGGTGGACGCAGTGGTGGAGCTGGTGGATGCCCGCATCCCCATCTCCAGCCGAAACCCGGATATCGACACGATGATAGGAGCAAAGCCCCGGTTGTTGGTGTTGAACCGCCGGGATCAGGCTGACCCGGAGCAAAACCGGGCCTGGGGGGAGTACTTCCGCAGACAGGGCATCGCCGTGCTGGAAACAGACTGCAGGAGCGGGGCCGGTGTAAACCGTTTCCCCGCTGCCATCAAGGAGGTATTAAAGGAGAAAATTGCTGGCTGGGAGGCCAAGGGCCAGGGGGGACGCCCCGTGCGGGCTATGGTAGTGGGCGTACCCAATGTTGGCAAATCCACCTTTATTAATAAGGTGGCCCACCGAAAGTCCGCCAAGGCCCAGAACCGTCCCGGCGTCACCCGTGGCCGCCAGTGGGTTACGGTGGATCGAGGACTGGAGCTGCTGGACACCCCCGGTATCCTCTGGCCCAAATTTGAAGACCCGAAGACTGGAATGCATTTAGCCTTTACAGGAGCGGTGAAAGACAATGTGGTGGATATCGAAACACTGGCCGCTGCCCTGATCGAGCTGATGGTTTGCCATTACCCCCAGGCGATTGAAACCCGCTATAAAATTGTCCCGGCTCCGGAGAGTCAAGGCTGGCAGCTGTTGGAGCAAGCGGGGCGGAAACGCGGTTTTTTGATTTCCGGTGGTGAGGTGGATATGGAGCGGATGTGCCGCGTCCTGTTGGAGGAGTACCGATCTGGCAAGCTAGGCAACTTTACACTAGAATTTCCACCAGAGATATAAGATGGAGGGAGAGAGTGTCCCATGGAGCGGGAGGAAGCGCTTTGGCAATTTGAGGATGCATGCTATACGCGGGGCTGTGCTGCCGTCTGCGGTGTGGACGAGGCTGGGGCGGGACCGCTGGCGGGACGGGTGTATGCCGCCGCCGTTGTTCTGCCCAGGGGGCTGATGCTGCCCTATCTGGATGACTCCAAAAAGGTCACCCCCAAGCGGCGGGATGTTCTCTATGAGCAGATCACAGAGCAGGCTGTGGCTTGGGCGGTAGCCTGGGCGGAAACAGAGGAGATTGACCGGATCAATATTCTGAACGCTCGGCTGCTGGCCATGGAGCGGGCCATTCAAATGCTGGATCCTCCGGCGGATTTTGCCCTGATCGACGGCAACCGGAACCAGGGCATCACCTTGGCCAACCAAATGGTGGTGAAGGGCGATTCCCGCTCGGCGTCCATTGCGGCGGCGTCTATTCTAGCAAAAGTCAGCCGGGATCGCTATATGGAGGAGATGGCCACCCTCTATCCCCAATATGAATTTGAGCGTCACAAGGGCTATCCCACGAAACGTCACTATGAGTTGCTGCGACAGTATGGTCCCTGTCCCATCCACCGCCGCAGCTTTTTGAAGAAGCTGTGAGCGGGCCAGGCCAGACCTCTGGCAGCTGGGGCGAGACGCTGGTGCTGGACTGGTTGGAAAGCCGGGGCTGGGAAGTCCTGGCCCGCAACTACCGCACCCGGCAGGGGGAGATCGACTTAATCGCCTGTGACGGGGAATATCTGGCCTTTGTAGAGGTCAAGTTCCGGCGGAATACCGGCATAATTCGGGCCAGAGAGGCGGTAACTGCCGCCAAGCAGCGGCGGATCAGGCAGGCGGCGCTTGCCTATCTGGCAGCCCGGCCAGATCTGGCCCAGCTGCTTCAGCCCCGGTTTGATGTGGCGGAGGTCTATGCGCCTCAGGGAATGGAGACACCAAGTCCCCGCATCAATTATATTGAAAATGCCTTCTGGTGAGAAAGGAGCCGCCTATGACATGTCATTCCTCCATTCCCGTTTTTGATGCCCACTGTGACACCTTGAGCCGCATCGGCCCGGATGGCGTCTGGGCAGGCGAGCGGGGCCAGTGGTCGCTGGAAAAGTGCGGACGCTTCCGCCCGCAGGCGCAGATATTTGCCCTGTTTTTTGACGTAAATCGCCTGCCGGGGGTCAGCTCGGCAGGGGGCGAAGGGATCCCCACCTTGCTGAATGACTGGCAGCGGACAGCGGGGGACAGCCCTAGAGCAAAAATGCTGAACTGGCAGCTCACCAATTATCGGACTCTGTTGGCCCGCCATCCTGACACCATGGCTCCCTGCCGGACCGGAGCGGAGGCGCTGGCCGCCATCCGGAAGGGTAAGTTGGCTGCCTTCCTCTCGGTGGAGGGGGGCGAACTGTTAGACTGCGACTGCTCCCGGCTGGAATGGGCCTGGGAGCAGGGCGTCCGAGTGGTGAACCTGACATGGAACCACGCTAACGAACTCTCGGGCAGCTGTGTAGATGAAGCGGAGCGGGGCCTGTCAGAGCGGGGGAGGGCCTTCATCCGCCGGATGGGGGAACTGGGGATGATCCCGGATGTCTCCCATCTCTCGGAAAAGGGCTTCTGGGATCTCTATGAAATGGGAGATGTACCCCTGTTTGCCAGCCATTCCAACAGTAAAGCTGTCTTTTTTCACGCCAGAGGCTTGACCGATGCGCAATTTGCTGCCATAATAGAAAAAGACGGTGTAGCAGGACTCAATGCCTATGCCGATTTCCTGGGAAATGGCCCCGTCTCCACTGACACCGTCATCGCCCACCTGGAACACTTCTTGTCCCTGGGTGGGGAAAAGAATGTGGCGTTGGGGGGAGATTGGGATGGCTGCAGCACACTGCCCCAGGGCTGGACTGGCGTCTGGGACTGGGGACAGCTTTATGACCGGCTGCTCCAACGCAATTATCCCCAGGCGCTTTTGGATGATCTGTTTTTCAATAACCTCATGAGGATGGTGATTAGAATATGCATTATATAAGCACACGAGATGACAGCCTGCGGTACACCCCAGCCCAGGCCATCGCCCAGGGGCTTTCCCGTGAAGGGGGGCTTTTTGTCCCGGTAGTGCTGCCCCGTCTCTCATCCAATGCGCTTACTGAGCTGAAGGACATGACCTACCAGCAGCGGGCAGTCTATGTCATGAGCCTGTTTTTGGAGGACTACGGCTGCGCAGAACTCAGCGGCTACGCCCGCCGGGCCTATGGATCGGATCGCTTCGACACGCCAGAGGTGGCGCCCTTGCGACCAGTGGGGAGCAACACCTGCTGCCTGGAGCTGTGGCATGGCCCCACCTGTGCTTTTAAGGATATGGCCCTGCAGATGCTGCCTCAGCTGCTGTCTGCCGCTTTGCGAAAAAATCAGGAGAAGCGGACTGCCTGCATCCTGGTGGCTACTTCCGGGGACACCGGTAAGGCGGCTCTGGAGGGCTTTAAGGACGTGGAGCAAACCCGTATTTTGGTCTTTTATCCCAAGGATGGTGTGTCCGAGATTCAGCAACTCCAGATGACCACCCAGGAAGGGGGGAATGTGGGAGTCTGTGCTATTCAAGGCAACTTCGATGCGGCCCAGACCGGCGTCAAGACCATCTTTTCTGATGGGACGCTACGGGAGGAGCTGTCCGACCGAGGCTACTTTCTCTCCTCCGCCAACTCTATCAACTGGGGAAGGGTGCTGCCTCAGATTGTCTATTATATCTCCGCTTACTGCGACCTGCTGAAGGCGGATGCCATCCAGCCGGGAGACAAAGTCAACTTCTGCGTCCCCACAGGCAACTTCGGCAACATTCTGGCCGCCTACTACGCCAAAACAATGGGGCTGCCCGTGGGACGGCTGATCTGCGCCTCTAACAGCAATAATGTCCTCACTGACTTTATCAAGACTGGTTTGTATGACAAAAATCGCCCCTTCTACAACACGGTCTCTCCCTCCATGGACATCTTGATCTCCAGCAACCTGGAGCGGCTGCTCTTTTATCTCTGCGGTCAGGACACCCGGCGGGTGCAGGGATATATGGAGGAGCTGGGCAGCACCGGTCGCTATCAGCTGGACGAGTGGACAGTGAAGCGGATGCAGCAGATATTTGCTGCGGGCTACGCCACTGAGGAGGAGACAAAGGCTACCATTGCCAAGCTGTGGAAGGAGCGGAACTATCTCATTGACCCCCACACCGCAGTGGCCTTCCAGGTGCTGGGCCAGTATCGCAGGGAGAGCGGTGACCAGACGCCTACGGTGGTGGTTTCTACAGCCAGCCCCTTCAAGTTCTGCGATACTGTGCTGGAGGCCCTTGGAGAAAAGACACTGGCCCAGGGAACCGGTCTGCTGACCCAGCTGGCGGAGCGCACCGGCGTTCCCGCTCCTGCACCCTTGGCCGGGCTGACAGACAAGGAGATCCGGTTCACCCAATGGGTGGAGCCGGAGAAGATGGAGCAGGCCGTTACTGATTTCCTGCCCTGAACCCTGACTGCTGACTAGAGGAAGGGGCAACTGACCGGGAGGTGAAGGAATGGCCCTCTATGCCATTGGAGACACCCATCTGTCCCTGTCTGCCAATAAGTCCATGGAGGTCTTCGGCGGGACATGGGAGGGCTATGTGGAAAAGCTCCGAAGGGGCTTTGAAATCGTACAGCCGGAGGATACTGTGGTGTTCTGCGGCGATTTGTCCTGGGGGATGGATCTCCCCGGAGCGGAGGCGGACTTCGCTTTTCTGGACGCCCTGCCAGGGCAGAAGCTGCTGGTGAAGGGAAACCACGACTACTGGTGGACTACGGCGGCTAAGATGGAGCGTTTTTTCGCGGAACACGGCTTTACCACTTTCCGCCTGCTCCACAATAACTGCCATCTCTATGGGGATATCGCCCTGTGCGGTACACGGGGCTGGTTCCAGGAGGAGAGCCGGGAGGGCCACAACGAGAAGATATTCCGCCGGGAGCTTCTCCGGCTGGAGACCTCGTTGAAAGCCGGGGGAAGCCGAGAGAAATACTGCTTTCTCCACTATCCCCCCCGTTACCGGGGCTATTGCTGTCAGGAGGTCATAGATCTGCTGGAGAAATACGGCGTCACCCGGTGCTATTACGGCCATCTTCACGGCGGCAGCCATCGCCTGGCGCTGGAAGGGCTGTTTGGCGGGGTGGAATACCGGTTGGTTTCCAGCGACTACGTGGATTTTCGACCGGTTCTGGCTGCGTTATAAGAATATTTTGTAAAAAATTTTCAAAAGGACTGGAAATGACTGCCGGTTTCTGATAGAATAGGGCGTGGCGGTTTGAGATTCCTTTTCAATACCCCTTTTCGGATGGCTGTCAGGCTTTTCGGCGGGGGAGAGGGAACGACCGGTCGAGAACCTGTAAGTTGTCCCTGTCCCTGGCGGGCTGGGCGCTATAAAACATAGGAGGAGTAAACCCGATGAATCTGAAGAGCGTAGAAAAACAGGAAAACGGCACCGCCGTACTCACCATAGAGGTGGATGCGAAGGCATTTGATGCCGCAGTGGAAAAGGTATATCGCCAGAATCGAAACAGCATTCAGCTGCCTGGCTTCCGCCGGGGCAAGGCTCCCCGGAAACTGGTGGAGCAGATGTACGGCGCGGACATCTTCTATGAGGATGCGGTGAATAGCCTGTATCCGGATGCACTGGAGGATGCCACCAAGGAGGCGGAGCTGGACACGGTAGGTTATCCCGATGTCAAGGTCGAGACTCTCGGCGCGGAGGGCTTTACCTTCGTCGCCACTGTGGGCCTAAAGCCCGTCCCCGTGCTGGGGGAGTATAAGGGCATCACGGCTGTCCGCACCCCGGTGGAGGTCACCGAGGAGGATATTGACGGCGAGATGTTTCCTCTGATCCGCCGGGCTACCCGCCATGTGACGGTGGAGCGTGCTGCCCAGAATGGTGATATCGCCGTGATCGACTTCGTGGGTACCAGGGACGGAGTACCCTTCGAGGGCGGCACCGGTTCGGACTATGAGTTAGAATTGGGCAGCGGCACCTTCATCCCTGGCTTTGAGGAGCAGGTAGAGGGCCTTTCCGCCGGGGAGGAAAAGGACGTGAATGTCACCTTCCCGGAGGACTATGGTACGGCTGAGCTGGCTGGCGCTCCGGCGGTATTCCATGTCACCGTCAAGGAGGTTAAGGAGATCCAGAAGCCGGTGGTTGATGATGACTTTGCGCAGGATGTCTCCGAGTATAACACTCTGGCGGAACTGCGGGCCAGTCTAGGCGAGAACCTGAAGGCGCGCCGGGAGAAGAATGCCCAGCAGTCCTTTGAGGAGGCAGTGCTTGGTAAGCTCATTGAAAACACCCAAATGGTCATTCCCGACTGTATGGTGGAGTATGAGGCCGACCGCACCATGCAGAGTTACGAGCGGCAGTTCCAGGGCAAGGGATTTACCTTTGACCAGTATTTGGGCATGATGGGTATGACCCGCCAGCAGTTCCGTGAGACTGCCAAGACAGGCGCTCTCCGGCAGATTCAGGGCGATCTGTGCTATACTGCCGTGGCTGATGCCGAGAATATCCAGCCCTCTGACGAGGAGATCGAAGCCCAGGTGCAGGAAATGGCAGAAGAGTATGGCGAGGATGCGGTTCAGGTGCGGGAGATGATTTCCCAGGAGAATCTGGTGGAGATCACCCGTATCGCCTTGGCCAAGAAGTTAGTCATTGACAGCGCTATAGCCGAGACTCCCGCTGAGGAAAAGACCGGAGAAGAGTCTCCAGCCGCAGCTCCTGTTGAGGAGAAGCCCGCAAAGAAGAAAACCACCCGTAAGAAGCCTGCCAAGAAAACTGCACCGGAAGAGGAGCCCCCGGTTGGGGAGACTCCCGCCGCCGAAGCGCCCACAGAGGAAAAGACTGCCGAGTAAGGCATATTGACCGTCAGAATGGGATATACTGTGAATCAGTCATGACTGCGGCCTATGCCGATGTTTCGTATTCCCGTTTACAAGGAGGTTCCCATGAGTTTAGTTCCCTATGTAGTAGAACAGACCAGCCGAGGAGAGCGTTCCTACGACATCTTCTCCCGCCTGTTAAACGATCGGATTATCTTTCTCTCCGAGGAAGTCAATGACACCACCGCCAGCCTGGTGGTGGCACAGCTGCTGTATCTGGAGGCCCAGGACCCGGACAAGGACATTCAGTTCTACATCAACAGTCCCGGCGGGTCAGTGACAGCTGGCATGGCCATCTATGACACTA
>CAYUUP010000046.1:0-12577 GCA_964447925.1 uncultured Oscillospiraceae bacterium
CCCGTGTGGTGGCCGGGATCGGCGTCCCCCAGATTACCGCTGTCTATGACGCCGCACGGGCCGCCGCCGAATATGGCATCCCCGTCATCGCAGACGGCGGCATCCAGTATTCCGGCGACATTGCCAAGGCCATTGCCGCAGGCGGCAACGTAGTCATGCTTGGCTCCCTGCTGGCCGGCTGCGAAGAGAGTCCCGGCGATACTGAAATCTATCAAGGCCGTCAGTTCAAGGTCTATCGGGGCATGGGCTCCCTCTCCGCCATGAGCCAGGGTTCCAAGGATCGCTATTTCCAAGAGGGCAGCAAGAAACTGGTTCCAGAGGGCGTTGAGGGCCGTGTACCCTACAAGGGTTCCGTGGCTGACACCATTTATCAGCTGATGGGCGGTCTCCGGGCCGGCATGGGTTACTGTGGTTGTCCCACTGTTTCCGATTTGCAGGGAAACGGTCAGTTCATCCAGATCACCAGCGCCGGTCTGCGGGAGAGCCACCCCCACGATATTCAGATTACCAAGGAATCTCCCAACTACAGCGTCAGCGGGCATTAAATTGAATCCTGTGGCCTCGGCCCCTGCTGGCCGAGGCCGCTGCTTTTTATGGAAGGAGTACACCCATGAACCGCATCTTGATTGTCGAAGATGACGACGCCCTGGCCGCCGCGCTGGAACACTCTCTCACCGGCTGGGGCTTCGAGACACACCGGGCAGAGAATCTCAAGAACGTGGTGGGAGCCTTTGTGGACTGTCAGCCCAATCTGGTCCTGATGGACTTGATGCTTCCCTGCTATAACGGATGTTACTGGTGCGGAGAGATCCGGAAACTGTCCCAGGTGCCGGTGGTTTTTCTCTCCTCCGCCGCTGACAACATGAATATCATAATGGCCATGAGCATGGGCGGTGATGACTTTATCCCTAAACCGGTGGATCCAGCGGTACTGGTAGCCAAGCTGCAGGCTGTCCTCCGACGGGCTGGGAACGCCGGGGCGCCCCAGGCGTTGGAGCATCGGGGGGTGGTGCTGAACCTCAGCAACACGAACGTCAGCTACGACGGCCGGGAGACAGAGCTGACTAAGAATGAATTCAGGATCCTCCAGACCCTGATGGAACACCACGGCAAAATTGTCACCCGAGACACCCTGATGACCCGGCTGTGGCACATGGACGCCTATGTAGAGGAAAACACCTTGACAGTCAACGTCACCCGTCTGCGGCGCAAGCTGGCGGAGCTGGGACTGGAAGATTTTATTAGGACCAAGGTCGGCATGGGCTACATGATAGAGTGAGGTGGGGTCATGAAGCGAAGTCAAGTGCGTCATATTTGGGCGGACTATCTGAAGCAATACTGGCTGGGCGTGGCGGCACTGCTGCTGTGTGCCGGAATATTCCTGCTAATTTTCCACCTCTACTCTCTCAATCTGGAACCTGTCCTCTACGCCTTTGCCCTGTGCGGGTTGGTACTGGCGATCGTTATTATCCTGGGCTTTATCCCCTTCTATCGCCGGAGTGCAGCCCGACTCCGAGTGCTGGAGCAGCCGGTCCTGCTTTTGGATCAGCTGCCGGAGCCGGGCAGTCTGCCGGAGGAGGACTATCAGCAGATTTTAGATGCTCTGCGTTCCCACTATGACGGTGAGATTACTCGCTGGAAGCAGAACCGCCAGGAGATGATGGATTACTACACTGCCTGGACACACCAAATCAAAATCCCCATCGCCGTCATGCGGATGATGCTCCGGGATGAGGACACCCCGGAGCATCAGATCCTGGATAACCAGCTTTTCCGTGTCGAGCAGTATGTAGATATGGCGCTTGGCTATATCCGGCTGGATGGCTACGGATCTGATCTGGTAATACGCCCCTGTGAACTGGACGCCATCCTCCGGGATGCCATCCACAAGTATGCCGGACAATTTATCCATGCCGGGATTTCCCTCCGCTACCAACCGGTATCCAAGACTGTGCTGACGGATGAGAAGTGGCTGATCTTTCTCATCGAGCAAATATTCTCCAATGCCGTGAAATATGCTGCTGGGGGAACCGTTTCCGTCACGGTAGAGGACGAAGTGCTTCACATCGCCGACACCGGCTGCGGCATTTCGCCGGAGGATTTGCCCCGTGTCTTTGAGAAGGGCTTCACCGGGTATAACGGGCGTCAGGAGCGGACGTCCACCGGGCTAGGGCTGTACCTCTGCCGCCAGACAGCCAACAAGCTGGGACACCGCATTTGGATAGAATCGGAACCGGGGCAGGGTACCATCTGCTGTATTGATCTCCACCGGGATAAGTTGGGGGTGGAATAGAAAGCAGCTCTCCTGGGATAAAGGAACTGCTGCGGAAGAATGTCCTGTGGACATGCGACGGCACAACCTTACAAAAGTGTCATCTCACCGTCTCTGCTGTCATCCCTTTCGATGGCATACTTGGAGCCATTCTGCTAAAATGAGGGCACAGTCAAATCAAAGGAGGTCATTTCAATGACCATGCTGGAAGCACAGTGCCTGACCAAGGTATACACCACCCGCTTTGGCGGGAATCCAGTCCAGGCCCTCACTGATGTGTCCTTTACCGTTGAGCGCGGCGAGTACATCGCCATTATGGGGGAATCCGGCTCTGGAAAGACCACCCTGCTGAACATTCTGGCCGCGCTGGATAAGCCCACCAGCGGTGCGGTTGTGCTGGAGGGAAAAAAGCTGGCCGATGTCCGGGAGCGGGATCTGGCTGCCTTCCGCCGGGACAATCTGGGCTTTGTCTTTCAGGATTTCAACCTGCTGGACAACTTTTCCATTCGGGACAATATCTTCCTACCCCTGGTGCTGGCGGGGACAAACCACAAAGAGATGTACCGTCGCATTACCCCCATTGCCCGGAAGTTGGGCATTGAGGAACTGCTGGACAAGATGCCATATGAGGTTTCCGGCGGTCAGAAGCAGCGGACAGCCATTGCCCGCGCCCTCATCACCCAGCCCAAGCTGATCCTGGCTGATGAACCCACCGGGGCGCTGGATTCCAAAAGTTCCGATGACCTGCTGCGCATCTTTGCCGACATCAACCGGCAAGGCCAGACCATCGTGATGGTGACTCACTCCACCAAGGCGGCCAGCAAGGCAGGCAGGGTTCTGTTCATTAAGGATGGCCGACTCTTCCACCAGCTTTATCGTGGAAATCGCTCAGATGACCAGTTCTTCTCCAAGATCGCCGATACCCTGACCCTGCTGACCACGGGGGGTGAGCTGCATGACTAAGGGAACCCGTGGTCTTTACCGGCGCATTGCGGTCGGGAATCTGTGGAAAAACGCCCGCACCTATGTCCCCTTTCTGATGAGTTCCACCCTGACGGTCATCATGTTCTACCTGTGCCGGTCGCTCTCTGAAAACCCCGGTCTGCGGGAGATGAGAGGCGGGGATACCGCCGCCGCATTTCTGGAGCTAGGCCTATGGGTCATCGGCATTTTTGCTATTATCTTCCTGTTCTACACCAACGGCTTTCTCATTAAGCAGCGAAAGCGGGAATTTGGCCTGTACAATATCCTCGGCATGGAGAAAAAGCATCTGGCTCTGATCCTGGGCTGGGAGACGCTGTTTGCCGCCCTCATCAGCCTGACACTTGGCATCGGCCTTGGTATCGTCCTGGACAAGCTGATGTACCTGATTTTGGCCCGGCTGCTGAACGCCGAGGTGTCACTGGGCTTCTACGTCTCCCCCGCCGCCATCGGAAGCACCGCCGCCCTCTTCGGCGTCATCTTTCTGCTGATCTTTCTGCACAACGTCCGGCAGGTGCAGTTTGCCAGCCCTATGGAGCTGCTCCGCAGCACGAGTATAGGTGAGAAGGAGCCAAAGGCCCGGTGGCTGCTGGCGCTGCTTGGCATCGCCTTCTTGGCCAGCGGCTACGGCATCTCCATTTTTGTGACCGATGTGATGGAATCTATTTTCTTCTTCTTCGTGGCAGTAATTCTGGTCATCATCGGAACCTATCTGCTCTTTACCGCCGGTATCGTGGCCCTTTTGAAGCTGCTGCGAAAAAATAAGGGTTACTACTACACAACCCGCCACTTCATCAGCATCTCCGGCATGTTGTACCGCATGAAACGCAATGCCGTGGGCCTGGCCAATATATGCGTGCTGTGTACCATGGTGCTGGTGATGATCTCTTCCACCACCTCCCTGCTGCTGGGAATGGAGGAAACCGTGCAGTTCCGCTGCCCGCAGCAATTCACCCTGACCGCCTATCTCCAGCTTCGGGAGGAGGATGACGCGGAAGCAAATCAGGCGCACTTTCAGGCAGTGGTAGACCGGTGCGTAGCGGAAAACGGCATCGACGTCACGGACACAGTCACCTTCGTGTATCTCCCCTTCGCCGCCTTCCGGCAGAGCGGCACCGAATTTATAGTCAGCGCAGAGGCTCTCACTGCAAGCTACAGTTTCTCCGCCAATATCTGCGAGTTGGTTTTTGTTCCCCTGGCGGACTATAACTCTGCCAACGGGACAGACTACACCCTGAACAGCGGCGAGGTTCTGGTTTACTCCGACAGCATCACCTATGGGCAGGATACCCTCACCATCTTTGACACCAGTTTCCGAGTGGCAGGGGAGCCAGCTTCCTTTGCCGGCAGCAGCTTTTTCTACACGAACTTATATACCACTCTTTTTGTGGTAATTCCCGAAGGCGATGACCTCAATCTGTCCTGGCTCTATCATACACAGGCGGACATCTACAATGGCTATGCCAGCAATATCATGTACTATTGTAGCATGGATACTTCCAACACCACCCAGGAGCAGTCGGAATTTTATCACAAACTGACCTCCGCCCTGTATGAAGACTCTGAGATAAACTCCGGCAGCTACAACTGGCGGGACGAATTGCGGGCAGAGTATATCTCTATCTATGGCAGCCTGTTCTTTCTAGGCGTCTTTCTGGGCATTCTCTTTCTGATGGCCACTGTCCTCATCATCTACTATAAACAGCTCTCCGAGGGCTATGAGGATCAGCAGCGGTTCGAGATCATGCAGAAGGTGGGTCTGAGCCAGGCTGAGGTGCGGGGAGCCATTCGATCCCAGGTGCTGACGGTGTTCTTCCTGCCGCCCGTTCTGGCGGGGATCCATGTGGCCTTCGCCCAGCCCATCATCTACCGGCTGCTATCTTTGATGACCACCGCCGGGCCGATCCTGCCCCTAGTTTCTGCTGCCGCCTGCTTTGCGGTGTTTATCGTGTTCTATATCCTGGTCTATCTGCTGACCTCCCGTACCTATTACCGTATTGTCCAGTGAGATCAGCAAAATGCACTATGTGAAATATTTTCTCAGCCAGGCCGCTGGCTTGGTGGGCTGGGGAATCACCGCTCTGCTTGGCCTGCCTGCCCTACTGCTGACAGGTATCGCTACAGCAGTCTGGAGTTTTTTTGACTGGCTGATTAGGAGACTGGAAGAATGAATCATATCCCCATCAATTCTCTCCGCACAGCGGCACTGGGGGTAAGCCTGCTCCCGTTGGTGACGCTTTGCCTGACACTGCAGGATATCACCCTGACAGCAGACGCCCAATATGTCCCGGCCGGAATTAATCTGCTCTGTATCCCAGTGGGCCTGACCCTCTCCACTCTCTGCTTCAGGAGACACAAGGCGCCAGATGTCGCCGTCCTGCTGGCAGCGGGTATCTGTACCCTGTGGTTCACGATGATACTGGCCATCTTTTTAACGACAATGCTGTATAGCCTAGCCATACTGCCATAAATACAGCCCAAGACAAGAAGGGGATTTCCCAGTGAACGGGAAATCCCCTTTTCAGCAAGCTGGGACTATTTCTCAGTGGGCTGCCTCCGCCCGGACAGGATCTCTGTCCCGGAACAGCAGAGAGATACACCACACGGCGGAGAGTCCCACCACCGTATAGATGATGCGGCTGATGAGGCTGCCAGAGCCGCCGCAGATGAATGCCACCAGGTCAAACTGAAACAGGCCGATAGAGCCCCAGTTCAGCCCGCCGATGATGGCAAGAATCAGTGCGATCTTGTCAAGCATTGTAAAAACTCCTCTCTTTTCCATAGCAAGCGCCATGGCTGCGCGGATGAAATCATCGCACGGTTACTCTGTCCATTGGATGAGTGAAGTATGCAGACGGGAAAATTTGCATTGGGTAAATTTTCATGTTGGAAGGTTTTACTCCTTTAGCAGCTCCCGCAGCTTTTCAATAGCCTTTCGCTCAATGCGGGACACCTGCACTTGGCTGACCCCCAGCACCCGTGCAGACCGCTCCTGGGTTAAGCCTCGGTCAAAGCGCAGGGCAATGACTTGCTGCTCCCGGTCGGAAAGCTGCCGGATGGCCGTCCGCAGGGAAAGGCTCTCCACAATGTGTTCCTCCATGCCCTCGTCCCCTAGCATAGATTCCAGGGTAAACCCCTCACCTGTCTCGCTCTGCAGTGAGCAGACAGGTGAGGCGGCGGCATCAGCGGCAGCAATATCCTCCGGCTCCAGCCCTGTCTCCGCCGCAAGCTCGGTCAGCGTCGGCTCACGTCCCAGCTGGATGGATAGTCTGCTCCTTGCCAGACGCAACTGTCCGGCCCGCTCCTTCATAGTGCGGCTCACCTTAACCGCCCCGTCATCCCGGAGGAAGCGACGGATCTCCCCCGCAATTTTAGGTACGGCATAGGTTGAAAATTGGGTGCCATAGGCGGAATCAAATCCAGAGATGGCCTTGAGAAAGCCGATACACCCCAGCTGGAACAGGTCATCACTCTCCACGCCCCGACCGGTATAGCGCCCCACTACGCTCCAAATCAGCCGTTCATTTTCCCGCAACAGTTGCTCCCTCGCCTGCTGGTTCCCGGCTCTGGCAGCCTCCAGAATCTCCCCGGTGACCGGCATTTCACCGCACCGAAGCCCGGTGGGCGATTTTCTTTCGCAGCACCACTGTAGTCCCCCGGCCAGGCTTGGATCGGACTTTTACGCTGTCCATAAAGCTCTGCATAATGGTGAAGCCCATACCAGAGCGCTCATCCCCGCCTGTGGTGTACAACGGGGACATGGCCTGCTTCACGTCGGAGATGCCCACCCCCTTGTCTCGGATAGTAATTTCAATGCTGTTGTCCTCCAGAAGCCGAAGCTTCAGCGTGATCTTACCCAACTCTGCCGGGTAGCCGTGGACGATAGCATTGGTCACCGCCTCGGATACCGCCGTTTTGATGTCCCCCACCTCCTCCAGGGTAGGATCCAACTGAGCAGCAAAGCTGGCCGCCGTCACCCGTGCGAAGCCCTCGTTGGCCGACCGGCTGAGAAAGGATACCACAGCGCTGTTGATTTCCCTGAGCATATGTAAACCTTCTTTCCTTTACTATTTATCTGCAAACTCAATTTCAAGCATTCGTTGCAGACCCGCCGAGCGCAGCACCCTGGCCGCCTGGTTGGGTACGCCTATCACCCGGAGACTGCCCTCCAGTTCGCTCATTCTCCACTGCATCCGCAGCAGCAGGGCGATGCCAGAGCTGTCCATAAATGTCACCTGGGAAAGGTCTGCCACCAGCGACCGGGGCAGGCGGCTCTCAATTTCAAAGTCGATGCTCTGCATCAGCACCCTGGCCCGGTGATGGTCAATCTCACCACTGATGTTCAGTATTAACCCATCGTTTACGGTTTTACACTCCAAAGCCATAGCTTGTCCTCCTCACCTCGGCAGCGCTGCAAATCCCCGCCGGTATAAATTGGGACTGTCTCAAAAGATTTGAAAAAATCATGTGAGGCAGCCTATGCTGCTATTCAGCAGAATTTATTCCTGCCTAAACAAAAAAGAAAAAAGGGCCGTCTCTCAGGAGACAGCCCCATTATACGGGATTTCGCCAGAAGTTTCTGTCGAACCTCGGCGATGAGAAAAGTTTTATTGCTCAGTTGGGGTGCCTTGGCAGAACACGATATGCCGCCAACACCTTCATACCTGCTGTAAAGTTCTTTAGCTGCTCAGATGTCAGTTCCTCATTGGTCAGAAAAGCACCCTCTCCCGGCGCATCTGAATTGGAGAGAACAGTGACTCCTACCTGAGGCAAATCGGAGCCAGCCACCCGGACATACCAGCGGCTTGCCACTGTCTCAAGGGGATAGACAGCATCAGGGCCGCCCTCCTTCCACTGAATGACCTTTTGCCGCTGGAGGTGGCGGACGGCGTCCATCACATCGGCCACCACAGCAGAGGCTGTGGGCAGCTTGCCCGCCCCCCTGCCGTAGAACATGACCTCGCCGATGGCATCTCCCCGGATGGCAATTGCGTTAAATACATCCTCCACATTTGCCAGTGGGGAATCCATGGGAACCAGGTGAGGGGCTACAAAGGCACACACCTTGCCGTCTTCTCGGTAGATAGCCCGGCCCAGCAGCTTGATCTTCAAGTTACCGCTGCGGGCAAAGGCCACATCAGACAGGGTGATTTTTGTGATGCCCTCGGTGGGAACCTGGTCAGGATAGATGTGGCGGCCAAATGACAGGGCAGCCAAAATACAGATTTTCCGGCAGGCATCATCGCCGTTGATGTCAGCAGAGGGATCCTGTTCGGCATAGCCATTAGCCTGGGCCTCCTGAAGGGCAGTCTCAAAGGGAATACCAGCCTGAATCATCCGGGTGAGGATATAGTTGGTAGTGCCATTGAGGATGCCCGCGATTTCGTTGAGATTGTTGGCCGCCAGACATTGGTGAATGGGCCGGATGATGGGGATGCCACCTCCTACACTAGCCTCGAAGAAGTAGGAAACATGATTCTCCCGGGCCATATTCAGCAGCTCATAGCCGTGGGTAGCCACCAACTCCTTGTTAGATGTCACCACGCTCTTGCCCGCAGCCAGCAGACGCTGGGTGTAGGTCAGGGCAACTCCCACCCCGCCGATGGTTTCCACCACCACATCTAACTCTGGGTCGTTGACCAGCGTCTCAAATTCGTGGATGACCAAATCGGCAAATGGGCTGTTGGGGAAGTCCCGCACATCCAAAATATATTTCAAATTGAGCTTGCCGAAGACCCGCTGGGAGATATGCTCATTGTTATCCCGAATGACCTCCGCCACCCCGGAACCCACAGTTCCGAAGCCCATAATGGCTACATTTGCCATAGTAACCTACCCTCCTTGTGTATGCTACGCCGCTGGGCAGCTTGCTTTCAATTGTGCCAGTATTATACCATATTGATTTTCCATTTGCAAGCTGTCTTGTTTTTATTTCTCTGTTGTGGTATAATAAATTTGAATCAATGTCGCCCGGCACCTTGCCGGGCCGCTTTCCGGCTTTTTGCCGATAAAAATCAATTCTGAAGGAAGGAACTCATGAAATTTAATGATTTAGGCCTTATACGTCCCATTCTGGATGCGCTGGAGGAGCAGAGCTATACCTCCCCCACCCCCATTCAGGAACAGGCCATCCCCGCTGTGCTGGCGGGGCGGGACGTGCTTGGGTGCGCCCGGACAGGCACAGGCAAGACCTGCGCCTTTGCCGCCCCTATTTTACAGCTTTTGAGCAGTCGCAGCACTCAGGGTCACCCCATCCGATCCCTGATCCTCACTCCTACCCGGGAGCTTGCAATTCAGATTCAGGAGAGCTTTGCCAGCTATGGCAAGTATCTTCCCCTGAAAGCTGTGGTTATCTTTGGCGGAGTGGGCCAGGCGCCCCAGGTTGAGGCACTGAACCACGGCTGTGACATTCTGGTGGCCACTCCCGGTCGCTTGGCCGATCTCTATGGCCAGGGGCTGCTGAAGCTGGACAGCGTGGAAATCTTTGTACTGGACGAGGCCGACCGCATGCTGGACATGGGCTTTATTCACGATGTTAAGCGGGTGCTGAATTGGCTGCCCCAGCAAAAGCAGACCCTCCTTTTCTCCGCTACTATGCCGCCAGAGATCACCAAGCTGGTGAACTCTCTGCTCCACAACCCGGCACGTATCACTGTGGATCCGGTGTCCTCCCCAGTGGAAAGTATCCGCCAGCAGATTTATCAAGTGGATCGGAGCAATAAGACCCGGCTGCTGGTACACTTGCTGCAAACCAATGACGATAGCTCCATTCTTGTATTCACCCGTACCAAGCACGGTGCCAACCGAGTTGCCCGCGATCTGGAAATGGCGGGCATCTCCGCCGCCGCCATTCACGGCAACAAGTCCCAGACTGCCCGGCAGACCGCCCTGGCCGGCTTCAAGGCCGGAGATATCCGGGTGCTGGTGGCCACGGACATTGCCGCCCGGGGGCTGGATATTCAAGAGCTTGCCGTGGTGGTAAACTATAATCTGCCGGCGGTGCCGGAAACCTACGTCCACCGCATTGGCCGTACCGGCCGGGCGGGTCACGGCGGTCTGGCGATCTCCTTCTGCGACAGCACAGAGTTGGGTCTGCTAAAGGACATTGAGAAACTCATCGGCAAGCGGCTGCCCCAAGTCACCGACCATCCCTTCCCAATGACCGGGGAGGAACAAATCCCTTTGGATAAACATGGCAAGCCTATTGACCCGGAAATTCTGGAAGCCCGGCAGTCCGCTCAGCAGGCAAAATCTCGCCGTCGAGTGGAGCAATCCGGTGAAAGGAAAAAGTCTCTGGAGCAGAAGCAGCAGAATTGGGAACCCCAGAAGATAACAAAACAGAATATTCAGAAGCAGAAAAAGCCCCCCCGGCAGGAGATCGCGAAATCCCCCTGCCGGGAGGAAAATGCGCCTGAGCTGGATGAGGCTCCGCTGACGGCGGACGAACTTGCCACCCTGATGGAGGAGCGGAAGCGCCGCGGCTATCGTCGGCCGGAGCGCAAGCCCATCTCCCTGCTGGATGAGTTGGCTCCGCCACCGGAGGATGACTTCGTCCCCGATTACACCGCTACCCCCCGTTCCTGGGAGGGCAACCACTTTATGGACGCCACCACTCGGCTGCTCTCCCTCAGCAGGAAAAGTACCCAGCCCAGTTCCCGTCAGAGCGGCGGTCAGCAGCAATCCAGCCAGCGGAATAAAAGTTCCGGCAGCCACAGCCAGCAGAGTAACCGGAACCAGCAGGATAATCGAGGCAAAAGCGTCTCCAGCGGTCATAGCCGGCAGGATAAGGGAAGCAGCGGACAGCACAGCCAGAACCGTACGAGCGGCATGGACCAGCAGCCCTCCCAGAGGTCGGCTGCCGCCCAGAGCCGGAAAAAATCCCGCACGGCTGACCGGGCGCAGCAGACATCTGCCAGTGACGCTGGCCAGCGTCTGCTCCCGCCCAGGAAAAAGCGCCGCACGGATAACCGCCCACCTCGGGATATGCGTTCCCCCTATGCCCATCAGAAGGATTCCACCGAGCAGAAATCCCTGATGCGGCCCTATTATCTCTCTGAGCATGATGAGTAAAGGAAACGCACGGCTGTGGCCCTGGTTGCTGCCGGCAGCGGGGCTTGTGATGCTGGATCAGGTCGCCAAGGCACTGGTGCGGAGCAATATTGATCTGGGCAGCGCTGTCCCCCTGATTCCCCACATCATCCAGCTGACTTATGTACAGAACACCGGGGCGGCCTTCTCCCTGTTCACCGGAAAGGCAGATTTGCTGGCTCTGGTATCCCTGGCTGTCTCCCTCCTGCTGGTAGTTGCCCTGGTGCGCCGGTGGCTCTCTCACCCTCTGGGGACAGTCTCCCTCACCCTAATTTTGGCCGGAGCGGTGGGCAATCTCATTGACCGGGTGGCTCTGGGCTATGTCACTGATATGTTTGAAACCATCTTTATTGATTTTGCCGTCTTCAACGTGGCGGATATCTGCGTGGTAGTGGGGGGTATTGTGCTGGTGATCTATGTGTGCTTTTTCTGGAACAAGTTTCAGACGGAGGAATCCAATGAGCCGGCTGACCCTAATTGCTGACACCATGGGGGAACGAGCCGATGTTTTCCTGGCCCGCACGGTGGATGGATTAACCCGTTCCGTTGCCCAGCGGCTGCTGGATGAGGGACAGGTGACTTTCAGGAACCGGTCGCTGAAGAAAAATTTCCGGCTGGAGCCGGGAATGGAACTAACTGTAAATCTGCCGGAGCCGGAGCCTTCCCAAGCCCTGCCTCAGAATATCCCCCTGGAGATCGTCTACGAGGACGGCGATGTCATCGTGGTAAATAAGCCGGTAGGACTCGTGGTGCATCCCGCCCCGGGCCACCCGGACGGCACCCTGGTGAACGCCCTGCTATACCACTGCGGCAGCAGCCTGTCCGGTGTAGGCGGTGTCCTGCGGCCCGGCATTGTCCACCGCATCGACCGGGACACCAGCGGGCTTGTCATCGCCGCCAAAAATGACGCCGCCCATCTCTCTCTGGCGGAGCAGTTGAAGGATCACTCGCTGTCCCGCACCTATGAGGGAATCATCATCGGCGGACTGCCAGAGGATAGCGGAACAGTGGACGCCCCCATCGCCCGCCACCCCACTGACCGAAAAAAAATGGCCGTCCGGCCCGACGGAAAGCCCGCTGTCACCCACTGGGAGGTACTGGCCCGTTATCCCGGCTATACCCACGCCCGTTTCCATCTGGAGACGGGCCGCACCCACCAGATCCGCGTCCATATGGCCCACCTGGGCCACCCCATTCTGGGTGACCCGGTCTATGGCGGCGTCCGCGCCGGCTTTT
>CAYUUP010000047.1:0-12528 GCA_964447925.1 uncultured Oscillospiraceae bacterium
GGTAACTCCTTGCCTCTGCCGCACCGGGGTAATTCCGGGAAATACAGAACTTTTCACTCCACTTTTTCCCGAGGGGGATGCATTCCAGCCCCTGTTCCTCCGGCCCTTCCTCATAAAAGGTGATGACCACGTCCAGCTTGTTGTTCATCAGCCCTTCAAACACCTCAAGGTCGCTATAACTCTCGGTGACAACTTGAATATTGGGAAAGCGGCGATTATACTCCCTGATATAGGCATCCCAAACCGGATCTACAATCAGCATTTCCAGATATCCCAGGTGAATCTGCCCCCCTTGGCGGGCCTTGATGGTAGCCACCTGGTTATCCGCCGCATTAATCAGATCCATCGCCTGGCGAAACGCCTGGCAATAGATCTCCCCTTCCGGGGTCAGATGAATATTGTTCCGCTCCCGCACTACCAGCTGGCAGCCCAAGGTGCTTTCCAGACTGGAGATCTGCTTACTGATGGCCTGCTGGGAGAAAAATGTCCGATGGGCAGCCTCCGTGAAACTGGAGACATCCGCAAGGATCAGAAAGGATTTGATCATTGATTCATTCCACATAGCATTTCCTCCACCGGAATCCACGCCACAATCCAAACTCGGCCTTGAGACTCCCCTCACCTGTCACTGCTACAGCATTATAACATATTCACGGGATAAATTCCACCCCCAATTCAGTTGCCGCTGGCGCCAATTTCCCAGGCAATCCTGGGCAAAATTACCTTACGCCGTCATTAGCTGATACAAGGGTTCCTGCGGATCAAAGAAGCGGTCGCACCCGATGCAAGTGAAAAGAAGCACTGTGAACACAGCCCTTTAAGCTGTGTTCACAGTGCCATCCAAATCGCAAATAATTGTGATGCCCCAGTTTCTTACAGGCTAGTGTACCCACCGTCAACAGGCAGAATTAAGCCGTTAACATAGGTGCTGGCAGGAGAAGCCAGGAAAATGGCCGCAGTATCCAATTCGCCCTCTCTCCCGTAGCGAGCCATGGGGATCATCGTGCGGGCATAATTTTGGAAAAACTCGCTTTCCAGCGTCTCTTTTGTCAAAGGAGTCTCAAAATAGCCCGGGCAGATGGCATTAACGGTAATCCCTTTGTCACCCCACTCACAGGCCAGCGCCCTGGTCAGGTTGACAACGCCGCCCTTTGCCGCATGGTAAGGCGCGGCAGGAGCGATCTTGTTGCCCACAAGTCCGTACATGGAAGCTATGTTGATGATCCGGCCATATCCGGCAGGGAGCATAGCCTGCTTTGCCACCTCCCGCGCCACCTTGAATGAGCCGAATAAGTCAATGTTTACCTCGTTTGCAAACTGTTCGTCAGTAATGTCTTCAGCGTTAGCAACAGCGCCGGTGCCAGCGTTGTTGATCAGAATATCAATCCGTCCAAAGCGGTCAAGGATCTCTTTAACTGCTTCCTGTACGCGGTCGGTATCCGTAATGTCACAGGCAACGCCGATTGCATCCACGCCGTATGACTCACGGAGCGAGGCGGCCACCTCGTCAATCAATGTCTTGCGGCGGGCAAGCGCTACAATGGAAGCCCCCTGATTGGCAAGAGCGTTTGCCATCTGTACTCCCAATCCTGTAGAGCAGCCTGTCACAACAGCAACCTGACCCTTTAGGTCAAAATAGTCTTTCATAAAGAACAAACTCCCTTCACCAATTGTGGTAGATTCGTGAACTATGCTTAGTTTAACACATCCGCAAAGCAAAGGCAAGTAACAAATTAAATATGATGGGATCATTTTTTAGGGTTTTAACATTTTCTTTCTCCGCTGCCCGCTTTTCTCAAGAAAAATGTTTAAACAAAATGATAATTATTCCTATTTATACAATCCCGCGTAGGATTTTACACTCCAATTTCCGTATAATATTTTTATCAACCGCTCAAATTATTGATGCGCGGCATATACTTTACCAAACTTTTGAGGGGGTTAAATTCTATGTCTATGATTAACAAGGAAGTCGGTGACTTCTCTGTCCAGGCGTTCCAGGCTTCCGCTTTCAAGACTGTTACCAAAGATGACATCTTGGGCAAGTGGAACGTATTCTTCTTCTATCCTGCGGATTTCACCTTTGTCTGCCCTACTGAACTGGAGGACCTTGCCAACAAGTATGAGGATTTCAAGGCCATCGGCTGTGAGATCTACTCCGTCTCCACTGACTCCCACTTCGTTCACAAGGCCTGGCACGATGCGTCCGACCGCATCAAGAAGCTGCCGTATCCCATGCTGGCCGACCCCACCCACGCCCTCTGCCGGGATTTTGATGTCCTGATTGAGGCCGATGGCATGGCAGAGCGTGGCACTTTTGTGGTGAATCCCGAGGGCAAGATTGTAGCCTATGAGGTCAACGCGGGCAATGTGGGCCGCAACGCCGATGAACTGCTGCGGAAGGTGCAGGCCCTGCAGTTCGTAGCTCAGCACGGTGACGAGGTCTGTCCCGCAAAGTGGCAGCCTGGCGCCGAAACGCTGAAGCCCAGTCTTGACCTTGTGGGTATGCTCTAAGCCATGAGCCAGCAGAATCTCTATGACGTAGTGGTGGTGGGTGGTGGACCCGCCGGACTCACCGCCGCCCTCTATCTGGCACGCGCCCGCTACCGGGTAGTGGTAGTGGAAAAGGAGCAGTTTGGCGGCCAGATCACCATCACCTCTGAGGTGGTCAACTACCCCGGCGTAGCAAGAACCAGTGGTGCAGAACTCACCGATACGATGCGTCGGCAGGCTCAGTCCTTCGGGGCAGAGTTCTTGCTGGCTGAGGTGGAAAAGCTGGAATTTGAGGGTAATATCAAAACCGTCCACACCAGCCGTGGTCCCCTCCAATGTTTCGGCGTGCTGCTGGCCACCGGCGCACATCCCCGCAGTGTAGGCTTCGCCGGAGAGCAGGAGTTCAAGGGACACGGTGTGGCCTATTGTGCCACCTGCGATGGTGAATTTTTCGCCGGTAAGGAGGTCTTTGTGGTAGGGGGCGGCTTTGCGGCAGCGGAGGAGAGCGTTTTTCTCACCAAGTATGCCAGCCACGTCACCATTCTCATCCGGGGCAATGGCTTCTCCTGTGCCCAAGCTGTGGCCGAGGAGGCCCTCCACCATCCCAAAATCACCGTCATCACCAACGTCCAGGTAGAGGCGGTGGGAGGCGGTGCTGCGCTTGAATTCCTCCGCTATCGGAACCGGAACACAGGCGAAGTGACGGAGTACCGGGCAAGGCCCGGCGATACTTTCGGCGTCTTTGTCTTTGCGGGCTATGAGCCTGCCACAAGCCTGGTCGACGGGCTGGCGGACTTGAACCCTCAGGGCTATGTCATCACGGATCCTCAGCAGAAGACCAGCGTAGACGGTCTTTATGCTGCGGGCGATGTGTGTGTCAAAAATCTGCGGCAGGTGGTCACTGCCGTAGGTGACGGCGCGCTGGCCGCCACAGAACTGGAGCGGTACGCCGCCGCCATAGAATCTAAAACTGGTCTCCATCCCACCCGGCCCGCCACTGCTGCCCGCACGGACAGCGCAGACAGCCGGGAGGAAAAGCAGCCCTCCACCGGAGAGGGCGGACTGTTTGACGGCGAGATGCGGACCCAGTTGGATGCCGTCTTCAGTCGGATGACCGGCAGTCTCATTTTAAAACTGTATCTGGATGGACGTCCCGTCTCCCAAGAGTTGGAGCAGTATATGACTGCTCTGGCGGCACTGACGGACAAGCTGACAGTTGAAAAGGCCAACGATGTCTCCGGCGAATCCCTCCTCCCCTGCGTACGAGTCTGCCAGGCAGACGGTGCTGAGACAGGGCTGGCTTTCCACGGCGTCCCTGGAGGACACGAATTCACTTCCTTCGTCTTAGGGCTGTATAACGCCGCTGGGCCTGGGCAGGCAGTAGACTCTGAGGTGCAGACGGCCATGGAGAACCTAAAGCCTGCAAAGCTGCAGGTCCTGGTTTCCCTGTCCTGTACCATGTGTCCGGAATTGGTGATGGCGGCACAAAAAATCGCCACAGCCAATCCGGGGATCACGGCGGAGGTCTATGACCTGAACCACTTCCCCGCTTTGAAGGAGCAGTACAACGTCATGAGCGTTCCCTGCCTCGTGATTGATGGCAGCCAGGTATCCTTCGGCAAGAAGAACCTTCGACAGCTCATCGATCTGCTGAACGCATAACAAAAAAATCCGCCGCAGGCAGCTGCCACGGCGGATTTTTTGGATTCATTCTTCAATCGTAATCTCATCGCCGGGACGGACGGTTCCCCCCTCTAACACCCGAATAAAGATTCCCTCTCGGGGCATGATGCAGTCTCCGGCGGCCTTACGGATGGCACAGCCGTAGTGGCACTCCTTGCCGATTTGGGTGATCTCACCTAGGGCAGGGCCGATACGCAGCCGGGTCCCCACTGGCAGCTCGTATAAAATCAGCCCCTCTGTCAGGACATTCTCCGCAAAATCCCCCGGTTTTAGGGGGAAATCAATTTTATCCTGCACCTTTTGGACGCTCTCCTGCCCCAGCAGACTTACCTGTCGGTGCCAAGATCCAGCGTGGGCATCTCCCACAATGCCATACTCTTCCCGCAGTTCTACTGAAGGCTGAGGGCGTTTTTGTGTCCCTTTTTCCGTGCTGACGCACACGGCAAGTACTTTAGCCATGGTGCTGTTCCTCCCCGTGATGAAGGTGCATCGGCGCACAGTCTCCAGACTTGCCCCACAGGACATCAATGCCATGCTTCAGGGGCTTCAGCACCGCAGCTAAATTCTCCGTGGACGCCTTTTCGCTGCCGGGGAGGTTGACAATCAGCGTCCGCCCCCGCAGGCCTGCTGTTCCCCGGGAGAGCATCCCCATAGGGGTAATGGTCAGGGAGGCCTGCCGCATGGCTTCTGGGATACCCGGAACCTCCCGCTCCATCACAGACAGGGTGGCCTCCGGGGTGATATCTCTCGGGGAAAATCCGGTGCCGCCGGTGGTCAGCACCAGACACACCTGCAATTCGTCGGCACAACGGATCAGTTCCTGCCGGATGCTGTTATAATCGTCCGGGAGAATCGTTGTGTGTACTACCCGCCAGCCCGCCTTCTCCAGCATATTGCAGAGGGCGGGACCGCTGGTATCCTCCCGTTCTCCCCGGCTGCCCCTGTCACTGAGGGTGATAACTGCCGCTGTATATTCCATAATTATCCTTCCTCCCGTATAAAATCGCCGGACTTTCCTCCGGTCTTCCGAAGCAGCCGGATATTGTCGATGACCATATCCCGCTGCACCGCTTTGCACATATCATAGACCGTCAGGGCGGCCACAGCGACCGCTGTCAAAGCCTCCATCTCCACCCCTGTCTGGCCCGTGCAGGACACTGTGGCAGTAATCTCCACCGCTGGCGGCTCGTCTGTCAAGAGGAAGTCGATATCCACCCCGGAAATTAGGATGGGATGGCACATGGGGATGATATCCGGCGTCCGCTTGGCGCCCATAATGCCGCCAATCTGAGCTGTCCCCAGCACATCCCCTTTTTTCAGGCCGCCAGCCCGGATGAGGGCGAGAGTCTCAGGGCTGACCAGAACCCGCCCCGACGCGATGGCGGTGCGCTGGGTGTGTTCCTTCGCCCCCACATTGACCATCTTGGCCCTGCCCTGGTTGTTAAAATGAGTAAATTCCAATCTGTTAACCCCCGATCGTGTTCATGGGCCGTCCAGCTTGACTGCTATGGGCAGCGTCAAGTACCCCATGCATTCTGGGCTTTCCCCAGATTGCCTGGTGCAGAACGTCTTCCAGTTCCTGCCCGTGGAGGCCCCGCAGAGGTATCTCCTCATTGGAGTGCAGACAGGGCTTCAATTTCCCATCGGCGGTCAAGCGTATCCGATTGCATGTCCCGCAGAAGTGACGGCTCAGGGGAGAAATTAGCCCCACCGTTCCAACACCCCCCGGCAGACGGTACAGTCTGGCCACGCCACCGTCCGTTGCCACTGGCTCCAACTCTGGTATCCGTTCCAGCACCTCACTAACAGGCAGATAGGCCTCCGGGCCAAAGCGTCCGCTATTCTCCATAGGCATCAGCTCAATAAAGCGAAGCTGAACAGGGTATTGTCTTGTCAGCTCCACAAAGGCGGGAATCTCATCGTCGTTAAAGCCGCCAATCAATACAGTATTCAGCTTTAGTGGAGTCAGCCCAACATCCCAGGCCGCTTGAATTCCTGACAAGGCCTGTTTCAAATCTCCGCCGACTGTAATATCATTATATTTGTCGGCATTTAGTGTATCAAGGCTGATATTGACCCGATCTACACCGGCACTCTTCAGTTCCCTGGCATATCTTCCCATCAGAATACCATTCGTGGTTAAGGCCACCTCCCGGATGCCGGAGATGTCTGCTAGTTCCCTGCACAGCGCCGCTGCGCCGGGCCGCACCAGCGGTTCCCCACCGGTGACGCGGATTTTCTGAATTCCCAGCCTGGCGGCGGCGGCAACAATTTCCGTAATCTCCTCGAAGCGAAGAATGTCCCCATGCGCCAGTTTGCAAACCCCATCCGGGGGCATACAGTACCGGCACCGCAGATTGCATAAATCTGTGATTGATACCCGCAAATAGGTGATTTCCCGGTGAAATTGATCCTGCATGTTTTCTCCTCAGTACCGGCCAAAGGTGCAATTAGGCCAATGACAGTCCTTGCAGAGCTGGCACAGCCCGCCGTCCTCGAAGCGGATAAAATCCTCCTTGGTGAAACGCAGCCCCGTTGCCGCCTGGGGCAGCACAACATCCAGCACGGTGATCCTGGCATGGATAGCCGCGCCGGGAACACCTAGGATCGTAGTTTTGCCAAGATAGGCCACGGTGAACATATTTCCTGGCTGGGCCGGAACGCCCTGTGTCACGATCTCCGCCCCAGACTGCCGGATAGATGTAGGGGTCAAATCGTCCGGATCTACCGACATACCGCCAGTCATGATAATCAGGTCGCAGTCCCGGTATCCCTTGATGGCTTCGATGAGCATCTCCAGATAGTCATCGCAAAAGGTCACGCCCCTCACAGTTATATCAAAAGGCCGCACCTTCTCCCGGATAACTGGCTCAAACCTGTCCTTGATGCGTCCGGAATATACTTCAGATCCGGTAATAATCACGCCGCAGCTGAGGTCATCCCGGTAAGGCAGCAGTTCAAAGAGGGGGTGCTTGCTTTCCCTGCACAGCTTTTCCGCTTGAAGAATCTGGCTCTCCTGGGTCACCAATGGAACAATACGCAGTCCTACCAGTTTCATTCCCGGCTCCACAGGATAGTGGTCAGGCAAGGTAGCAATGGTGATATCCCCGATAGAATTGATCTGATGGAGCAGTGGAAGATTAACACGGAACAGACCGGATCTTCTGGCTGTCAGTCCTATCTTCCCCTCAGAGGGAGTGCTGTATTCCGCTCCTGGCACCGGTGCCATGGCAGCCAGACGCAGAGCGGCCTCCTCCTCGTGGATTTCTCCGGCGTTCTCCTCCCAGATATAGAGGTTCCGCTTTCCTAAATCCAACAGTGCCGGAATGTCCTCCTCTGTCACTATATGTCCCCGTTGAAAGGCCCTGCCCTTAAAGCCGTCCCGGACAGCGGTAATGTCATGGCAGAGGGTCAGTCCCACAGCGTCCTCTGTTCGCACTTTTCTCATCGTAAAAGCGTTCTCCTTTACAGTATAGCGTCAGCCCAACGCCGACCAGTACAGCTGCCCCTGTGCTTCAGTGGAGCAGCCAGGCGTTCACCACAGCCCCCGCAGGCTGGGGCGGACTTCCGGCAGGCAACTCGGCAATCAAATCGCAGCCCACCATGGAACTGAGTACACCATTGCCCTGTCCTCCCTCGATGACCATCAGCGCATGTCCATTCGCAATTTCCAGTCTTCCCCGCACCAGCCGGGGCTTGTTGCTCCTTTTGGGGTAGTCATACTTCAACACTGCCTGGATAGGCGTCAGCGCCGGAGATGCCAGCCCCCGCAGCTTCCGCAGCACAGGCAGCACCACAGCATAGAAATTCACCAGCGCCGCCGCAGGATTACCCGAAAGGCATAGTGCCAGCTTGTCCCCTTTGCGTCCAAACGCGCAGGCCCCGCCGGGCTTCACCCGGAGGGTACGTACCAGCAATTCTGCTCCTGTCTGAGTCAGAGCGTCCGGCGTCAGATCATAGTCACCGGCAGAGACGCCGCCGGTGGAGAGAACGGCATCGCAGGATTGAAATCCAGTCTCCATCAGCGCCGCGATGTCTTCCACACTGTCTCCCGCACTGCCAAGGTAAACTCCTTCACATCCAATCTGTCTAAGAGCCGTCTGGAAGGTGTAACGGTTGGTATTGATGATTTGGGCCGGGCCGGCTTCCTTCCCCGGCTCTGCCAGTTCCGTGCCAGTGGAGATAATGCCTATCCGCGGAACCGGATAGACCAGTGGAGCCGATATCCCCTGAGAGGCCAGCAAGCCCGCCACAGCAGGGTCGATCAGCTGGCCGGGCGTTGCCAACACTTCCCCAGCCTGGATATCCTCGCCGATAGGAATGACATTTTCTCCGGTTTTATAGGGCTGGAAAAAAGTTACCTCTTCCGGAGTAAAGCGGGTGTCCTCATATTTGCAGACGGTGTCCGCCCCCTCTGGCACCGGCGCGCCGGTGAGGATCTTCGCCGCCGTACCCGGCGTCACCGGTACAGTCCAAGTTTGCCCCGCTGCGATCTCCTCTGTCACTTGTAGAGTGACGGGATGCTCCCGGCTGGCTCCAGCCAGGTCAGCATTCTGAAAGGCATAGCCGTCAAAGGCGGCCTTGGCAAAAGGAGGCGTATTTGTCTTTGCTGTAATCTTCTGGGCCAGCACCCGCCCTCCCGCTTCTGTCAGTGGGACGGGTTCCGGCGGAAGTGGCCGGGCCAGTTCCAACAATAAATCCCTGGCCTCCTGCCATGTGATATGCTGTTTCATAAGTCGGTCATCTCCCGATCATAATTGTTCCTTCAGTTAAAAATGAGGTCCGGAGAGATGGCAGTCTCTCCGGACCCCGCCTATAGGCATGGCATGTGACTGCCGCAGCAGAAAAATTGCGCCCCTTGGGGAAGGAGCGCCACTTCTGCCCGGCCTGCTATTTTAGAGGTAGGGCTTTGGTGCGTTCTCCTTTTCAAGCAAGGAAGGCCCCGCCGTTTCCAGCAGAACCCCGTGACCACAATGGGTCAGGCTGGGAGCCATAGGCAAACACCCACAGGCCCGTCAGCTCGGAGGCACAAAATTTCACAATGAATTGGTTCCCCCACTAGGTGGAGGCAGCCCCGCCGCCGGTCAGACGGCGGGACTATGCTGAGATTATATCATACCTTTTTGCAGTTCGCAAGAGGGAAAAACAATTTAACCCTTCAGGCAGTTCCGGGTGACGCCCAGGATTTCACGGGCGTCCTGCGCGGTGGCAATCTCACGGCCGGCCAACTTGGCCATGGAAACTGCGCGTTCCACCAGGGAGACGTTGGTGGCTAGGATCTTTTTGCCGTCAGCATCCTTGCCATAGAGGATATTGTCCTCCAGGCCCACCCGTAGGCCGTCGCAGCCCAGGGACAGGCCGGCCAGGATCATAGGCATGTGGGCCTTGCCGATACCGGAGACAGACCAGATAGCGTCCTTAGGGAGCTTGCTGACCAGGAAGGCCAGGTTTCCGGCAGTGCCGGGCATAGCGCCGCCAACACCCATAATGAACTGGTAGTAAGGGCGGCCGGGAATGTTATGCTTTTGGATATAGTAGTTAGCGCTGTCTATGAAGCCGGTGTCGAAGATCTCAAACTCGGGCTTAATATCCTGCTTCACAACCTCATCTGCCAGTTTATTCAGGAAACGAGGAGAGTTCTCAAAAATATAGCTGTTGGACCAATTCAGCGTACCAGGGTCAAAGGAACATAACTCAGGCTTCAGCGCGCCCAAATGCTGGAGCCGCTTATAATCCTCATACTCGCCGCCGGAGGTGGTCAGATTAATGACGATGTCAACACCGGCCTCTGCACACTTCTTTCGGGAGAGTTCCACCGTCTCGGTGAATTTATCCAGGCTCATAGACTTATAGCCGATCTGCATGACACCATCCACCTCCTTGTCCTCACGGACATGGATGTGGGCAACAGCGGCGCCGGCCTTGGCCACCGCCACGACCTGGTCGGAAATCTCATCCGGGGTATAGGGGACACTGGGGGCCTGGGCCTTCTTGGTGCCAGCCCCACAGAGACAGGCGTTGATAATCAGCTTGTTGGAAATTGCCATTGTAATTACTTCCTTTCAAAGATCGAATCACTGTGTTACTCGCACAGCTCCAAAACAGTAGCCTGGCCCATGCCCCCGGCGATACACAGGGTGGCAAGGCCGTATTTTACGCCCCGCTTCTTCATCTCGTGGGCAAGGGTAACAATGATGCGGCAACCGGAGGAACCTACAGGATGCCCCAGGGCAATCGCTCCACCGTTAACATTGATAATGTCCATCCGATCTTCCAGCCCCAACAGCTTGATGCACCCCAGAGACTGAGCGGCAAACGCCTCATTCAGTTCAATAAGACCGATGTCATCCATGGTGATCCCGGCGTTTTCCAATGCCTTAGGTACGGCATACACTGGGCCAAGGCCCATGGAACGGGGGTCACAACCAGCAGTACCCATACCGATAATCTTTACCATGGGAGTGAGGCCAAGATCCCTAGCCTTACTCTCCCCCATCAGCAGGACAGCGGACGCGCCGTCATTCCGGCCGGAGGAGGAGCCGGCGGTGACGCTGCCGGTCAACTCCTTAGAGCCATAGAGTCGCCCCTGCTCGTCCTTCTGGATGTTGAAACAGGGCTTCAGCTTTGCCATCTTCTCCTCATTTGTGGTCCGGTTGGGAAATTCATCAGTATCGAAAACTATAGGAGGCTTTTTCCGGCCCTGAGGAACGGTGAGGGGGATAATCTCATCCTTAAAGCGTCCGCTGTCTACGGCGGCGATGGCCTTTCGCTGGGATTCCAAGGAAAAGGCATCCTGCTCCTCACGGGTGATATTCAACTCCCCCGCCACATTCTCTGCGGTGGCGCCCATATTGTACTTGCCATACATCTCCATGGGCTGGCTGCGGAACTGTCCTTCAGTAAGGGCGTCCACCAACTCGGTGTTGCCAGTCCCAACACCCCAGCGAGCGTTGCGGATATAGAATACGGCATTAGACATGGACTCCGTACCCCCTGCCGCCACAACATTGGACAGGCCGCACATAATTTGCATGGCTCCGTTGTGTACCGCCGTCATGCCAGAAGCGCACTGCCGCATCACAGTGTGGGCGGAAGCGGATTCTGGGATCCCCGCCGCCAAAGCTGCCACACGGGCGATATTCGGCTCATCAGAGGTTTGACGGCACTGACCCAGAATGACCTCGTCAATCTCCTGGGGATCGATGCCGCTGCGCTCCACCACACCCTTCAGGACAGCGGTGGCCATGTCCAGAGCGGAGAGAGGTTTCAGGCCACCGCCCATCTTGCCCACCGCTGTGCGGCAGGCCTCTACAATGACAACATTTTCCATTTTACACTACCCTCTTTTAAATACTTTTAAAACGCAACAAATCATTCAATCGTCCTTCTCCCCGGTGAGACCGGGGAGAAGATTCGATCTGTCTCAGTGGCAAATCCCCCGCCTATAGCTCTTCAGCGGGAGCTTCAGGGCAATTGCCTTCAGGCGTACAAATCAGCTGATCGGCTCCAGATAGGTAATGCCCACATAGTGGTCGTGGTCAGTACGCTGGCCAGTGTACCGCACGGGCTTAAAACCGGGGAAGGTGATGTCTACTGTCCAACCCTTTCCCTTGGGCAGGTCTTCAAATTCATAGTCGCCCGCCCAGTTAGTTTCCATCTCATAGGACGTGCCGCACTCCTCGCAGGTAATTTTCACGTGCGCGCCAATGCAGACTTCCTCCAGTTCTTCCGGATAGGCCACGGTACCGGCCAGGAAAGCACTTGGGATATTCAGATGCACCACGCTGGAGGTCATATCCCCCAGGCATTCCAACTGCGTGATTTTGTTAGCGGCAATCAGCTTGCTGACATTGCTCTCTGGGTCAGCCAGATCGCCGAAGACTAGTGCCTGATTGGGGCAGGCCTCAACGCATCTCGGCTCGAAGCCGGGGTAATCAGGGTCATCCAGCAGCTCGGCACACATGGTACACTTCTGGGGCAGCTGTAATTCCTCATTCCAGAACACCGCTCCCACCGGGCAGGCATCTACGATCTGCCGCTGGCCCCGGGCCTTCTCCGGGTCAATGATCACGATGCCATCGGGCCGCTTGTACACCGCACCGTCCTTCGCTGCGGCCAGGCAGGCAGGCTTGTCGCAGTGGCTGCAGGGGGTGGGGACGGTAGCAGTCTTGATCCGGCGCTCATTGTCACCCCGCTCCCACTCAACGATGTTCATCCAGTACTGCCCCAACTCCGGCTGAGAACGGGACAGGTCAGTATCCCAGCCGCAGTGTTCGTCCTTGCAGGCCATAAAGCATGCATAGCAGGCCATGCACCGGGCAGAGTTGATAGCGATACCCGGCTGTTTCATAG
>CAYUUP010000048.1:0-12310 GCA_964447925.1 uncultured Oscillospiraceae bacterium
TGTACACCACCAGCCGCAGATTATGCTCAATCAGCGTTGCTTTGGCGTCCGCGTCCCCGTTCCGGACACGCTCCAGCAGATCCCGTTCCTGGGAGCGATCCAGAGGCGGGGGGAGGACGCTGCTCCCTCCAATGTAAAAAATACTTCCCGGCTTCCTGAACCGTACCCAAATGGCTTGCAGCAGCGCCAGCAGCTTTGATTTACCTGTCTGTTTCACGATCATGCACTCCTTTATTCCTGTTTGCTGATAAGGGCCGAATATGTACCATCGGGGGAGAGTGAGGTGGGGGAGAGGGCCACCAGCCCGGGAGCCTCTGGCCCGCCGCCGTCCAGGGAGATATTGTCCGGCCGCAGGGCAAGCAACAGTCCGGAGGTCACGCCAACCGCCCGATAGGGCAGTAGCCGCAGCCGCCCCGGTTCCCAGGACTCCGAAAGACGGGTCAGGCCCTCTGCTGGGGAGAGGACGTCCTCTGCCTGAAGGGTGGGAACCAGGGGACGCACCGCCTCCCAGTCCGCCACTACCGCAGGCTGTCCTGAGATGGGATCGGTGAGGCTATGACCGGTGTCTACCAGCGCACAGAGCTGCACCTGCCGTCCATCCAGGGAGAGGGTCAGCTGCCGGAACTGCTGGCTCCGCCGCCGGGAGAGCCGACGGGTCAGCAGGGAGATCAGGACATAGCACCCGCTGGCCGACAGCAGAAGCACCTTCCAGTCCAGCGTCGTGGTAGGTACCTGATTGATATAGGCGATGGCGGAGCCGCCCAACAGGGAGATGGCAAGAATGCCGCCCGCCAGGGCAAAGGTAAGCCCCAGCAGGGCAAGGAACCGGCCAGGAAGTCCCCGCTGTCCGCCAAAGGCCGTCAGCGCCATGACTGCGCCGGCGCAGAGCCGGATGGCCGGATGGCTCAGCCAGCCCCAGGGCAGAAGGAAGAGAGAGACGGCATAGCCCGCACCCAGCAGTGCCCCAAGCAGCAGCCGAAGACGGGATACAACCCCGCCGGTGAGTCGGGCGGTGGCCAGCAGCAGCAGATAGTCCAAAATCAGGTTAAGCAGAAAGAGGGAATCAATATAAACAACGGTCATGTCTGCCACTCCTTGCCTGTCTCTGCCTGTCTCCACCAGTATAATACAGGCCCCGGGAGAAAGGCGTCAAACGGGGGGAGGGGAATAAAAAAGGTGCTGCTCTCCATGATGGGGAAATATGGGCGGCGTCCAGATCTTTTGGGGAACCCAGGAACAAAATATGGGCTGATTACCAGAAGCCGGGCGGCTGCATTCCCGCCAGCCGCCATCAGAGACAGATGCCCGGCAGAACGGCAATATTTTCTCTGGCAGCGGATCAAGGACAGATATTGTCCTCAGGCATTTCCGGGTATGTGCCAGCTCGTGAGTCAAGCGGCCTTGGCAGGCTTCTCCCCGGATTTCCGAAACAACTCCACGCAGCCCAGAATCAGCAGATAGCCGCCAAAGAGCTTCCGCAGCAGACCGGTGTCCAGACCGGTGGAGAAAAAGGCAGCGGCGGCTGTGGTGATTACGCCGGTAATAGCAGCGGGTAGGGCAGTCTGTTTGTCGATAAAGCCGTTTTTGAAGTGGGCGGGTAGGGCAGCGGCAGAGGTGGGGAGAAAGTAGAGCAGGTTGATGCCTTGAGCGGCGCTCTGTTCCGTGGCGGTGAACAGGGTCAGCCACAGCATCAGCAGGGTGCCGCCACCCACGCCAAAGGCGGAGAGGATGCCGGTGAGGCAGCCCACCGCTGCGGCTATGAACCGGAGAAAACCGGGCTTCATGTTGTCTGCGACCTCCTTCACCTATGCCAGCAGGTTCCGGATGCCACCGTAAATCAGCAGCAGGCCAAAGCCCCGGCGCAGCCAGTTGGCTGGGATTTTTTGAAAGAGCTTCCCTCCCAGGATGCCGCCCAACAGCCCGCCCGCGAGATAGGGGAGGGCGGCGGCAAGGGTCAGTCCGCCCCGCCAGAAGTAGATGGCGGCGGATACCAGGCACATGGGCAGGATCACAGCGACCGAGGTGGCGAAGGCCCGCTTTTCCTCCAGCCCCAGCCAGCCGGTCAGCAGGGGAACCAGCACCATGCCGCCCCCGGCCCCAAAAAAGCCGTTGGCAATACCCGCTGCCCCGCCGGAGAGGGCGGAGCGCAGCCTGTTCTTGTCCATAGAAGCCATAAGAGACCCCTCCTGTCCCACCTAGTGTGTGGGGTTGGAGGGGATTTTATGAGGATTGCAGGGGGCCGCCCTTCTTTTTCAAAAAGCGCTGAAAGGGTATTGCACCGTTTCGGGTGCAATACCCTTTTACCTGATGAAAAATGTTATTACGTGGAGCCGCTCAATGGAGCAGCCTCGTTTCCCGCTTAAAGCTGTTTGGAACTCAGTAGCTGATACCCTGCCACAGCATGGCGTCTGCCACCTTCAAAAAACCGGCAATATTGGCGCCTGCCACCAGGTTGCCCTCCATGCCGTACTCCTTGGCGGCAGAGGCGCAGTTGGCATAGATCTCCTTCATAATGCGGTGAAGCCGCTGATCCACTTCCTGGAAGCTCCAGGACAGCCGCTGGCTATTCTGGGACATCTCCAAACCGGAGGTGGCCACGCCGCCGGCGTTGACAGCCTTGGCCGGGCCAAAGAGGATGCCTGCCTCCTGAAAGGCGGTTACAGCCTCGGGGGTACAGGGCATATTGGCACCCTCGGCCACGGCCATGACGCCATTGGCAATCAGCGCCTTTGCGCTCTCCCCGTCCAGCTCGTTCTGAGTGGCGCAGGGCAGGGCAATGTCGCAGGGTACTGTCCAGATGCCCCGGCAGCCCTCCACATACTTGGCAGTGGGGACGTAGTCCACATAGGTGGAGATGCGGTCCCGGCGAACCTCCTTGATCTCCTGGATAACGGTATAGTCGATGCCGTCCTCATCCAAAATATAGCCGTTGGAGTCGCACATGGCAATCACCTTGCCGCCCAGCTGGGTGGCCTTCTGGTTGGCATAAGTTGCCACGTTGCCCGCACCGGAGATGACCACCCGTTTCCCCTCAAAGGATTCTCCAGCGGCTTTCAGCATCTCGTCGGTGAAATAGCAGGCACCGTAGCCGGTGGCCTCGGTACGGGCCAGGGAGCCGCCATAGGACAGACCCTTGCCAGTGAGGACGCCGGTGAACTCATTCCGCAGGCGCTTATATTGGCCAAAGAGGAAGCCAATCTCCCGGCCACCCACGCCGATATCGCCAGCGGGTACGTCAGTATCTGCACCGATGTGCCGTTGCAGTTCAGTCATAAATGACTGGCAGAACCGCATGATCTCCCCATCGGATTTGCCCTTGGGGTCGAAATCGGAGCCACCCTTGCCGCCGCCCATAGGCAGACCGGTGAGACTGTTCTTGAAAACCTGCTCAAAGCCCAGGAACTTGATTACGGAGAGGGTGACGCTGGGGTGGAAGCGCAGACCGCCTTTATAGGGGCCAATAGCGGAGTTGAACTGCACTCGATAGCCCCGATTGACCTGAACTTCTCCCTTGTCATCCACCCAGCTGACCCGGAATTGGATGATGCGCTCCGGCTCCACAATACGCTTAATGACGCCGGCCTTAACCAGGTCGGGGCGTTTCTCCACCACAGGGGCCAAGGACTCCAGCACCTCATAGACCGCCTGGAGAAACTCCGGTTCGTGGGCGGATTTGGCTGCAAGCTCCTCATAGATGCCGTTCAGGTACGCATTTTGAATGGGCATAGAAATCTTCCTTCCTTTTCCGTTTGGGCGCGGTAAGGGGCAAGCCCTGACACATCCGCCTGCAAAAGCCAGAGAAAGCCTGCTTGGAGGGAGGAATCAAAACAGCCCCATTGCCGTATCCGATCTTTAATTTGGTCAGCCCTATTATACCGGAAAACGCAAGCCGGCGCAAGAGGGATTTCAAATCAAAGACAATGAAATCAATTTTTCCACCCGAGGGCCTTCATGTAGTCCAGAATCACCCGGACGCAGCCTGCCAGATCGTCCAGTGCCAGTTGGGGAGCGGGCGTATCCACCGGCTCATCGGTTAGAACAGCCAGCAGCTCCTCTGCTGGGGCCAGCAGGGGACGGTTCAGTGCTTTCCGGTGCAGTTCAATTTTGGGGTTGTGAAGGGATTTGTACCCCTCTGTAAGGATCAGATCGATGTCCGGCGGCAGGCGGCTGATGATTTCATCCAGCTGGAGTTCCTCCGTCAGCTGCTCGATGATGGCAACCTGCTCCCGTGATGAGATGGCCACCACCTCCGCACCGGCAGCGGAAAAACGCCAGGTGTCCTTCCCCGGCGTGTCCATCTGAAAGCCGTGGACATCGTGCTTCACCACCGCCAACCGGATACCAGACCTGCGCAGCAGAGGGATCAGCTTCTCCAAAAGAGTGGTCTTACCGGTACCCGATTTACCCACAAAAGTGATAACTGGCGTCCCGGCGTGAATGCCCCGGCCCGGCCTCATATTGCTTCCTCGTATGCAGCCTGTATCCTGGCATAGATCCCTGGCAAGTTCTGCTTCATGTCCAGAGATTTCATATCCGGCCCCGTCCAAATGTGGAAGGAGGTGGCGGAGGCCACAGGCGTCTCCCCGCCGCCGAAGTATACCTCATAGCACAGCTCCAGCTTCTTGGGCGCATAGGATTTCATCCGGGTGCGGATAGTGACCTGTCCGGGATAAGTCACCGGGGACTTATATTGCAGGTTCAGGTTCACCATGGGAGGATTGATGCCCCGCAAGTGCATATCGGAGAAAGAAAAGCCCATGGCGGAAAAGAAGTCCATCCGGGCGATCTCGTACCAGATGGGATATACTGCGTGGTGGACAATGCCCATCTGGTCGCAGTCGGGATAGCGGACATCAATTTTCGTCTCTGTCACCATGGGGATTCCTCCTGAATCAAAGCATTCCGTTTGCCTCCAGTACCTGGGCTGCCAGCTCTGCCCGGGCTGCCCAGTCCGCCTCCCTGCCTGCGGCCTCTCGCCGCAAGCGAAGCCGGCTGTCATTCTCTGCCAGCGCCCGGTGGCACCCGCTCTCAAATTCATACTTGTTGGCAGCGGTGTACACTAGGTCGGGGTACTGGGGGATATAGCCCGGCGGGAAGGTGGTTACCACCGGCTTGCCGGCCAACAGGTATTCATAGACCCGGCTGGGGATGACGTCCTCCCCCCGGTCGCGGGAGTGGAGAAAGTCCAGACCGACATCGAACTGAGCCAGATATTCTGGCAGGTTCACCGAGGTGCGATAGGGCAGGAAATAGATGTTGCGGAGCTTTTGCAGCGCCGGAACGGAGGGATTCTTCCGATCCACCCGGCCCAACAGCACAAAGCTCCATTGGGGGTGATTCCGGGCGGTGAAAAGCAACGGCTCCAGATCCAGCCCGGCGCTGATGTTGCCCAGATAGCCCAAAATGGGGCGCCGCAGTTTCTGGAGTTCCGCCGGTTTCTCCAATTCCATGGTTGCCCGGGAAAACACAGTGGCGTTGGCGCCGTTGGGCAGCAGCGCCACGTTGGTGTTACAGGGTGAGACATGACGCACAAGTCCCGGCGAGGCGGCAAAAATCAGGTCGGCTTCATAGGCCAGTTCGCTTTCCCGCAGGATAGAGAGTTCCGTCCACTCCCGGTGGCAGTCATACACCAGCCCCTGGTGGGGGATATCCTTCACCAGTCGGGCATTCACCGGGGAACACAGCCAGAGCAGTGGTTCCACAAAGCCATGGCGATCCATCTGAGTTCCAACGAACCGGGCCACCCGCTTCAGATTCATGCTTTCCAGCCGGGGGTGTTCCTGACGTACCGGCAGCACCGGGGGCAGGGTGTATACCGTCACATTGGCCCGCACCTTCTGACCAGGCCTCCGCCAGTAGCCCTTCCGCTTGCCCCGGGCCAGCCGGGAGGGGGAAGGTTCAAAATAGAGTACCTCAACGCCAGGAAGCCGGGAGAGAATATTCCTGGCCCGGCCCGTGACCCGCCCCCAGGCAGAGCTGCCCAAGCAGATGATTTGCATCAGAGTCTGTCTCCCGGTCAACTGCCATAGGTTTGGAGAATATCCTCCAGCATATTGGCATAGTCCGACTGGGGGGCGGCCCCTACCATGCGCTCTACCTCCTGGCCATCCTGGAGGAAGACTACACAGGGGATAGACATGACGCCGTACTGGGCCGCCAACTCCGGCTCCGCGTCCACATCCACCTTGCCCACCACGGCCCGACCGTCAAACTCCTCTGCCAGGGCTTCAATGGTCGGCGCGATCATACGGCAGGGGCCGCACCAGGTGGCCCAGAAGTCTACCACCATGACACCAGGCTGCTGCAGCGCTCCGGCAAAACTCTCTTTGTTATAATGGATCACGCTCATTTTGGAACATCCTTTCGCTTAAAACGCTTTGAAATGAATTTGTCACCGTTTCCGGTTCTTCTGGAAGATTAGCCACAGCCCCCGGAGAAGCAACTCGGTGTCCCGGATAATGCCATCCCGGCGGCAATGAGGGTAGATGGCAGCGGACTGGTCACCGGTGAGGATAACGGTGGCCCGTTCCCCCAGCTCCTCCTCAATGCGCTGGCAAAGGCTGTCCACCATGGCGGCTGTGCCATAGATCAGGCCGCTTTTCATACAGTCCACCGTGTTGCGGCCGATGATATGCTCAGGGGCTTCCAGGCTGACCCGGGGCAGCTGGGCAGTCTTGGCGGTGAGGGCATCGTGAGAGACTTGTATCCCCGGCAGCACCTGCCCTCCCAGGTAGTAGCCCTCACTGCTGATGACCGAAATGCTGGTGGCCGTACTCATATCCACGATGATTTGGGGCAAGGGATACTTGTGGATGGCAGCCACTGAGATGACCACCTTATCGCTGCCCAGCTGTCCGGGATCCTCCAGCCGGATATTCAGCCCGGTCTTGATGCCCGGCCCTACCAGGAGAGGAGGTCTGCCGGTGAAGCGCTCCACCATGGCGCAGATTACACTGGACAGGGGCGGTACCACCGAAGAGACGATAGCCCCTTCCAGATCCGACGGCGCCACCCCATAGAGCTGCATCACGTTCCGCAGAGCGACAGCGTATTCATCTGCTGTCCGGCTCTGGTGAGTGGAGAGCCTGGCCCGAAAGCGGATGCCTGCGGCATCCACGCCGCCCAGTTCAATTGTAGTATTGCCTACGTCCACCGCTAAGATCATACAATCCCCTCCTGACAAGGCCAAAGAGCTATGCTCTTATTATGACGGAAACGCGCCGATAAATCAAGAAGAATCTGTAAATTCCGGAAAATCATTTTGGCATATATATTTTGGGGAAAATGCGGCAGTAAAACCGAAAAATACTGGCAAGCCCTCTGTGAACGTGCCATATCATTTCCGCAAGATATTCTTCAAGCAAGTGCAGGATGTGTGAAAGACTGAAAACTTGCGGGGATAATTGTTGCTCTGCGCCTCTTCCCTACAAGGCCTGTTTTGTTGCTGGCCTGCTTAATTATACCTCTGGCCACGCCGCAAAAAGGTTGAAATTTCAACGGCTTTAAGGGGGTGGAAAAGCTATATGAAATATGGTATCATAAGGAGTACATCCCCCAAGTCCGCTAATTGCTAGACCACTGACACGCAGGAGGTGATTCACTATGCAGAGGATTCTCATCCCACCCGACCCGGAGGCCCTGCTGGCCCGGCTGGAGACATCCGGCCACGGCGCATGGCTGGTGGGGGGCTGCGTCCGGGACAGCTTGCTGGGCCTGCCCCCTAAGGACTGGGACATCTGCACCACCGCCCGGCCGGAGCAGGTCATGGCCCTGTTCGGCGGCGCTGCCCGTCCCACCGGTCTGCGCCATGGCACTGTCACTGTGGCGGCAGGGGGCCGGGGTTATGAGATCACCACTTGCCGCCGGGAATCGGGCTACTCTGACTACCGTCACCCTGACAGGGTGGATTTCGTCCAAAATCTGGAGGAGGATCTGGCCCGGCGGGACTTCACCATCAACGCCATGGCATATTCTCCCAAATCGGGCGTCATCGACCCTTTTGGTGGGCGGCAGGACCTGTCAGGCAAAATTCTCCGCTGTGTGGGCCAGCCGGAGCGACGCTTCCGGGAGGATGCCCTGCGGCTGCTGCGGGCGCTGCGCTTTGCCGCCCGCTTCAACCTGACGTTGGAGCCGGAGACGCAGGACGCCCTGCTCAGCTGTAGGACGCTTCTGGATGAAATTGCCCCGGAGCGTATCTTCACCGAGTGGAAGGGCATCCTCACGGCTCCCGGCGTGGCCACGGTACTGCGGCAGTACCGTGAGGTCTTTGCCCAGACCGCCCCGGAACTGCGGCCTATGTTCGACTTTGACCAGCGCAATCCTCACCACTGCTGGGACGTGTGGGAACATACCCTCCGGGCAGTGGAGACCGCTCCCCCTGACCCTGTCCTCCGGCTGGCGCTGCTCTTTCACGATGCGGGCAAGCCTGCCTGCTTCACGGTGGACAGCAACGGCATGGGCCATTTCTACGGCCACGCTGCCGTCAGCGAGAAAATTGCTGCCCGGGTGCTTTCCCGGCTGCGCGGTGACCGGGCTGCCAGGGATCGGGTCTGCACACTGATCCGCGTCCATGGCCACCCCCTGCCGGAGACGCCCAAGGCTATGCGGCGGCTAATCTTCCGGCTGGGGGAGGATATGACTCGGGATCTTTTGGCGGTATGGCGGGCGGATGGCGTGGCCTGCAACCCCGCAGAGTGGCCCCGGCGGGAAGCTGCCCTGCGCCGGGCGGAGATGCTGCTGACATCGCCGGAGATACTGGAGCCAGCTGTCTCCCGCCGGAAGCTCTCCATCAGTGGCCGGGAACTGATGGCTCTGGGGATGGATCCCGGCCCGGCCCTGGGCCAGATGCTGGACTGGCTGCTGGAGCAGGTGGTGGAGGAGATGCTGCCAGATGATCCGGAAGCGCTGCTGGAGGCCGCACAGCGGCGGATGGAGGGAATTTCACCTGAATGAAAAACCGGCCCCCACAGGCGGGGCCGGTTTCATTGATTTATGAAGGAACTCAAAAATACTTCCGTACGCCCTCCCGGGCCTCGCTGGGATCCTCGGTGATGGTGACGGTGAATTTGATGTTATTCTGCTCGGAGAAGGCCTCCAGCCAGTCCAGGAATTCCTCCACCTCGGGGCTACCCTCACAGGGGACCACCCGGCAGAGTGAGTCGATAAATATATGGGTAATATCATAGTTGCCGGCATACAGGCCCGAAATCATGCCCTTCAGAAATTCGAACGACTTGAGATCATACTCGCTGGCTTCCACCAATCGGATGTTGTAATGGATGTCATAGGTGAGTTTGCGGTTCCGCTCGATGCAGACCACGTTGCCGTGTTCAGTCTGAATGGCGGAGTTGATCAGTTCGATAAGCTGCTTGGTCTTGCCGGTTCCTTTTTTTCCCATAATGACCTTAATCATGTAAAATCACTCCTTGCAGGTGTTTACCCGGGCTGGCGGGTTCTTGATGTGTATAGCGTACCATATTGAGCGGGATTTTTCAACTGCTTTTCTGTGAAAATTTTTCTTTTTCTTGCGGACGGCCTATAAAAGCGCCCGATAATTTTCCTCCCGGGCCACCCGGCCAACAGCGGAAAAGGAGGCACGGTCAAAGCGAAAGATGTCCTCCGCCCGGCGGCGGATGGCCTCCCTAGTGACGGCATCGTGAGCGGCGATAATCTCATCCGGGGTAAGGATCGGCTCCCCCAGCAGCTCTGACCGGGCCAGGTGGGTCATCCGGGACATGGTGGACTCTAACCCCATGAGGACGTTGGCCTTGCTCTGCTCCCTGGCCCGCTCCAACTCCGCCTCGCTGACGCCGGAGGAGACCAGCTCCTCCACCACTTGCCGGATGGAGGAGAGGGCCTCCCCCTCTGTCTCCCGGTTCAAGGCGGTGTAGATCTGGAAGGTGGCGATGTCCTCATAGACGCCGCCGCTGGAATAAATGGTATAGCACAGGCCCCGTTTCTCCCGTACTTCCTGAAAGAGCCGGGAGGACATACCACCGCCCAAAACGGAGGACAGCAACTGTGTCTCATACCGGGTGGGGATGTCTTTCTCCGCATAGGGAAAAGCCAGCATTAGATGGTTCTGCTCAATGGCCTTTTTCCGCAGGGTCAGTGCGGGGTTATACTGGGCGGGCTTCCGCTTTTTGCTCTTTCCGGTGGGGAGGGCGGAGAAACGCTCACAGATGGCGTCCACCACGGCGTTGTCAAAGGAGCCGGCCAACGCCACAACAATTTTATCCGGGAGGTAGTGGCTGTCCCGGTAGTCCCGGAGCCACTGGCCAGTCATCTTTTCCAGCGTGGCCCTTTTCCCCAGGATGGGCCGAGCCAGAGAACACCCCCGGTACATGGCGGCATTCAGACGCTCATTCACCAGGTCGGCGGGGTCATCGGCATACATACCAATTTCCTCCAGAATGACGCCCCGCTCTGTCTCCACATCTTCCTGGGCAAAACGGGTGTCCAACAGCATACTGCATAGAATGTCCAGCGCCTCCAGCAGATGGATGTCTAGGGCACGGGCGTAGAAGCAAGTGGACTCCTTAGAGGTGAAGGCGTTAATCTGACCGCCGATCATGTCCATCCGCTCCGCCATTTGAGCGGCGGTGTGGGTGCGCGTCCCTTTAAAGACCATATGCTCGATAAAGTGGGCTGCGCCGGACTGACTGGCCGTCTCGTCCCGGGAGCCGGTGGCCACCCAGATACCCAAGGCAGCGGAGCGAAGCCCTTCCATCCGTTCCGTCAGGATCCGAACGCCGTTGGGGAGAATATATCGCTGTCTGTTCTGCTCCATTTATGGGCTTCCTCCTGAATGTGGGTCTGTTTCTTAGTTTGGAAAAAACGGCGGGAGTTATTCTGCGGCCTGGGTGACAACTCCGGCACTGTCGATGGAGATATCGGTGGAGATACCCTCCATGTAGCGAAAGAACTTCTGCCGGCTCTCTGTATCTGTGATGGCGGTCACCTTGCCCCCCTCTGTCCAGGCGGGGACCAGCTGGAACTGGGCAGACTGATCACCGGCCTCGTTCCGGCCCACCTCCACCTCCAGCAGCATGGTATACTGGGCGGTAGAGGAAAACCAGAAGTTGCCCATGGAATAGAAAATAGGCTTGCCTTCATACCAGGAGATACCTTGAAGGACATGAGGGTGATCCCCCACCACCACATCGGCCCCGGCATCGATGAACTCCTTCCCGGAGGCCAGCTGATAGTCCTCCAGCCAGGTAGTGTGTTCGGTGCCCCAATGGATGTAGACCACCACAAAGTCTGCGTTTTCCCTTGCCTCGGCAATGCGCTGGCAAATCAGCTCGTTGCTCTCGGCGGTGCGGAACACCCCGGACTCCGTCTCGCTGGCTCCGCGGGTCAGCTCGGCCCACTCCACCCGGCTGCCCGCCACATAGGCTACGGTGCAGTTCTCCAGCCGGGCATACCAGACGGCAGAGGCCTCGTCAATGTCCTCTCCGGCACCCACATAGGGCAGCCCGGCAGCACGGAAAGTGTCCAGCGTGTCCTGCAGGCCAACCTCGCCGTAGTCAAAGACATGGTTGTTGGCCAGAATCGCCACGTCGGTTCCCATGTCTTCCAGAACGGAAATGCGCGCCGGATTCCCCCGGAAGGTGTAGGTTTTGTCGGGGATAGCCGTACCCCGGGTGGTAAAGGCAAATTCGCTGTTCAGGCACATGACATCCGCCTCCCGCATGGTTTCCAGCAGAGAACTGCTGAAGCAGCCCTCCAGCCCGTAGGAGGACAGCGCCTTGGCCGGGACAGAGTCATCTGCCAGGCTGACATCTCCGGCAAAGCAGAGCGTGTAGGAATAGGGTTCAAAGAGTTCCGGCTCCGGTTCCGGCTCACTTTCTGGTTCTGACTCAGTTCCCAATTCGCTCTCTGCCTCTGCCTCCGTCTCCGTCTCCGTCTCAACAGTCGGCTCCGACTCCGGTTCCGGATCTGCATTTCCCTGGGGTGCGGCGGCGCAGCCCGCCAGCAGACAGAGGGCCAGCAGCAGAATCATGATGCGCTTCATATTTCCGTTCCTTTCCAGCTGTGGGGGCTTCCAGATAAAAGGGCCGGACAGACAACACCGCCCGTCCGACCCTATGGCGTTTTCTAATCAGTTCTTCTGCTCTGACTGCTGGCGAGCCTTGATTTCCCGCAGGGCATCCTTGTGGGAGAGGTTGACGCGGCCCTTTTCATCAATGTCCGTGACCTTGACCCAGATCATATCGCCAATGTTCACCACGTCCTCCACGCGGTTTACCCGGTGGTTGGCCAGTTTGGAGATATGAACCATGCCGTCCTTGCCGGGGGCCAGCTCCAC
>CAYUUP010000049.1:0-12157 GCA_964447925.1 uncultured Oscillospiraceae bacterium
AGCGGGACATCGACTATGTGGTGAAGGACGGACAGGTCATCATTGTCGACGAGTTCACCGGCCGCCTGATGTATGGCCGCCGGTATAACGAAGGCCTGCATCAGGCTATTGAGGCCAAGGAGGGCGTCACCGTGGCCAATGAGTCCAAGACCTTGGCCACCATCACCTTCCAGAACTTTTTCCGGCTCTATGAGAAGCTCTCCGGCATGACGGGCACCGCCATGACCGAGGAAGAGGAGTTCGCCGCCATCTACGATCTGGACATCGTGGAGATCCCCACCAACCGGCCTGTGGTGCGTATTGACCGGCCCGACTGCGTCTATAAAACCGAGGCGGCCAAGCTCCGGGCTATCGTGAAGCAGATTAAGGAGTGCCACGACAAGGGCCAGCCGGTGCTGGTGGGTACGATCTCAATTGAGAAGTCGGAACTGCTGTCCAAGCTGCTGAAGCGGGCGGGCATTCCCCACAATGTCTTAAACGCCAAGCACCACGAACGGGAGGCGGAAATCGTTGCCCAGGCGGGCAAGCTGGGGGCCGTCACTGTTGCCACCAATATGGCGGGCCGTGGTACTGATATTGTGCTGGGAGGCAACGCGGAGTTTTTGGCCCGGGCGGAGCTGCGCCGGGCGGGCTTTGACGATGATGTCATTGCCGAGGCTACCGGCTTTGCTGACTCGGATGATCCAGACGTGATAAAGGCCCGAACCCTCTTCTCCGAGAGTGAGTCCAAATTCCAAAAGGATATCGACAGCGAGGCGGAGCAGGTCCGCGCCGCAGGGGGACTCTTTATCCTGGGTACGGAGCGCCACGAGTCCCGCCGGATCGACAATCAGCTGCGTGGCCGTGCCGGACGGCAGGGCGACCCAGGTGAGACTCGGTTCTTCCTCTCCCTAGAGGACGATATCCTGCGGCTCTTTGGCACCGAACGCATTGCCGGCATTATGGATCGGCTAGGGGCTGATGAGGACACTCCCATTGACGCCAAGATCCTCTCCGGGGCCATTGAAAATGCCCAGAAAAAGGTAGAATCCAAGCACTTCCAGACCCGTAAAAGCGTGCTGGAATATGACAACGTGATGAATACCCAACGACAGGTCATCTATGAGGAGCGGGCCAGAGTCCTCTCCGGCGAGGATCTCCACAGCTATATTGAGAACATGATCTCCTCCGTCATCACCGAGGCAGTGAACGGCCATGTGGGTGAGCAGCACCACCTGACGGAGGAGGGCTTCCGGGAGGCCACGGAACACTTCCGGGGTGTCTTTCTGCTGCCTGGCCAGATGGAGTACAGCGAGGACGATTTGAAGTCCCGCACCGCCGAGGAGCTAATCACCGAACTGAAGGGCTACGCCGCCACTGCCTACGCCGCCAAGGAGGCCCAGCTCGGATCTGAGCTGATGCGCGAGGTGGAGCGTGTCATGCTCCTGCGGGTGGTGGACGAATACTGGATGGATCACATTGACGCCATGGATGACCTGAAGCAGGGCATTGGCCTCCGGGGTTATGCTCAAATTGACCCGGTGGTGGCCTATAAGCAGGAGGGCTTTGAGATGTTCGAGCAGATGATCTCCGCTATCCGGGAGGAGACTGTCCGCCGCATCTATCTGGTTCGTGTCCAGACCAAGACAGTGGAGCGGAAGTCGGTGGCTAAGGTCACAAGCGAGTCCGCCGGGGGGGACCAGACTGTCAAAAAGCAACCCGTCCGCAAAGCCAAAAAGATTGGCCCCAATGACCCCTGCCCCTGCGGCAGTGGCAAGAAGTATAAAAAGTGCTGCCGCCTGAAGGAGAATATCTCCACCGGCAGCTGACCGCCGCAAATATTGTTGCCCTGCCCTGAAACAACACAGCAAGGAGTCCGTCATGAGAGATATCATCCGCTCAGGCGTCACATTTCAGCAGTCCGGCCTTCTTCCCCTCCCTCACGGCTTTTCCACCCGGCTGGGGGGTGTCAGCCGGGGGTCATTTTCCACGCTGAATTTGGGCCATACCCGGGGAGATGACCCTGCCGCCGTCCGGGAGAACTTCCGGCGCTTCTGCGGCGCCCTAGGGGTGGATATGGACAGGATGGTTTTTTCTCACCAAGTGCATCGGGACGATGTCCGTATGGTCACTGCTGCTGACGCGGGCAGGGGTCTTGACCGGGAGCGGAACTACGAGGCGGACGCCCTCATCACCGACACCCCCCGTCTGCCACTGGTGATTTTCTCAGCGGACTGCATCCCGGTGCTGCTCTATGACCCGGTGCGCAGAGTTGTAGGGGCCGTCCACGCGGGCTGGCGGGGGACGGCACTGGGGATTGCTGCAAAGGCGGTGTCCCGTATGGGAGAACTCTACGGCTGCCGGCCGGCAGATATCCGTGCGGCCATCGGCCCCGGCATCTCCCAATGCTGCTTCATTACCGATTCCGACGTACCGGAGACTATAACAGGCGCTCTGGGAGCGGCTGCCAGGCCCTGTATCGACATGCTGCCAGGCGGAAAATTTCGGGTAGATTTGAAGAGTCTGAACCGCATTTGGCTGGAAATGACCGGTGTGACCGCACTGGACATCTCGGAGGACTGCACCTGCCATATGCCGGAGAAATATTTCAGCCACCGGCGCACGGGCAGCCCTCGCGGCTCGCTGGCAGCCATCATTATGCTTCCAGAGTGACTGCCGGACATAGAATCACCTTCCGTTTTTTGCAGAAAGAGGAGAACCACTATGAATTACGTATTTCGCTGCTTTTCGGAGAAGCGCCCCGGCTTCGACGTAGAGGCCCAGAAGGTTTGCAGGGAGCTGAAGGAACAGCTGGGCATTTCCTCCTTGAAGGGACTCCGACTGTTTTTCCGCTATGACGTCGACGGCATTGATTACCCCGTTTACCTCAAAGCCCGCGTCACTGTCTTTTCCGAGCCGATGTGTGATGACTTCTATGACGAAACTATGCCCCCTATCCAGGAGGAGCATTCCATCCTGGCGGTGGAGTCTCTGCCGGGTCAATTTGACCAGCGGGCGGACTCCTGCGCCCAGTGCATCCAGCTGCTGGCGGGCTGTGACCGGCCTCTGGTGCAGTGCGCCAAGATCTATGTCCTGCTGGGACATTTGACGCCCGAGGATATGGAGACAATTCGGGGCTATCTCATCAACCCGGTGGAGTGCCGGGAGGCATCCCTAGACAAGCCGGGGACTCTTGTCCTGCAGTACGATATCCCCACCGCTGTACCTATGCTGGAGGGCTTTATCAGCCTGGATGAGGACGGCCTGAAGCAGATTCTCTCCAACTATGGTCTCGCTATGGACCTGGCTGACCTGACCTTCCTCCAGACCTACTTCCGGGAGGAGGAAAAGCGGGACCCCACCGTCACCGAACTCCGGGTGGTGGACACCTATTGGTCCGACCATTGTCGCCACACCACCTTCGGCACCCACATTGACAGCGTGGAGATCGCCGACCCCCGGGTGGCCGGGGCTTATCAGCAGTATCTTGCCGCCCGCCAGGAGGTTTATGGTCCGGAGAAGGCGGCAATCCGCCCGCAGACCTTGATGGATATCGCCACCATCGGGGCAAAGTTACTGAAAAAGCGGGGTGTTTTGAAAAATCTGGATGAATCCGAGGAAATCAACGCCTGTTCTGTCCGGGTCACTGCCACGGTGGACGGTGAGCGCCAGGACTGGCTCCTGATGTTCAAAAACGAGACGCACACCCCCCCCACCGAGATCGAGCCGTTCGGCGGAGCGGCCACCTGTATCGGCGGAGCTATCCGGGATCCTCTCTCCGGTCGGGCCTATGTCTATCAGGCTATGCGTGTCACGGGCTGCGGCGATCCCCGAGTACCCATGTCGGAAACACTGCCCGGCAAGCTGCCCCAGCGGAAACTGGCTGTTACGGCCGCCCAAGGCTATTCCTCCTACGGCAACCAGATTGGACTTGCCACCGGCATCGTGGCAGAATGCTATCACCCGGGCTACATTGCCAAGCATATGGAGGTGGGCGCCGTGGTGGGCGCCGCCCCGGCGGAAAATGTGGTGCGGAAGCGTCCCGCCCCCGGTGACCGGGTCATCCTATTGGGCGGTCGCACCGGACGGGACGGCATTGGCGGGGCTACCGGCTCATCCAAGTCCCACGATCTGAAGTCTCTCCGCACCATGGCGGCAGAGGTGCAGAAGGGCAACGCACCGGAGGAGCGGAAAATCCAACGGCTCTTCCGGAACGCGGAGGTCACCCGCCGCATCAAGCGGTGTAACGACTTTGGCGCCGGCGGTGTCTCCGTGGCCATCGGCGAACTGGCTGACGGCCTTGCCATCAACCTGAATGCCATCCGCAAAAAGTATGACGGACTGGACGGCACCGAGCTGGCCATCTCCGAGTCTCAGGAGCGTATGGCTGTGGTGGTGGCCCCGGAGGACGAGGAATTCCTCCTGCAGGCTGCTGAAAATGAGAATCTGGAGGCCTATGAGGTGGCCGTGGTGGCGGAGTCCCCACGGATGGTCATGACCTGGAACGGGACAGAAATTGTCAATCTTTCCCGAGACTTTCTCGCCTCCAACGGCGCGGATAAGCACACGGTGGTAGCGGTTCCTCCTCAGCCCGCAGAAGCAGACACGGATGGGGAGCGTGACACTATAAAGGGCTTCGAGGCCATTGCGAAAAATCCCAACTTGGCCTCCCAGCGGGGCCTGGTGGAGCGGTTTGACTCCACCATTGGGGCCTCATCTGTCCTGGCTCCCTTTGGCGGGCGGGAGCAAATGTCTCCCTCCCAGGCTATGGCCGCCCTGCTGCCGGTGGGGCCGGGCCATAAGACGGACACCTGCTCCGTCATGGCCTACGGCTTTGATCCCTACCTCAGTGAGAGAGATCCCTTCCTGGGGGCAGCCACTGCGGTGGTGGAGTCTGTGGCCAAACTGGTGGCGGCGGGGTGTAGCCCCGATAATGCCTATCTGTCTCTGCAGGAATACTTTGAAAAACTCCGGGAGGATCCCGCCCGCTGGGGCAAACCCTTCTCCGCTCTGCTGGGTGCCCTCTCCGCCCAGCTGGGGCTGGGGCTGGCGGCCATTGGCGGCAAGGATTCCATGTCCGGCTCCTTCCTGGATTTAGACGTTCCTCCCACGCTGGTGAGTTTTGCCGTGTCTCCCGCCCGGGCGGAGGACATCCGATCTACCGACTTTAAGGGGGCGGGCCACGAGGTCTGGCTCTTCGAGGCACCCCAGGGCAATTACACCGGCACCAAGGAGATCTGGCGCAGCTTCTATGAGCTGGTTCGATCGGGAAAAGTCCTCTCCGCTTGGGCGGTCAGTTCCGGCGGTGTGGCCGAGGGGCTTATGAAGATGTCCTTCGGCAACCAGATTGGCTTTGAAGGTGAGCCGGAGCTTGCGGGCAGCCAGCTCTTTGCCCCCCGGCCCGGCTCCATCATCGCCGAATTGGAACGGGATACACTGCCCAATATAGGCTGCAAGATCGGCCACACCACCTTCACCCCCATGCTGGAGGTGGGCGGAGCTTTCCTGGCGATCCACGACCTCCGGGATATCTGGGAGAGTACGCTGGAGGATGTCTATCCCACCATGGCAGATGTCGGAGAGAAGGACAGCGACATGGTGGACATCTTCTGTAATGAGCGACCGGCCAAGGCACCCTCTCTGGGCATTGCCAGACCCCGAGCGGTGATCCCCGTCTTCCCCGGCACCAACTGCGAATATGATACCGCTGCCGCCTGCCTGAAGGCGGGCATTCAGCCGGAGATCGTGGTGGTGGGCAATCTCACAACCAGCCAGTTGGAGGAGTCGGCCAAAAAAATGGCGGAGGCCATCGCTAAGGCTCAGATGATCATTCTCCCCGGCGGCTTCTCCGGCGGAGATGAACCGGAGGGCTCCGGCAAATTCATCGCCTCCTTTTTCCGAGGTGCCCGGCTGACGGACGCCGTCCACGAGCTGCTCAAAAATCGGGATGGGCTGATGCTGGGCATCTGCAACGGCTTCCAGGCCCTGGTCAAGCTAGGACTCATCACCTACGGCGAGATACGGCCCATGGATGACACCTGTCCTACTCTGACCTTTAATCTCATCGGACGGCACCAATCCCGCTATGTCACCACCCGTGTTGCCTCGCTGAAATCTCCCTGGATGCTGCTGTCTGAGTTGGACGAGATCTATACCATTCCCATCTCCCACGGCGAGGGCCGCTTCGTCGCTCCGCCGGAGGCTCTCAGCAAGATGATTGAAAACGGCCAGATTGCCACCCAGTACGTGGACACGGCGGGTATCCCCTCCCTGGATATCTCCTGCAATCCCAATGGCTCCATGGAGTCCATCGAGGGCGTATTCTCTCCGGACGGCCGAGTCTTTGGCAAGATGGGCCACTCCGAGCGGTATGGGGAATTTGTGGGGAAGAATATCCCCGGCAATAAGCACCAGCCCATCTTCGAGTCTGGCGCGCTGTATTTTAAGTAAGCGGGCTTATGCCAATCCTGCAAGCAATCAAAATCACAGAAAAGTATTATGCCAACGCCAAAGCCATGAAAGGCTTTGGCGTTGGCATATATATTCCCTATGGGTCGCGCCGAGTTGTCCTCAGTGGCAGCTTCTGGAGCAGTGGGAGCAATTTCCGTCACAGGCGGAAGCTGCTTTCATCTCATTTTCAGCATCCTTGGAGGGATGGACGGCACAGCCGGAGCAATAGGCGCATCCGCCATGTTTCAGCTCCTTCACGGCAGACCGGATGGCAAGAGCTACAATCACAACCAGAACAATGGCTACAAGAATCGTTCCTATTCCCATGAACTGTACCTCCTTATAGATATCCTGTATTGCGTCCCTCCGCCGCCAAAGCAGGGGGCGGGGGGATCGGAAATCGCTTACTGCGCGTTGGCGGCGGCGGTCTTCGCCAGCTTCTCACTGTCGGACTGATGGCCCCGGCGCACCAGCATATAGATCATGAAAGCCACCACGGCCACGGCCACTACGGTAAAGAAATTGAAGGCGACGCCCGCCTGACCTTGGGTGGCGATGTTGGCGATCAGACCGCCCAGCTGATAGATTACCAAGCTGGCACACCAGGCCAGCAGGCACTGATAACCCACAGCGGCCAAGGTCCACTTGATGTTGCCGAACTCCCGCTTCATGGCGCCAATGGCGGCAAAGCAGGGGGCGCACAGAAGGTTGAACACCAGGAAGGAGAAGGCGGAGAGCTGGGTGTACTCGGCACGGAGCAGCGTCCAGGTTTCAAAGCCGGACTCGGAAACCTCCTCCAGGCCGGCATACAGCACACCGAAGGTGCCGACTACGTTCTCCTTGGCAATGAGACCGGTGATAACGGCGGCGGCGGCGCGCCAGTTGCCAAAGCCCAGAGGCTTGAACAGCCAGGCAAAAATACCGCCCAGTCCGGCCAGCAGGGAGACGTCCTGATCCACCATGCCGAAGCTGCCGTCCTGGAAGCCGAAGGAGGACAGGAACCAGACCAGGATGGTGGCCAGCAGGATGATGGTACCAGCCTTTTTGATGAAGGACTTGGCCCGATCCCACATATGGATGAGGACGCCCTTCACGCGGGGCAGATGGTAGGCGGGCAGCTCCATCACAAAGGGAGCAGGCTCCCCGGCAAAGGGTTTGGTCTTCTTCAGCATCACACCTGTGATGACCACAGCCGCGATGCCGATGAAGTAAGATGCGGTGGCAACCCAGCCCGCATTGTTGAACAGGGCGCCGGCAATGAGGGCGATAATGGGCAGTTTAGCGCCGCAGGGCATAAAGGTGGTGGTCATGATGCCCATTCTGCGGTCACGTTCGTTTTCAATGGTACGGGTAGCCATAACGCCGGGGATGCCGCAGCCGGTGCCGATCAGCAGGGGAATAAAGGACTTGCCGGACAGGCCGAAGCGGCGGAAGATACGATCCATGATGAAGGCGATACGGGCCATGTAACCGCAGTCCTCCAGAATCGCCAGGAAGAGGAAAAGTACCAGCATCTGTGGCACAAAGCCCAGCACAGCGCCCACGCCTGCTACGATACCGTCCAAAATCAGGCCGGAAAGCACCTCATTGCAGTTGACAGATTCCAGCAGGTTGGCAATCACAGCGGTGATACCGGGGATGTACACGGAGCTGTAATCGGCAGGATCGGGCTCTTCAATGGCCAGCGCCTCCTCAAAGGCAGCCAGGTCAACGGTGACAGTCTCGTCTACCTCCATAGATTCCAGATCATAGAGATCCACCTCTGCAGTAAAGCCGCCAGCCGCCTCTATCTCGGCGGCAAGTGCCTCAGCAGCGGCACCGAAGCCCTCTGCAGCAGCATCTTCATCTTCATAGGCGTCCTCGTCATAATCGAAGGTGTAGCCCGCAGACACAGCCTGTTCAATATAGCCATCGGAGTGGGCAATGGCCTCCACGTCGAAATCGTAGTAATCCATGCCGTTAATGAGAGCGTCTGCCTCCTCGAACTCACCGGCGGCATCATCATAGGCGGAACGGCCGATGCCCAGGAGGAACCAGCCGTCCTCTCCCAGCAAACCGTCATTGGCCCAGTCGGTGGCCCAGCCGCCCACGGTGGAGACAGTGATATAGTAGACCAGGGCGATGACCACAACAAAGATGGGCAGGGCCAGGATACGGTTGGTGACGATGCGATCGATCTTGTCGGAGATGGACAGGCCAGTCTCCTTCTTCCGCACGCAGTTCTTGACCACCTTGCTGATGTAGTCATACCGCTCGTTGGTGATGATGGACTCGGCGTCATCATCCAGATCTGTCTCGCAGGCGGTGATGATCTCCTCCAGTTTTGCCTGCTGTTCGGCGGTCAGCTCCAGAGACTCCAAGGCGCGTTCGTCACGCTCAAAGGCCTTGATGGAGTACCAGCGCCGCTGGCCCTCGGCAACATCGGAGCCAATGACACCCAACACGTCCGCCAGAGCGGACTCCACCCGGTCGCTGAACCGGTGGCGGGGTACGGCGGGCTTGCCCGCCTGGGCCGCCTGGATAGCGGCTTCGCTCATTTCCTTCAGGCCGGTGCCGTTGACAGCGGCAGTCTCCACAATCTTACAGCCAAGCTCCTTTTCCAGCTTGGTGATGTCGAGCTTGTCGCCGCGTTTCTTCACCACGTCCATCATGTTCAGGGCGATGACTACAGGCAGACCCATTTCCACCACCTGAGTGGTGAGGTAGAGGTTTCGCTCGATATTGGATGCGTCCACCAGGTTGACCACCACGTCAGGATGCTCCTTCAGCAGGTAGTTCCGGGAGATGACCTCCTCGGTAGTATAGGGGGAGAGCGAATAGATACCGGGCAGATCGGTGACAACAACGTCCTTATGCCCCTTCAGCTTGCCCTCCTTCTTCTCCACAGTGACGCCGGGCCAGTTGCCCACGTACTGGGAAGCGCCGGTGAGGGCATTGAACATGGTCGTCTTGCCACAGTTGGGGTTGCCGGCAAGTGCTAATGTAACAGACATAACTTCCTTTTCCTTTCATGCTTTGCAGACAGATTTATTGACTGATCTGTCTGAGTAAAATCACTCCACCTCAATATTGGCAGCATCGGCCTTGCGGACGGACAACTCATAGCCCCGGACGGTAATTTCAATGGGGTCGCCCAAAGGCGCCACCTTGCGGACATAGAGTTCCACGCCTTTGGTGAGGCCCATATCCATGATGCGCCGACGCACCGGGCCAGTGCCGTTGAGCTTGCGGATGGTCACAGTTTCGCCGGGCTTTGCTTCTTTCAAAGTCTTCATTAGGTTACCTCTCTTCCTTTTAGATGAAATCGCAGCAGCGCAGCCTCTGCGCGCCGGGTTTATGAGACGGCTCTCACCCCGGCGGGCAGAGGCTGCGTCTCACGCAGGGTATCAATCAGGCTACATGGATGCGGTTTGCCATATTGCGGCTAATCGCTACCCGTGTGTCCTTAATGTTGACGATCAGATTTCCGGCCAGTTCAGAAACAACTGAGACGATGGCGCCCTCCACAAAGCCAAGACTCTCCAGAAAACGGCGGGTCTCGTCCTTACCGGTGATGCGCTGGATCACGCTCTCCTGGCCCATTGGGGATACGGTTAAAGGCACGAAAAACACCTCCAAGCAAGTAAGTTAGTGAGCATTTCCTCACTCTGTCAGTTTGGTAAAACTAACAATCCGGGGCAAGACAGGAAAGGATAGAATCACAGCCACCCTACCTTGTAAGTTTAGCCCAACTAACAAGAAATGTCAATAGGTATTTCCCCTATTTCCCAAAAAATTTTTCTGAATCAGTTGTCAAAACAGATAAGGAGCGACGGGAGCCTCTGCGCCTGCGTGCGGCGAGGTCTGGCTCCCACAGGGAACTGCTCTCCGCTTTCTTTCGTTGCGGCCCTGAAAGCCTTTTTTCCCGGCTCCTACAGGGAGCCGGGAAAAATCAGCTGCGCGAAAGACATCCTCGCTTGAATAATTTTTATATCAGCCCCGGTGAATGATATCTGCCCGGCCCGGCCCGGTGGACACCAGGGTAACAGGAACGCCGATCTGCTCCTCCACAAATTCCACATAGGCCCGCGCCTCCGGGGGCAGGGCGCCATAGTCGGTGGCCCCCCGCAAGTCCTGCTTCCAGCCGGGGAGGGTAGTGTAAATCGGCTTGGCTCGGTTCAGCCTGGGCGTCACAGGGAACACGTCAGTGACCTCACCATCAATTTCATAGCCGGTGCAAACCTTAATCTCGTCCAGATAGCCTAGCACATCCAGGCAGGTCAGAGCCACCTGAGTAGCTCCCTGGACGGCGCAGCCATACCGGGTTGCCACAGCATCAAACCAGCCCACCCGCCGGGGGCGACCGGTGGTGGCGCCGTACTCGCCCTTGTCACCGCCGCGGCGGCGCAGCTCTTCCCCAGCCTTGCCGGTCAGTTCGCTGACAAAGGGCTCCGAGGGGGCGCCCACGCAGGAGGAGTATGCCTTTGTGACGCACAGCACCTCGTCCACAGCGGCGGCGGGGATGCCGCCGCCCACCGTGCCAAAGCCTGCCAGCGTGTGGGAGGAGGTGGTGTGGGGATAAATTCCCAAGTCGGGATCCTTCATGGCCCCCAGTTGGCCCTCCAGCAGGATATTTTTCCCCAGAACCAAGGCGTCCCGCAGCAGGGCGCCGGTGTCCCCCAGATAGGGGGCCACGATGTCCCGATATTCCATCAGTGTCTGGAACAGCGCGTCGGGATTTAGGGGCGGCTTGTGGTAAAGATGCTCCAGCAGCACATTCTTCAGCGGGCAGATGTTCGTGAGCCGATCCCGCAGTCGGGCCTCGTCAAAGAGATCGCAAACCTGAATACCAGTCTTGGCGTACTTATCGGAGTAGAAAGGGGCAATGCCGGATTTTGTAGAGCCATAGGCCCGCCCTGCCAGCCGCACCTCCTCGCAGGCGTCAAGGAGAATGTGATAGGGCATCAGCACCTGGCACCGCTCGGACACCACAATATGGGGCGCAGGGACGCCGTTCTCCGCCAGTGACTTCAGCTCCTCCGCCAGCGCGGGAATATTCAGTGCCACGCCGCTGCCGATCACGTTCAGCGTGTGGGGATAGAATACACCGGAGGGCAGCAGGTGCAGGGCAAATTTGCCGTAGTCACAGATGATGGTGTGGCCAGCGTTGGCCCCGCCCTGAAAGCGGACTACGACGTCGGACTCCTGGGCCAGCATATCGGTGATCTTGCCTTTGCCCTCGTCACCCCAGTTGGCGCCTACAATTGCTTTGACCATGGGATAACCACCTCCGCAGGTGGGATTCGCAACCGCCAAAGCGGATTTGCCTTTTCCAAGCCTGCTGTTATTGGGATAGGTTTATTATAGCATAGGACCCGGGGAAATTGCAAGGTTTTTCCGGCGCGGCGGAAAGGCGGATTCCGGGAGCATAACCTTGGCATGACCAGCGCTTACACATAAAAACAGAAAGAAAAGGGGGAGCTGTCCGGCAAAGAAGCCGGACAGCTTTCTATCTGTATAATTCTCCAATATGCATAAAAACATGCGTAAAATTAAATGAAATTTCTACAAAAAAGGACTTGACTTTTGCGGGGGGGGGTAGTATTAACACAGCAGTCAGATGACTTGCGTTCTTATAATGCTTATATTCCCTCCTGAATTTTATGGGTTGAGATTCTTGACGGGTTTAGCGGCGAAATGGGATGCATTTTATCGGCAAGCAAAGCGTTTTGGAAACGCGCATGAGACT
>CAYUUP010000050.1:0-12078 GCA_964447925.1 uncultured Oscillospiraceae bacterium
CCGGTGGGCCGTTTTGTATTTATCCCGCTTGCCAAAGTAGATGCCGCCGGTCAGCTCCCGCACCATCATCAGGTCAATGCCCTTTTCCGCAGTCTCCTTTTTCAGGGGGCAGGCCTCCGCCAGAGCGGGCCGCAGGGCGGCGGGACGGAGGTTGGCATACAGCCCCAGATCCTTGCGGATGGACAGCAGGGCCGTCTCAGGGCGTTGGTGAGCAGGCCGGTCGCTGCCCCACTTGGGCCCGCCCACGGCACCCAGCAGGACTGCATCACAGGCCTTGCATTTCTCAGCGGTGCCGTCGGGATAGCTTTGGCCCACGGCATCGGTGGCCGCACCGCCCATAAGTACGTCGGTGTATTCAAAGGTGTGACCGAAGATTTTGCCGGCCTTTTCCAGTACGGCCACCGCCTGCTCCACTACCTCCGGGCCGATGCCGTCCCCCCGGATAAGGGCAATTTTATAGTTCATTTATACAACACGCTCCTTCTTTCATTTTGCAATTCCTCTGGCTTTTAGGCTATTGAGCAGTCCCCCTGCCTGAATGATATTGTCAATAAACTCTGGGAAGGGGGCGGCCTCATAGACTCTGCCGGTAGTCTCATTGGTAATTTTGCCGGTGGCGAAGTCCACAGATACAGTATTGCCGGGCTTAATCTCCGCCGCCGCTGCCGGACATTCCAGAATGGGGAAACCGATGTTGATGGAATTGCGGTAGAAGATACGGGCAAAGGAGGCGGCGATGACGCACTTGACGCCGCTGGCCTTCAGGGCGATGGGGGCGTGTTCCCGGGAGGAGCCGCAGCCGAAGTTGGCTCCGGCCACTACGATATCTCCCGGTTCCACGGTGGAGGAGAAATCAGGGTCGATGTCCTCCATGCAGTGGGAGGCCAAAGAATGCTCATCGGGATCGTTCAGGTAACGGGCGGCGATGATGACATCAGTGTCCACATTGTCACCATAGACATAGATTTTAGACATGGAATTTTCCTCCCTTTCTCACAGCTCCCTGGGGTCGGACAGACAGCCCGCCAGAGCAGAGGCAGCGGCTACAGCGGGGCTTGCCAGAATGACCTTGGACTCCACATGGCCCATCCGGCCCACGAAGTTCCGGTTAGTGGTGGAGACACAGACCTCTCCTTCACACATACAACCCATATGTCCCCCCAGGCAGGGGCCACAGGTGGGGGTGGAGATGGCGCAGCCCGCCGCCAGCATATTCTGATAAATGCCCTCGTCGATCATCTGCCTGACGGTTTCCTGGGTGGCGGGGAGGACAATGCAGCGAACGCCATCCGCCACCTTGCGGCCCTTCATAATTTCCGCCGCTGCCCGCATATCGCTGATGCGGCCATTGGTGCAGGAGCCAATGACAACCTGGTCAATGGGGATGCCCTTCACGTCCTGTACCAGTTTGACGTTGCTGGGGAGATAGGGCATAGCGACGGTTGGTTCCAGCGTATTCAGGTCGATGTCTATCACCTGCTCATATTCAGCGTCAGGGTCGGGTTCGAAAATGACTGGCGCCCGGTCTGTGCGGCCTTTGATATAGGCCAACGTCTGCACGTCCACCGGGAAGATGCCGTTTTTGGCCCCCGCCTCGATGGCCATATTGGCAATGGTAAAGCGGTCATCCATGGTCAGTTCCCGGATGCCCTCACCGGTGAACTCCAGCGACCTGTAGAGAGCCCCGTCCACACCGATCAAGCCGATGAGGTGGAGCATCACGTCCTTGCCGGAGACATAGGGCTTGAGTTTGCCGCAGATGTTGACCTTGATAGCAGATGGAACCTTGAACCAGTTCAGGCCGGTGGCCATACCAGCCGCCATATCGGTGGAACCCACACCGGTGGAGAAGGCGCCTAGCGCCCCGTAGGTACAGGTGTGGGAGTCGGCGCCGATGGTCAGGTCACCGGGAATGACCAGTCCGTGTTCCGGGATAAAGGCATGTTCCACCCCCACTATGCCTACATCGTAAAAGTGGGTGATACTGTGCCTCCGTGCGAAGTCACGGGCAACCTTGCAGAGCTGTGCCGCCTTGATGTCCTTGCAGGGAGTGTAGTGATCCAGGATGATGCCGATTTTGTCCTTGTCGAAGATTTGGGTAATGCCGTTTTCCTCCAGCACGGCGATGGCTACCGGAGTGGTGACATCGTTGCCGTGAACGAAGTCCAGCTTTGCCTCGATGAGCTGTCCGGCTGCCACAGCCTCCAGTCCGGCATGGCTGGCCAGGATTTTTTGGGTCATTGTCATGCCCATGGGAACTCCTCCTTTTTTTAGATGCCCCTGTGAATTGCCAAAAAGGGCGCTTTCCAATTGATTTCCTCTGTTATTGTATCACGTTGACTTGCAAAAGAATGTAAACTGTGATACAATTTAATAAAAGTAACAGGAGACAGGAGCTGATTTTATGAAATCCGTCTCTCCCCCAGAGCTGTTCCTCCCACCGGAGGCCCTGGCCCCCCTGGCTGAGGGGCTGTCCTTCCGCTGTGAACCAGGGCAGATGATCTATTTGCAGGACACCCCTGCTGCCTGCTTTTACTATCTGAAGCGGGGCCGGGTGCGCACCTTTTCCAGCTCTGCAGATGGCGCGGAGCAGGTGTTGCAGATCTATGGCCCTGGCATGATTTTCGGTGAGGCGGCTTTCTTTGACGGTCTGCCCAGAATGTCCTCTGCCGTGGCGGTGGCCCCCTGTGAGCTGGCAGCCATCGACCACGCCGCTGCCCGTGCAGCGCTGGGTACTCACCCGGAGCTGGCCATGGCCCTGCTGCAATATCTGGCCCGCACTGTCCGGCTGCTGTCTGGACATCTGGAGGGAGCCGTCTTTCTCCGACCGGAGCAGCGGGTTGCCCGGTTCCTGCTGTCCGCCCCAACTGACAGGCAGGGGAGGGTGGCCTGTACCCAGGAGGAGATTGCCGCTTCGGTGGGGACCAGCCGAGTCACTGTCAGTCGAGTGCTGAGCCGGTTTGCCCGGCAGGGCTGGGTGAGAACGGGCTACGGCTGGCTGGATATTCTGGATCCAGCAGGTCTGGAATCGGTGTAAAAGAAAAAGAGGGACTGTCTCATTTGAGACAGTCCCTCCAGATTTATCAATCACCAATCAATGACTGGTTACCGCAGCACAGCCCCCAGCTCCTGCTTCAACGCATCCAGCACTGCCTGGACATCGGCGTCAGCTTCAGCATCAGTAAGAGTGTGATCTGCTGCCCGTAGCTTCAGGGAGAAGGCCACGCTCTTCTTGCCTGCGGGGATGGGAAGGCCGGTATAAATATCGAACAGCACCACCTCTTTCACCAGGCCATGGCCGCTCTGCCGGATGCAGTCCTGGAGACTTCCCACAGTGACGGACTTGTCGCATACCACAGCGATATCACGGGAGACAGCAGGATATTTGGGTAGGGGGACATACCTGGACTCCGGTTCGCGGGAGGACAGCAGGGCATCAAAGTCCAGCCGGGCCAGGTAGAGCCGGGTATCCACGCCATAGTTCCGGCACACCAGGGGGTGGATCTCTCCCACAGCACCCAGCCAGGTTTTGCCGGAGTAGATGGCGGCACAGCGACCGGGATGGAAGGTAGGCAGATCGGAAGCCGCCCGGAAGGAGACATCTGCAGTTCTCAGAGCGGTGAGTATTGTCTCCACAGTACCCTTGATGGAGAAGAAGTCCTCCTCCGGCCCATAGGCGCCCAAAATCAGATGCATACGCTCGTCCGCCAGCGGCTGATCTTCTGCCGGAGTATAGACCCGGGCCAGTTCATAGAGCCGAACGGCCTTGTTGTTGAAGTTCACATTCCGGGCCAGGACCTCCAGCATAGAGGGGATGGCTGTAGTGCGCATGATGGAGGTGTCCTCTCCCAGCGGGTTCAGAATGGTGATGGACTTCCGCTTGGGAGAGTCGGCAGGCATCCTGATTTTGTCATAGAAGGAGGGGGAGATAAAGGAATAGGTCAGGATCTCGGAGAAGCCCATGCCCCGGGCCACGGTTCCCACAAGAGACTCCAACTGCTGGTTGGGATTCAGGCCGCCCCGGGTGGTGTCCCCCCGCATCAAAGTGGTGGGCAAGTTATTGTAGCCGTAGAACCGGGCTACCTCCTCGGCGATGTCGGAGTAATGAGAGACATCAGAGCGCCAGGAGGGGACGGTAATAATGTCATTCTCATCCAGAGTGAAGCCCAGGGGCAGGAGATATTCCCGCATCTGCTGAGGATCAATATCGGTTCCCAGAAGGCGGTTGATTTTCTCCGGCTCCAGGGGCAGGACAACAGGGGCGGAATCGGCGGCGATGACGTCAATCACGCCGTCTACCACCTCGCCGCAGCCCAGCAGTTCCACCAGTTCACAGGCCCGCTGGACGCCCAGGTAGGTATTCATGGGGTCAAGCCCCTTTTCGTACCGGCCGGAGGCCTCGGTACGCATTCCCAGGGCAGTGGCGGTGCGGCGGATGGAGACACCGTTAAAGTTGGCAGATTCAAAGACCACGGCGGCGGTGTCACCCACGATTTCAGAGTTCATGCCGCCCATGACGCCGGCCACGCCCACCGGCTTGCTCTCATCGGCTATCACCAGCATATCGGTGGTCAGCGCCCGCTCATTGCCGTCCAATGTCTGGATGGTTTCGCCCTCCCTGGCCCGGCGGACGATGATCTGATTGCCGCTGACACAGGAGAAGTCAAAGGCGTGCATGGGCTGGCCATACTCCAGCATGACGTAGTTGGTGATGTCCACAATGTTGCTGATAGGGCGGACGCCGGAGGCCCGGAGCCGCTCCCGCAGCCACTTGGGGGAGGGGCCGATCTTCACATTCTTTACCATCCGGGCGGTGTAGCGTGGGCAGAGGGCGGCGTCCTCAATTTGAATATCCAGCAGTTCCCCAATATTGCCGCCGGAGCCCTTCACCACTGGATCATGGAGCCGCAGCGGGACGCCGAAGGTGGCGGCGGATTCCCGGGCCAGACCTATTACAGAGAGGCAGTCCGGTCGGTTGGGGGTGATCTCAAATTCTACAATATGGTCATCTGCTCCGATGATGGGTCGGATGTCATCACCGGGCTTCACGCCCTCCTCCTGGAGGATAAACAACCCGTCCTCAATGGCATAGGGGAAGTCCCGGCAATCCAGTCCCAGTTCAGACAGACCGCACATCATGCCGCACGAAGCCACGCCCCGGAGTTTGCCCTTGGTGATCTTCACCCCGCCAGGAAGGACAGAGTTGTGCTTGGCGACAACAACCAAATCGCCGGGCTTCTGGTTCTGAGCCCCAGTGACGATTTGAATGGGGTCGGCTTCGCCCACGTCCACCTGACAAATCCACATGTGGTCGGAGTTTGGGTGGCGCACCTGCTCCAGGATGCGTCCCACCACCACATTCTGGATGGTTCCGCTCAGATCCTCGGTTCCCTCCACCTTGGAGCCGGAGAGGGTCATGGCCTCGGCGTATTCTTTGTCACCGACCTCAATATCCACAAATTCAGAGAGCCATTTTCTTGAGAGCTTCATCTATATTCAACCTCCATTTCCAATCAGAACTGCTCCAGAAACCGCTGGTCATTCTCAAAAAACAACCGCAGATCGGCGATGGCGAATCGCCGCATGGCCATGCGCTCAACGCCGATGCCGAAGGCCCATCCGGAGTAGACCTCGGTGTCGATGCCGCAGCCCTCCAGCACTTTGGGGTGTACCATACCGGCGCCCAACAGTTCAATCCAGCCTTCGCCCTTACACACCCGACAGCCTGCGCCGTTGCAGGCATGGCAGGGAACGTCCACCTCGCAGGAGGGTTCGGTGAAGGGGAAATGGTGGGGGCGGAACCGGGTGCGGGTTTCCTCGCCATAGAGCGCCCGGACAACCTCGTTCAACGTTCCCTTCAGGTCGGCCATGGTGATGCCCTTATCCACCACCAGGCCCTCAATCTGGTGGAACATGGGGGAGTGGGTGGCATCCACCTCGTCCCGGCGATAGACACGACCTGGAGCGATGATACGGATGGGGGGCTGCATTTTCTCCATGACCCGCACCTGCATGGGGGAAGTCTGGCTCCGCAGCAGGACGGCATCGTTCTTGGGATCCTTGTCACCGGGGGTGATATAGAAAGTATCCGTCCACTCCCGGCCGGGGTGACCCTCCTCGGTATTCAGCCGGGTGAAGTTATATTCTGCTAGCTCGATCTCCGGCCCCTCGGCTACCTGGAAGCCCATGCCGATGAAGACCTCTTTCACCTCGTCCAGCACAATAGACATGGGGTGCTTGTGGCCAAGCGGGCGGGGCGTACCGGGGATGGTGACGTCCACAGCCTCATCCTGAAGCCGTCTTTCCAGCACAGCTGCCTCCAGCGCCTTTGTCCGCTGGGTGATGGCTTCGGTCAGGGCAGCCCGGGTGTCGTTGGCCAGCTGGCCAATGACAGGCCGCTCAGCGGCGTCCAGCTTGCCCATCTGCTTCAAGAGGACAGTCAGCTCGCCCTTCTTACCCAAATAGCGCACCCGCAGCTCGTCCAGTGCGGCGGGGTGTTCGGCCTGATTGATGGCCTCCAGCGCGGCGGACCGGACGGCCTCCAATTGTTCTCTCATCATCTTTTCCTTCAGCTCCTTAGTTTATCTGATATGTCCCCCGGCTCGGCGGAGTCGGGACAATGGAATTTCGCAAATAAAAATCCCCATCCTGCATACGCAGGACGGAGAATCGGTTCTCCGCGGTACCACCCGCATTCGCCAATCACCTCTGGGGCAGCTGACGCACTCTCAACCCCGGTAACGTGGGGCAAACCCGGTTCCGTCTTTCCCCGGAACGGCTCCCAGGCGAACCGAGCGGTGCAGCCCGTCCCGCTCTCAGCACTGCGGGACTTTCTGTGGGGATGTGGAACCGCTATTTTCCTGTTCCTTGCCATTGTATACCAACTTTTATATCACATTTCCGGGCAAATTGCAAGTGATTTTTCAATTTTTTGCCTGGCTGCCCGCCAACGCCTTTGCAGGGCGGGGGGAATGCTGTGTAAAGCGGAGAGAATACCTGACTGGAAAGAGAATGAATCTGCTCCAATTTTACCGCATCAAGCGACAGATTCGGGCTTAAACACAGTTGGACGGACTGCAGGCCCGTTCTGGCAAAAATTACGCCTTGTTTTGTTCGTGTGACATGGATTATAATGTGAACGCCACAGGAGGAGATGATGGACATGAAGGTCTACCCCATTTCTGAAAACATACTGACATTGGCGCTCTCACTGGAGGATCTGCAGGGCAGGGGGTTGACATCCTGCCAGCTGGAGCGGGAGGAAGCGGTGGCGCTGCTTCGGGAGGTTTGCCAGTCCTACGGATTGAATGGCAGGCCAGAGGAGGTGGAATGCTTCTGCTTACCAGAGAGCGTCATCCTTTTTGCCCGGCTTGAGTCAGAGATGTCTCTGGCGGTGGAGTTTTCTTCCCTTGGGGTGCTGCTGGACGCCCTGTGTGTCCTGCCTTGGCCCCTGGATGGAGCCATCTGCCGAACGGCAACGGGGCTGTACTACATACAAGCGGAGAGGGAAAGCGCAGATCGGCTGTTGGAATTTGGGCGGCTGGCAGAGCTGACGGAGGGAGAGACGGTGCTGTCCCGGAGACAGAGCCTGGATTTGCAGAAGGCAATCAACTGGCGGGGCGGGGCTATGCTATAATTAATTTGGTTTATTATAGCTGCTTTCAGCATTCAATATGGCAGAAAGAGGAGACAGACAGATTCCCAAAAAGCAGAAAGAAATAAGACCGCTGATATTCCTGCTGAAGATGGCTGTCAGCACCTCGAAAGATGTATAACGGTGGAACAAACAGTAGAATTTGGAAGCGTTTTTGAAAAGACTATATTGGATGATTGTCTCACAGTCAAGCCACTGTTATTGAATGGATTTGAAAATTTGCTAATTGCAGACCCACCATGTAATCCTGAACAAGAAACCGGCTCTCGGCGGTTGATTGACAGATAAGCAAATAGGTGGCGGGGCTTTCATATCCCGCCGCGTTTGTTGTTCCATCTTGCAAGTTAACAAACAGGAAAACTGTACGGACAGCTTCCAAAGACAAACGAAAGGGTGTAACATCATTTCCGGTGTTGCACCCTTTCACTTAATGAAAGCTTCTCTATGTGGCGTCAGCTAATGCGGAGGCCCTTTTTTATTCCAAAGATGATATCAGAGGTAGAATATCTCATCCAACCCACATGCATCCATCTGGTTTTGCCCGCCGACAACACAGATACCGCCCTGCTCTAGGGCTGCATCCAGGACTTCCGTCAGGGCCGCAAGCTGCTCCGGAGTGGCTGAGAGCATCTCCTCTCTCGTCCGGCAGCGCCGCTCCCAGCTGATGTCCTTCCAATAGAACTGATCGGCCAGCAAGCCTTTTGTCCGTGGCGTCAGCAACGGAGAGTCATCAGATACTGCCCCGATAATAAAACCGGTCAGGTTTGGGTTTGTTCCGCAGAACCCCCGCAGGAAATCTCCGGCTTGGAGATATTTCTCCAGCGACTGGGCCCCGTTGGGATCCCGATAAGAATAGCAGCAGGTCAGACCGGACACCCTGACCGCCATGCCGGTGCCGTAGGCTCCGCCCTGCACACGGATAACATTCCACAGGTAGCCCAGCGTGATGATCTTGGAGGCCAACTGCACCACCCCGCTGTAGCATCCGCCGCAGGAGGTTAGATTGCCGCCCCGGACGGCAAAGGCGATATCCGCCGGAATGACAATCCCCTCTCTGCGGAGTCCCCATGGCTTCAGTTCAATTGGAGCAGCTCCATTCTTGCTAGACGGCAGCACTGACGCCAAGCATTCCGCAGCCAATTCAGCCATCCCTGCTTTCTGCCCAGTAACGCTGAGGGTCAAGCTGTCCCTGGAAACCACCTCCCGGAGCAGGCCAGCAAGCCGCTCCTGAAGCCGGGGCCAATTCCAATCATTCTCCTGAGCCTTCAGCCACTGATAAAAGGCAAAACCGCCAGAACACTCATCCGCCACGCCTGCGGCTGAGGTTTGAGCAGCCACCCGATTCAGAGCAAGCTGAGATCCAGACATGACAATCTGCTGTGAAAGCTGGGTTTTATTCTGACGCAGCAGCTCCAGAACAGCGTCCTCATCATCGAAGCGCGTCCCTGTCAGGATCTCCGTCACCAGCCGGACAGCCTGTTCTACGTCTCGCTCCAGCGTGCTGAACATTGCGCAGAGTTTGACCTTACAGTGCCGGGTATCGTTCTCTCCACTGTAGGCATTGATGGCAAACCGCAGACTGCCACAGTGCAGCTGTACCTGCCGGCGCAGCTCCTCCGCCGTGTGGACGGCAGTTCCCAGTTCACCCAGCAGCCCGCAGAGGAAGGAGAGTTGGGATAGTCTCTCCTCGTCATATCCATCGGCGTCAAAATACAGTGTCAGATAGGCAATACCGTTGCTGCTGACCGTATGCTTCAGCACCGGAATGCCGGATATCTCCGCCATTTCCGTGGGCAGCTGCTCCGGCGTTCGTGGCAGGTCAGCCAGCGTTAGCTGGGGCAGAGTGGCCAGCTGCTCCGGTGTGTCCTCGCTGTGCTGCCAGGATAGCAGTTCTTCCTGCACCCGCAGCAGCCGATCTCTTTCACACGCATCCCACCGAGCGGACTCCGCCGCCAGCCGGTCGTTCTCCAGCCTCCGCCGCTCCTCTCCAATGGTGTGGGAGGGGATGAGAATCACCTTGCAGCGGTGGGGGTTGTCCAATATGACCTCCCGCATCAGATTTTCGAAATAACCGGTATCCAGCTTGGCCCGGAGACGGTCAAAGAGGTCACCTACCTCCAGATTGGCCTCAGGCGCTCCGCCGTAAAGCCAGCTTTCCAACACCTGAAGCCCGAAGATCAGTCCCTGGGGGTATGAGCCGAAGTCCCGTTCTCGAAGCTGGAATTCCAGCCGGGCCATGGCCGCCATTAGCTGTTCTCGATCCAGGCCGACCGCTGACAGCCGCCGAAGCTCACCAAAGAGTACCGTCTCTGTCTGCTCCCAGTCGTCAGTGTCCAGATTCTGTACTTCCAGCTTGACCCAAGGCTGGGAGACGCCATCGTTCACCTGCAGGGTAACGTCCTCTGCCAGTCCCCGGGACAAAATGGCCCGGCTCAAGGGCGATTGGTTGCCGCCGCACAGCACCTCCGCCAGAATTTCCATGGCAATGAGCCTTTCCCGATCTGCGTAACTCCCCAGGGCCATGCCCCAGGCCAGCCGGGTACGGCCCTGCTCGTTCTCCTCCGGGGAAAGCTCATAGAGTACCTCCTGCGTACCGCCGTCTGTTGGACTCTGCAGCGCTGGGGCAGGGATGCGATCCCCTCGTTCGAAGCCACCGAGATACTCCCCGTTCAGGATAGACAGAACCTCGCCAATGTCCATTCCCCCATCCAGGAAGATATAGCTGTTGCTGGGGGAATAGAACCTCCTGTGAGCATCCAGAAATGTCTCATAGGTCAAATCGGGAATTTTAGCCGGATCACCGCCGGAAACCCAGCGGTAGGGGGTGTCCGGGAAGAGCGCCCGGTTCATGGCATCCATCATCAGCTCGTCCGGGTCGGCAAAGGCCCCCTTCATCTCATTGAAGACCACGCCCTTGTAGCTGGGCATTCCCTCACCATCAAACTCATAGTGCCAGCCCTCCTGGAGGAATATCTCCGGTTTCTGATAGATGTTGGGATGGAAAACCGCATCCAGATAGACCCGCATCAGGTTGATGAAATCCTTGTCGCTGCGACTGGAAATGGGATAAAAGGTTTTATCCGGAAAGGTCATGGCATTCAGGAAAGTGTTCATAGAGTGCTTCAATAGTTCCACAAAGGGTTCCTTTACCGGATATTTGTCAGAGCCGCATAGGACGGAGTGTTCCAGAATATGGAACACTCCAGTGTCATCCCAAGGCAGGGTAGTAAAGGCAATGCCGAAGGTTTTATTCTCCTCCGGCCGCTCCAGCCAGACCAGCTTTGCGCCGGTGTGCTGATGCTCCATCTCCCACAGGGTAGCGCCCAGCTCTGGCAGCGCCTTTTCCCGCAGAATTTCAAAACCGTATAGAATCTCATGTTCCCGCATTATCCTGTACCTCCGTAGGCGGACGGGCTGAGTCCCGCCCGAAAATGCAATGACAGTATTTTACCAGATTTTCAGATGAGATGCAAGACAGCACTTGAATCTGAGGTTTCCGTGTTTGCAGGTGCTGCAATGATGTGTGACGAAACTGAAAAAAGGATACGAGTAGAAGAACACCCGTGTTAAGCACACATCCTGCCGGCGTTCTGTTCCGGAAGTACATCAGCTTGTGAGTTGGCGTATGGTTTTCCCGGCTGGCTCCTTGCTTGGAAATGTCCTGTGGGGTGAAGTGGACTCCGGCTCCTGTAAAAATTGGGGCGAACGATTGCAGTATTATATGGATACGCCAGAACTGCTTTTGGAATTTTCTCGCGAAAAAGCATCAGAAGGGTACATCCTCCGCAGCGAAGGAGTCCTCTGACAGACCGCCGCCCTGCCGGAGTTTCTGCTCCTGCCACTCCTCTTTGGTAACCAGTACCTGCCGGGGCTTGGAGCCCTCGAAGGGGCCGACGATGCCCCGCTCCTCCATCTGGTCAACCAGACGTGCGGCGCGGGCGTAGCCCAACTTCAGCCGCCGCTGGAGCATGGAGACAGAGGCCATACCGGTTTCTACAACCACGTCAATGGCGGCAGGCAGCATCTCATCGCCGCTGTCCGCTATGCCGGTGCCGGACGGATCATCTCCAGCTGTGACAGAATGCCCCTTGCCGCTCTTGCTGCCTGCGGATTGGGCGTTGACCTCCACCTGCTGGAGAACTTCGTCATCATACTGGGATTCGGAATTTTGCTTGATATACTGCACAACAGCAGCCACTTCCTCATCAGAGATGAGACAGCCCTGTACCCGCTGGGGCTTGCCCTGGCCAAGGGGGGCGTAGAGCATATCACCTCGGCCCACCAGCTTTTCCGCCCCTTGGGTGTCCAGGATGATGCGGGACTCCATGGAGGAGGCCACCGCAAAAGCAATGCGGGAGGGAATGTTGGCCTTCATTAGGCCGGTGATCACATCGGCAGAGGGCCGCTGGGTGGCGATGATCAGG
>CAYUUP010000051.1:0-11784 GCA_964447925.1 uncultured Oscillospiraceae bacterium
ACCAGATCGGCACCCTGACCGAGACCCTGGACGCCATCCAGATGGCCAACCGGGCGGGCTACACCGCCATCGTCTCCCACCGCTCCGGCGAGACGGAGGACGTCACCATCGCAGACATCGCCGTGGCCGTCAATGCCGGACAGATCAAGACCGGCGCGCCCAGCCGCACCGACCGGGTGGCCAAGTACAACCAGCTGCTCCGCATTGAGGAAGAGCTGGACACCGTGGCCCAGTATCCCGGAAAAAAGGCCTTCTTTAACCTGAAGCTGTAATCCCAGAAGAAAATCAAAGGCAGAGGGGGCGCACGAAAATGCGCCCCCTCTGCCGCCTTGCCTTGATAAATTCAACATCACGCATACATATGAGGAGATTTTACCTATGATCGCCCTGCTCATCGGAAGCCCCGCTCGCTTCCATACCTACCTGCCCGACACCCACTTCGCCCATATCACTGAAAAAATCTGCGTCACCATGGCGGATGTGGAGGCCGGACTCTCCCCCGCCGCCCGGAACGCCCAACTGCTGGCTGCCGATGCCATCGCCCCGGTGACTTCTAAGCTGATCGCCGTCATGCCCAACCTGAAGATTATCCACTCTGAGGGGGTGGGTTATAATAAATTTGATTTGGAAGCCGCCCGGCGGCGGGGCATCTGTGTCTGTAACTGCAAGGGCTGCAATGCCGCAGCTGTGGCGGAACAGGCCATCCTGCTGATGCTGGGCCTGACCCGGACGGTTATCACTGGCCATCGGGCCGTGCTGGAAGGCCGTCAGTTCCAGATGAAGGAGCGCCGGATGGTGGAGGGCATCTCCGAGCTGTCTGACTGTGCTGTGGGGCTTGTGGGATTTGGTGACATCGGCAAGGCCACGGCCCGGCTGCTCCACGCCTTCGGCAGCCAGATCTATTACAGCACGCCTACGCCCAAGCCCCCGGAACTGGAGTTGGAATACCACGCCCGCTGGCTACCCCTGGCCGAACTGCTCCGCACCTGCGACATTATCAGTCTTCATCTGCCCGTAACGGAGAAGACCACCGGCATGGTGAACGCCGAGTTCCTGTCCGCAATGAAGCCCACCGCCTATCTCATCAATACCTCCCGAGGGGAACTGGTAGATAACATTGCCCTCCGGCGGGCCCTTATGGATGGCACAGTTGCCGGAGCCGGGCTGGACACTATTGCCCCGGAGCCGGTGACGGCGGATAACCCCCTGGTAACTCTGCCCCCTGAGGTGCTGGACAGGGTGGTGTATGCCCCCCACCTGGGTGGAAATTCCTCCGCCAGCTTCCGCCGTGCCCACAGCATCATCTGGCAGAATTTCCAGGCCGTGGCCGAGGGAAGGCGGCCAGAGAACATCGTTAACGGGGTGTAATGGGCTCGCCGTGTCCACGCGGATGCTGTATAACAAAACCCCGCAGCTTCCGCCTGCGGGGTTTCTGTCATCCGGTTCCGCATAGAAAAGTGACGGGCCGGACGCATCTCTGAATCAACAGGAAAGCTCCAAAAAAATCCGCACCCGTGCAACATCTCCTCCTCCTTTTCCGACTTATTTTACAGGGTTGTTGTGAAATTTTTCTGAAATTCCCGCCTGTTCCCTTGTGTCCGCATGGAAAAAGGGGTAAAATGGAACTGGAAAGGAGTGGCGCCCACCTATGAATCCCTCTGTACAGCCTTGCCGAGGAAACTGCGGTTCCCGATGGAAATGCTGCCTCTTCGCCTGCATCTCCAGTCTGGCCCTGTGGGTGCAGAACGATATCTACACCTATGCCGGTGACTCGGACAACCCGCTGGATATCCTCTATGACAAGCTGGGGCAGGCCATCGCGGAGCCAACCTATACCCTATTTCTGGTGGCCGTCCTGCTCTATTTTGCCTATCGTTTCCTGTTGCCCCGTTTCGATCCCAGGGCCTACCGGATAGCCATCCCCTTTTCCGCTGTAGCTTCCCTGGCCCTGATGCTGTGCGACAGCTATCAGGCCTACAACAATTGGGACATGGTCTTTGGTACGCCTCTGAGCTTTGTGCTGTCCATCTTCCGGGGGACCGGGCTGGCAGTTATCATTTTTTTCGTCTTCTGCACCATTGAACGGTTTACAATATCCGTGACGGAGGGACAGGCGCCCTTGACCCGGCGGGAGTTTTTGCTGCTGATCTGCCTGCTGCTGCTGTGCTGGGTACCCTATTTTGTCCTCCAGTACCCCGGCGCTGCCAACGGTGACATCCGGGATCAGCTGGCCCAGATTATGGGGGACTCAGACAACTGCTGGACGGCCCCTTCCATCATCCTGCAATATGATGACAGCCTGTGGAACACCCACCATCCCCCCTTCCACACCTTCCTGCTGATGATTTTCCTCTCTATCGGGCAGTTCATCGGCTCCGCCGGCATGGGTATGGAGCTGTTTTGCCTGGTCCAGTGCGTCCTGTTGGCCCTTGCGCTGGTGCTGACCCTCTCCACCCTGCGGCAGATGGGGCTTTCCCGCCGATGGCAGCGGGGACTGTTGATCTTCTTCGCCCTGAATCCCATGTTCCCTCTATGGGGCATGACCTTGATGAAGGACAGCCTCTACTCCATCGTCATGCTGCTTCTGGTGCTACAGCTCTACCGCTTCCTCTCCGGCTTCACCAGCTGGAAAAATCAGGTGCTGCTGTCGGTCACCGCCCTGGTGCTGATGCTGCTGCGGAACAACGGCTTCTATATCCTGCTGGTGCTGTTGCCCTTCGCCGTCTGGCACCTATGGCGGAACAAAAAGCTGCTAAAGCGGCTGGTGCTTATTTTGCTGATCCCTATTCTGATCTTCAAAATTGGGGTGGAGAGCCTGCTTTATCCCGCCTTGCACATCTCCAACGGCTCCATCCGGGAGACGCTGTCCGTCCCCTTCCAGCAGACCGCCCGGCTGGTGCAGGAGTACGGTGATGAGATCAGCGAGGAGGACGCCGCCGCCATTCTTGCAGTGCTTCAGACCGAGGACGGCACTCTGGACGAACTGGCGGAGGATTACCGCCCCCATATCTCGGACAAGATCAAGCGAAAGTTTAATCCGGAAGCCACTGCGGAGGATTTACAGAACTACTTCAGGGCCTGGGCCCACGGCCTTGTCCAGCATCCGGGGGTCTATGTGGAGGCATTCCTGAATCTGACCTTCAGCTGGTTCACCTTCGACAGTCACTTTGACATCATCTATTACCACTATACCTATGCCTCGGTGGGCAAGGTGGTGCCAGGCGTAGAGAATATCCCCGGAATCAGAGGGCTTCAAACGGCTATCTATAATATCCTCAATCTGGCGGCCCGTCTGCCCTTCCTGTCCTGGATGTTTGAGATGTCCTTCTACACCTGGGCCTATCTCATCATGGCTATCGTCATGCTCTGCCGGGGCAAGCGGCGGGAGCTGCTGACCTGTGCCCCCATTCTACTGAATTATCTCATCAGCTTTTTAGGCCCCCTGGCCTATATGCGCTATGCCTACCCCGCTGTGCTGTGCTTCCCCTTTATGGTATTCCTGGCCTTTTCCGGCAAGACAGAGCTGCACCCTGTCCCCCGCAGCGCAGTCGGCCCCCGCCGTCTCCTTCAGCCTGATGACAGTATCCCGAAGGCAGCGGAAAAGGACACTGAGACAGCATTTTCGCCGGAGGGGGCGATCCCCCAACAGAACCAGGCATCGGAAAGTGAGGACAGCAGCTATGAAACCGGACATCTTCGACCGCCTGATGGAGACGCGGCGGCTCCGGCAGCTTCGGCCACTCTATCGGAAATATAAGGAGCTGCTGCTCTACATGCTCTTCGGCGTGCTGACCTTTGCGGTGTCCATGGCTTCCTATGCCGGCGGGGAATACTTGTTTGGAATGCCGCCCTTGTGGGCCAATGTCTTCTCCTGGGTAATGGCTGTAGCCTTCGCCTACGTCACCAACCGCACGTGGGTCTTTGCATACAGAGCAGAAACACCGGCGGGTGTCATCCGGGAGGCATTCACCTTCTTCAGCGGGCGTCTGACCACCCTGGGGTTGGAGGAGCTATTGCTGGCGGTGGGCATCTACGCTCTGGGCTGGAGCAGTCTCCTGGTAAAGGCCATCGCCCAGGTAGCGGTGGTGGTCAGCAACTATTTCATTTCAAAGCTCATTGTATTTCGTAAGAGAGCGTAACCAGCACGCAGGAGGTACGCAATGGATCAGCTGGCAGTCTTAATCCCCTGCTATAATGAGGCTCAGACAGTGGAAAAGGTCATCCAGGACTTCCGCGCCGCTTTGCCCGGGGCGGTGATCTACGTCTATGACAACAACTCCACCGACGGCACAGCGGAGCTGGCTGCGGCGGCCGGGGCCGTGGTGCGCCGGGAATACCGTCAGGGCAAGGGCAATGTCATCCGGCGAATGTTCCGGGAGGTAGACGCCCAATGCTACATCATGACCGACGGCGATGACACTTATCCGGCGGAGTGCGCCCCGGAGATGTCCCGGCTGGTGCTGGAGCATAACGCCGACATGGTCATCGGTGATCGACTCTCCTCCACCTACTTCACTGAAAATACACGGCCCTTCCACAACCTTGGCAATTCCCTGGTACGCCGAGCCATCAATCTGATCTTTCAGACGGATATTAAGGATATCATGACGGGCTACCGGGCCTTCAGCTATCAGTTTGTCAAGAGCTTCCCCATCCTCTCTACCGGCTTTGAGATTGAGACGGAGATGAGCATCCATGCCGTGGACAAGCGGCTCCAGGTGGAGAGCGTGGTCATTCCCTACCGGGACAGGCCGGACGGCAGCGTCTCCAAGCTGAACACCTTCTCCGATGGCTTCCGGGTACTGCGCACCATTTTACGGCTCTTCCGAAATTACAAGCCGCTGGCCTTTTTCGGTATCATCGCCGCTGTGCTGGCCCTGCTCTCCGCCGGCTTTTTCATCCCCGTGCTGCTGGACTTCCGCCGCACCGGGCTGGTTGAAAAATTCCCCACCCTGATCGTCTGCGGCTTTGTGATGCTGGTGGCGGTACATGCCCTTTTCGCCGGGTTGACGCTGAATACCATTCGCCAGAAGGATCTTCAGGATTTTGAGCTGTCCCTGCAGCAGATCCGGCGGTGGCAGGGAGAACAGGGACGGTAGGAAATATCGCCTCGTTCGGTGTTTCGCTCATAGACCCTATTTTCTGTGAAGGGCAGCAGCGCAGAGCTGCTGCCCTTCACAGCTGTGCGGTATTATTATTGACCCGCCATATCACGAGCAGGTCTGGCCGAAGGTGCAGCTTTCCCCAAATGGAGATACGCGCAGAGCAGAAGAGGGCGATGTTTTTACCGCCCTCAATCAGCGTAAATAGAACTCTCAGAAAATCAACTCAGCCGCCTTCTCACTGCACGCAGAAAGTCCAGACCGGACAGTACCCTGGCGGGCTGTTCTCCCTCCCAAAGGCCCGCCAGATCACCGGTCATCTCGCCCTCCTGAATGGTGCCGATAACGGCCTTCTCCAGCTTCTGGGCAAAATCCTGCAGCGGCTGTTTCCTGTCCAGCTCTCCGCGCTTGCGGAGGGCTCCTGTCCAGGCGAAGATGGTGGCCACAGGGTTGGTAGAGGTAGTCTCCCCCTTCAGGTACCGGTAATAGTGACGGGTGACGGTGCCGTGAGCAGCCTCGTACTCATAGCAACCATCGGGACTTACCAGAACGGAGGTCATCATGGCCAAGGAGCCGAAAGCAGTGGAGATCATATCGCTCATCACATCGCCATCATAATTTTTACAGGCCCAGATAAAGCCTCCCTTAGAGCGAATGACCCGGGCCACGGCGTCATCAATGAGGGTATAGAAGTACCGAATGCCCATGGCGGCAAAGCGTTCCTGATATTCCCTCTGAAAAACCTCCTGAAAGATGTCCTTGAAGGTGTGATCGTACTGCTTGGAGATGGTGTCCTTGGCAGAGAACCATAGATCCCGCCCGGTGTCCAGGGCGTACTGGAAGCAGGATCGGGCAAAGGAGGTGATGGAGCTGTCCTTGTTATACTGCCCCTGTAAGACGCCGGAACACTCAAAGTCATAGATCGTCTCCCGGAAGCTGCTTCCGTCCCGGCAGGTGAATACCAGTTCTGCCCTGCCCGGGCCGGGGACCCGATACTCCGTGGCCCTGTACACATCGCCATAGGCATGACGGGCAATGGTGATGGGGCTTTCCCAGTTCCGCACTGCCGGGGAGATGCCGTTTACCATGATGGGCGTCCGAAAGACGGTGCCGTCCAGAATGGCCCGGATGGTGCCATTGGGGGATTTCCACATCTGGGATAGCCCATATTCCTCCACCCGCTGGGCGTTTGGGGTGATGGTGGCGCACTTGACCCCTACGCCGTATCTGCGGATGGCGCGGGCGGCGTCCACCGTCACCTGATCCTTCGTCTCCTCCCGGTGGCGCAGGCCCAGGTCGTAATATGCCGTATTCAGGTCAATATATGGCTCCAGCAGCTCCTCCTTGATCTGCTGCCAGAGGATGCGGGTCATCTCATCCCCGTCCATCTCCACCAATGGGGTGGTCATGGCTATTTTACGCATTGTTTCAGTCTCCCTCTCTCAAAATAGGCATACCCCCCGGCAGGGGCCGGGGGGCTGTGGCAGATTATTCTTCCTCAAATTGATCCTTGCCCACCATGCACACCGGGCATTCGTAATCCTCGGGAACCTCCTCCCAGGGAGTACCCGGCGCGATGCCCTGCTCAGGGTCGCCCAGCTCCTCGTCATAGACGTAGCCGCAGACAGTGCAAACATAGCGTTTCATGGCATAAGCCTCACTTTCCTCTTGAAATTTTCCCAGGGCTTCTCCCGGTCAGGCCAAGTATAGCATGGCCGAAACAAAGATGCAAGCACTCCCGCAAATTTTGTTCAATCATCTCTAAATAGCGAAAGCACACGGTCAATTTTTAGGAAAGTTCGGCACAGCAGGGGCGGATTCAGAATCGGCCCCGCATAATTGGGGAAATCATGCGGAACGGCTTTCAAATCACAGCATATCCAGGAAATAGCGGTGAACCGAAAGATCATCGCACAACTCTGGATGATAGGCGGTCACCAGCTGGCTGCCCTGCCGGGCGGCCACGATGTTGCCCTCCACCACAGAGAGTACCTCCACATCCCCCCTCACCGTCTCGATATAGGGGGCGCGAATGAAAGTCATAGGCACCCGACCCAATCCATCGAAGGCCTCCTCTGCATAGAAGCTGCCAAGCTGACGGCCATAGGCGTTCCGACGGACGGCAATGTCCATGGTGGCAAAACAGGGCATGCCGCCGGAAACCTCCTTTGCCAGCAGGATTAGTCCGGCACAAGTACCAAAGACGGGCAACCCACCTTCAATCTTCTCCCGCAAGGGGGTAAAAAGCCCCAGATCCCCCAGCAGTTTACCCATGGTAGTACTCTCCCCACCGGGGAGAATCAGCCCGTCAAAGGGGCGGTTCAAGTCCCGCTTCTGACGGATCTCAAAATGCTCCGCCCCCAGCCGATCCAACATGGCGGCGTGTTCCACAAAAGCCCCCTGCAGGGCCAGAATCGCAATTGTCAAGGAAATCAGCCTCCCGCCCGGATGTTGTCTCCTGCCTTTTGGGCGGAGAGGTCACTTGCCCCGCTCGGCCATCAGCAGGGCAATCTCACTCTCGTTGATGCCCACCATGGCCTCGCCCAGATCGGTAGACAGCTCGGCGATTAGCCCCGCGTCAGTGTAGTTGGTGACGGCCTGGACAATGGCAGCGGCCCGCTTTGCCGGGTTCCCGGACTTGAAAATGCCGGAGCCGACAAAGACGCCCTCGGCCCCCAGCTGCATCATCAGGGCAGCATCAGCAGGGGTGGCCACGCCGCCGGCGGCAAAGTTTACCACCGGGAGCCGACCGTTTTCGTGGACATAGCGCAGCAGTTCCACCGGCACCTGAAGGGACTTGGCCGCCTCAAACAGCTCATCCTCCCGCAGATTCTGCACCCGGCGGATCTCGGCATTCATGGCCCGCATGTGCCGCACAGCCTGTACCACGTCACCGGTACCCGGCTCACCCTTCGTGCGGATCATGGCCGCGCCCTCGGCAATTCGCCGCAGCGCCTCGCCCAGATCCCGTGCGCCGCAGACAAAGGGTACATTGAACTGGGTCTTGTCGATATGATAGACATCATCGGCGGGGGAGAGTACCTCGCTCTCATCAATATAGTCGATCTCGATGGCCTCCAAAATCTGGGCCTCCACGAAATGCCCAATACGGCACTTGGCCATGACGGGGATGGACACTGCCTCCTGGATGCCCCGGATCATCTTGGGGTCGCTCATCCGAGAAACGCCTCCCGCCGCCCGAATATCGGCGGGAATCCGCTCCAGCGCCATGACCGCGCAGGCGCCCGCAGCCTCCGCAATTTTGGCCTGCTCCGGCGTGGTGACGTCCATGATGACACCGCCCTTCAGCATCTGGGCCAGCTCCTTATTCAGCTCATATCTGCTCTTTCCCATATCAATACCTCCAATTGCAATAAGCTGAGTATAATCTGTTATGACAGTATTCTACCACGGCCTGACCATATTAAAATATCCAGTTTGCGCTTTTTTTACAAGGTCAGATTGGGCGCCGCAGGGATTCGCCCCGCACACTTAACTGTTGCAAGCAGAGGGGCATTTGTGGTATAATATGGTGAACTGTCAGTTAACGCTGCGTCAAATCATCGAGACAGCGGAGCAAAGCGCGAACTTTGCTCATCCGTCATTAATAGAAAGGAGTATCCAAATTATGGGCATGTTAGAGGGAAAGATCGCCATTATCACCGGCGGCAACTCCGGCATCGGCAAGGCAACAGTAGAGCTTTTTAAGCGGGAGGGTGCCATTGTAACTCTGGTGGCCCGCCGGGAGGAGGTCAACCGGCAGGTGGCAGAGGAATTTGGCGTGGAGTACATCACCGGTGACGTAACTGACCCCTCCACCGCCACCAAGGTGGCTGATGCCGTCTATGCCAAGTATGGGAAGATCGACATTCTGGTGAATGATGCCGGTCAGCCCGATGCCACCCGTTCCGCCAAAAACTGCACCAATGAATTCTGGCAGGCCCAGATTGACGTCAACCTGAACGGCGTGTTTTATATGTGCCGTGAGGTCCTGCGCTATATGGAGCCGGTCGGTGAGGGTGCCATTGTCAACGTCAGTTCTATTGGAGGTGTCTATCACTGCGCCGGGGCTGCATATTCCGCTGCCAAAGCCGGCGTTATTGCCCTGACCCATAACCTGGCCATTCAGTACTGCGGCACCGGCATCCGCTGCAACTGTGTCTGTCCTGGCGCCACCCAGACCCCACTATTTGACCCAGAGAACTTTGGCGATCAGGATATTGAGATGTCCAAGATCACTGCCAAGCATATCCGCCGGGGCCTGCCCCTCTGCGCCGCCGAGGATCAGGCCAACGCCATCCTGTTCTTCGCCTCCGATATGGGCCGCTCTGTCACCGGCCAGTATCTGGTGGTAGACAAAGGTATGTGCATTTGAATCCGATCCCCGGCGAGATGCCGATTCGCAGGCAGCCTTTAAGCGGGGGAGGTGCCGGCGCAAATCCGACAGTCAGTATTATTGTCCCAGTATATAACGGGGAGGAGACACTGAACCGCTGTTTGGACAGCATTCTGAACCAGACCTTTCAGAACTGGGAGCTGCTTTTAATGGACGATGGCAGCACCGATGGCTCCCCCGCCCTCTGCGATGCTTATGCCCGTCAGGACAGCCGTATCCAGGTGGAACACAAAGCCAACTCTGGCGTGGCTGACACCCGGAACCAGGGCATCGCCCTGGCCCGGGGAACCTATCTCCAATTTGTGGACTGTGATGACTGGCTGACCTCCGATGCCACTGCCCTGCTGGTGGAGACAGCAGAGCGCCAGAAGGCCGACCTGGTGATCTCTGACTTCTACCGGGTGATAGGCAGCCGGGTTTCTCGCAAGGGAGAGATCCGGGCCACCACCCCCATGACCCGTCAGGAGTTTGCCGCGCTGATGATGAAGAAGCCGGCCTCCTTTTATTATGGTGTCCTCTGGAACAAGCTCTACCGACGGGAGATTATTCAGTCCCATGAGTTGGGCATGAACCCGGAAATTAGCTGGTGTGAGGACTTCATGTTCAATCTGGAGTACATCCGCTGGGCAGAGGTCTTCGCTGCCCTCCAGGTACCCGTCTATTACTATGTCAAGACAAAAAACTCTCTGGTGAAACAGAACGCCACCATCTCCGGTTCCATTCGCATGAAGCAGATGGTCTTTTACTACTACAACAAGTTCTACCGGGATATCCTCACCGAAGAGGACTACCAGCGGAACCGGCTGAAAATCTACCGTTTTCTGGTGGACGCCGCCACCGATGGATCTGTAGCTCCCGGTTTCCTCTCCAATGCCCGGCGGCTGGGGCAGGAGCGGTTGGACGTTGACCCGGAGACTCTCTCCGGCAACGGGACACTGGCGGACAGCTATCGCCGCCGGAAGCTGCTGGAACATTATCTAGAGCCAATGGCCCTCCGGTATGAATTACAGCCCGGGGAGGCTTGGCTCCTGCTCTGTCTCAGCCGGAGCAGCCACCTCTGCTCCCGCCGGAGCCTGGCAGAGTACGCCGGAGTCACCACTCAAGCCCTGTCCCGGGGACTTCAGCGGTTTGCGGCCCGGGGCTGGGTGCGGACAGAGGAACGGCGCCCACCCCGGCAATCCCAAACTCCGGGAGAGCGGCCTTCCAAGTCGCTGACGCTGGAATTTCTCCCCGCCGCCCAGCCAGTGCTGAAGGATCTGGATCACGCCCAAGCCGCCTATGAGAAAGCCCTGTTGTCCAACCTGACGGCGGAGGAGCAGGCGGAGTACCTCCGGCTGAACCAGAAGCTCCAGGACGGGATCCGGAGGCTGCTTTAAGATCAGCCCAGATGGGTAGACTGAGGCCCCCGGTGCAGGCATATCGCTCGTGCCGGGGGCGTTAGCATTTTCGTTAGCATTTTGCGCCGCCGTATGGGTTGTTTTCCACTCATCTGTGACAACTGGACGTCATGCAAGACACGTCCAAAACCCGCATGAAACAAGGAAAGATCCCGAAGCCGTAATGGATCCGGGATCTTAAAAATGGAGCAGGTGAAGGGAATCGAACCCTCGTGGCCAGCTTGGGAAGCTGAAGTTCTGCCATTGAACTACACCTGCAACTGTGAATCCTATCTTATCACACTTTTCCCTGAAATGCAAGCACATTTTTCAGAGAAAGGCGGCCGGATGGAGGCAGTCAAGTATAAATGCCCGACCGCCTCCTGCGGTTGCTGCCAGACAGGGCTTTATTTCCCGGCTTCTTGGGGCGCATCGCTCTCCAGTAGGGCCTTAGCGCTGGCGCACAGTCCGGCCAGCCCCTGCAATTCAGAGGGGATAATGATCTTTGTGGCCTTGCCATTGGCGGCGGCGGTGAACGCATCCAGCGATTTGAGCTGTACCACCTTGCCGGAGGGATCAGCTTCGTTCAGCATACGGATGGCATCAGCCTGGGCGCTCTGTACCCGGCGGACAGCCTCGGCCTGGGCCTCGGCATCCAGCAGCTTCGCCTCCTTGGCAGCTTCGGCTTCCATGATGCGGGCCTCTTTGGCCGCCTCCGCTCGGAGGATCACAGACTGGCGCTCACCCTCGGCCACCAAGATCTGGCTCTGCTTTTGACCCTCGGCCTGAAGTATGGATTCCCGGCGCTCCCGCTCCGCCTTCATCTGCTTCTCCATGGCATCCTGAATCTCACGGGGCGGGATGATGTTCTTCAATTCCACCCGATTGACCTTGATGCCCCAGGGGTCGG
>CAYUUP010000052.1:0-11637 GCA_964447925.1 uncultured Oscillospiraceae bacterium
CTTTCAGCTCCCGCATCTCGGCGGTGAGGATGAGCATTTCCAACAGGTTATCAATGCCCTCTCCTGTCTTAGCGGAGATGGGACAGACAATGGTGTCACCGCCCCACTCCTCCGGCACAAGGCTGTATTCCGTCAGCTGCTGCATGATGCGGTCGGGGTTGGCCCCCGGCTTGTCGATTTTATTGATGGCTACGATAATGGGAATCTCCGCCGCTTTGGCGTGGTTGATGGCCTCAATGGTCTGGGGCATGATTCCATCATCGGCAGCCACCACCAGAATGGCGATGTCCGTCACCATGGCGCCTCTGGCCCGCATAGCTGTAAAGGCCTCGTGACCGGGGGTGTCCAGAAATGTCACCAGATTGTCCCCCACCTTCACCTGGTAGGCGCCGATGTGCTGGGTGATGCCGCCGGCCTCGCCAGATGCCACATGAGTGGAGCGGACATAGTCCAACAGGGATGTCTTGCCGTGGTCAACGTGGCCCATGACTACCACCACGGGAGAGCGGGGAACCAACTCCTCCGCTCTGTCCTCGGTGTCATCAATGAGCCGCTCCTCAATGGTGACAACGACCTCCTTTTCCACCTCGCAGCCCAGTTCCATAGCCACCAGGCTGGCAGTCTCGAAGTCCACCGTCTGGGAGAGGGAGGCCATGACGCCCATCATAAGCAGCTGCTTAACCACCTCTGCCCCGGACTTCTTCATCCGCAGGGCCAACTCACCCACGGCAATCTCATCGGGGATCTGCACTTTGACGGGAGCCACCTTGATGGGCCGGCGGGGCGTATTGGCCTTCTTCTGCTGCCGGGCCAGCTCCTCCTGGCGGCGGCGGGGACTCTGCTGCCGCTGCTGCCGGGCCTTCCGGCCGGCAGCGCCCCGGTTCCGGTCGCGATCCTGTTCCATGCTCCGGGCTTTCTGCGGCGCCAATTCCTCCAGCCGCTGGTCATAGCGGCCCAGGTTGATGTCGGCGGATTTGCGGGTGTCCACCACCTTCTTCTGGGGTACCCGGCTCACCGGCTTGGCCTGCTGGGTCTTAGACGCACTTTGGGCGGGTTTTTCCCCGGCAGGCTTTTCGGCGGTGGGCCTTTCGACGGCGGGCTTTTCGGCGGTGGGCCTTTCGACAGCCCTGACGGGCTCTTCCTTTTGGCCGTTCTGGGCCGGTTTGTCCTCCTTGGCAGGCTCCGCCTTTTGGGGCGCAGATGTCTCCGGCTTTGCCGTCTCGTCAAAAATCTCCTCCAGGCTCCCAATCTGATTCTTCTGGGTCAGGTACTCAAAGATGATAGATAGCTCAGCGTCGGTGAGTACCTGCATATGGTTTTTGGGAGGGGTGGCGTACTTCGTCAGGATCTCCGCAATCTCCTTGGAGGAGCGGCCCAGATCCTTCGCCACCTCATGCACTCTGTACTTAACTTCAATACTCAAAATTCAGCACCTCCTGTAATGAATGGACTGCGTTCAGGTTGCGCCAAAGGGACAGCCGGGAGAGATCCTTCCAGGTTCTCCCTCTGGCACAAGCTGCCGCTGCTGCTCTGCTCATGTGAATCTTCCCCGGTTCTTCTTGGGACCGAGCGTCCGAGTCTCCTTCTGACGGCGACAGCGTTTCTTCGCCCTGGCCGTCAGTTCCTTTGCCAAGGCATCGTACCGCCCGGGGAATTCCTTCGCCAGCCTATCTGCAATCGCGGCGGCCAGTCCGATATCAGTGACGGCAGCCAGGGTACAGAACTTACGTCCCACCGCCTGTCCCAGCTCCGCCTTGGTATAGGCCAGCTCCGCCAGGGGGAGCTTTTCCCCCGCCAGATGCCGCGTCTGGCGGGCGGCGCTCTCTCCGGCATCCACAGCCAACAGCAGGAGCCGCGCCCGGTGCAGACTGGCGGCGGCGCTCACCTGCTCCTCGCCCAGAACGGCATTTCCGCCCCGGAGCGCCAGCCCCAGAAGGCTCAGGCTGCTGCTCATGTCTCCGCCCCGCCGCTGGCGGCTATCTGGCTTTCCAGCTCTGCCCAGACTGCATCAGGCAGGGGGGCAGAAAAGGCCCGTTCCAATCCGCGGGACTTCCTTGCCCGCTTCAGGCAGTCTGCCCGGGGGCAGAGATAGGCCCCCCGACCGGACTTTTTGCCCCGGAAGTCCAGAGAAACCTCCCCCTCCGGGGAGCGAACAACCCGGATCAGCTCCCGCTTGGGCCGCATCTCCCGGCAGCCTACACACTGCCGCATGGGAATTTTCTTCTGCATGACGCCACCTCAGTCCGCCAGCAGGCCGTCATCCTCCGCCGTCTCCGCAGGGGATGTCTCCTCCAGCTGCTCCTCCGGGGCTGCACCCTCATCCAGGATCTCCTCAGCAGAATCCTCATCCGCCAGCAGGTCATCCTCGCTATAGGGAAGGAGGGGGTCTGCGGCGTCCGCCGTCACCGACTTGATGTCGATCTTATAGCCAGTGAGCCGGGCAGCCAGCCGGGCGTTCTGCCCCTCCTTGCCGATGGCCAGGGAAAGCTGGTCATCGGGAACCACCGCGCGGCAGGCCTTTTGGTCACCGGGCAGGGTGTCCACCCGAACCACATCGGCAGGAGCCAGGGCTGCAGCAATAAAGATGGCGGGGTCTTCGCTGTACCGCATGATGTCCACCTTCTCGCCATGGAGGGCCTGAACCACGGTGTTTACCCGGGCGCCCCGGGTACCCACGCAGGCGCCTATGGGGTCGATGTTGGGGTCGCTGCTCCACACGGCCATCTTGGTGCGGCTGCCCGCCTCCCGGGCCAGGGACTTGATTTCCACCGTGCCATCAAACAACTCTGGCACCTCCAGTTCAAAGAGCCGGCGCACCAGGCCGTAGTTGGTACGGCTGACCATAATCTGGGTGCCCCGGGTACCCTGACGCACCTCGCTGATATAGACCTGTACCAGATCGCCCTCCCGATAAGTCTCGCCGGGTACCTGATCCGCAGTGGGCATCAGGCCATCGGCCACCTCGCCGCCAGACATCAGCTTGATATGCAAGGTGCCATTCCGGGGGTCAATCCGGGAAACGGTGCCGGACATCAGCTCTTGGGCATGATCTTTAAACTGATCATAGACACGGGTTCGCTCCGCCTCGCGGATGCCTTGAACAATGACCTGCCGCGCAGTCTGGGCAGCGATCCGGCTAAAACTCTTGACCTTCAGGTCAGAGGACACCACATCCCCCACCTGCACCTGGGGCAGGGATTTCCGGGCCTCCTCCAGGGAGATCTCCGTGTCGGGGTTATCCACCTCCTCCACCACCTCCCGGCGGAGGATCATTCGCACCTGGTTTTTCTCCTGGTCGGCAATGACGGCGATATTGTCCCCCACCCGCTCATGATCCCGTTTATAGACAGCGATCATGGCCTGGGTGATGCGCTCCAGCATATAATCCCTGCTGATACCCCGCTGCCGTTCCAGTTCCTCCAGCGCCGCGAAGAACTCCCGGGCTTCCTCCTCCGGGGTCAGGGGTACATTCTTGTTTTTACTCCTTTTTGCCATGGCTCCAGTCCCACTCCTCTGATAGTCAAAAGTCCATATGCAGCCGCACCAGGGCTACGTCCCGATTTGGGAAGGTCAACTCTGTGCCCCCGGTTCTGATCACGGTTTCTTCCGCAGTCCGGGCAATCAGCTCCCCAGTATACTCCTTTGCCCCGTCTCTGGGGCGATAGAGCCGCACGTCCACCTGGCTGCCCAGGAAAGCAGCGAAATGCGCCGCCTTCTTCAGCGGGCGGCCCGCTCCTGCAGAGGACACCTCCAGGATGTAGCTGCCCTCGATGGGATCCAGCGCATCCAGCTTGTCGCTGAGAGGACGGCTGACAGCCTCGCACTGGTCGATATTTACGCCCCCGGGGCAGTCGATATAGATCCGGAGATACCAGCTGCCCGCCTCCCGGACGTATTCTACGTCCCACAGAGAGCAGCCAACCGCCTCTGCCAGGGGAGCGGCCAGCTCAGACACCACTTCCGTTACCTTCCGCATGGAAGTCCTCCTTCCCGTAAAGAAAGAGCGGGGCAAGCCCCACTCTCAACCAACTGCTTCATACTACTACGCAACATATATATAGATAGTATAACACAGCCGACCCCTATGTGCAAGGCTTTTTTCAAAATTTCTCCCCTTTTGTTTCCGGTTATCTGCGCGGCAGTTCCATAATTCCATATCAAAGCCGGGACTCGCTTTTAATCCGTTCGTATTCTTTTATACCGTACCGTCTCACAGGCCCTGACCTCTCCAAAAAATGTTTGCAGGGTCTTTTCAGGATAGGCCCATCAGTATTGACATTCGACTGCTTCAATGATAAACTATATTATGTCTAAACTTGTTCGGCCACTCCGCCCTGTTCTATCCGGGACAGCGGAGACAGGCCGGGACAAATTGTAAAATTTCACACCATATTTTTGACGGAAGGAGTAATGGCAATTATGAAAAGCGCTTATCCGCATCTGCTGCAGCCCATCAAAATTGGGAAGTTTATCCTGAAAAACCGGATGCAGTCCTCCAACTCCCTGCCCCACTTTTCCCAGGGTCCGGAAAAATACCCCGCTGACCCTACCATCAACAACTTTCTGACCCGCGCCCGCACCGGCGCCGCCTTCATCACCCTGGCCGCCTTTGAGGACTCCCCCGATGCGCCCGCGTTTCCGGACTTCCTGGATATGTCCCACTTCCCCGACTTCGATCTGCGGGATCCCCAGTGCCAGAACTACATGACTGAGCTGGTGGAAGCTATGCACTCCGTGGGCAGCATTGTCAGCGGCTCTCTTTTCTCTGCCAACAAGAAGTTCCGCTATGAGGACGAAAACGGGAACGTAGAATACATTGATGCCAACGCCCCCATCGTGGATCAGAGCATGGGCGCCACTGCCATGGCCATCCAGGCCACTGGCGATGAGGTTTCCAAAGAAGATCTCATCAAGATCACAAAGAGCTATGGCCAGCGTACCGCTGTCTATAAGCGGCTGGGCTTTGATGCTGTCACGATACATATGAGTTACCGCGCCCAGATTCCTGGCCAGCTTCTCTCCCCCCTGTCCAACCTCCGCACGGATGAATTTGGCCCGGACAGCCTGGAGAATCGCACTCGCTTCGCCGTTATGATGCTCCAGGAGGTGCGCAAAGCTGCGGGCAATGATATGCTCATCGAGATCCAGTTCTCTGCTGAGGAACCGGAGGGCGGCTATGACATTGAGGAGGGCATCCAGCTACTGAAGTTCCTGGAGCCCTATGTGGACATCGTCCAGGTGCGCTCCGCCGAGGGTGACCCCAACCACCCCATCCCCTTTGAGCTGAATCACACCCCCTTCCTGGAACTGGCAGCCCGCATTAAGGCCGAGGGCATGGATTTTGTAGTCAGCAACGTGGGCGGCTATTTTGACCCCGCCGAGGCTGATCAGGCCATCGCCGACGGCAAAGTGGACATGGTGGCCATGGCCCGGGCCTGGATCTCCAACCCCGATTATGGTGACCTGGTGTATGAAGGCCGGGCGGATGACATTGTTCCCTGTCTGCGCTGCAACAAATGCCATGGACGGGGCAAGCATGACGTCTTCTATACCACCTGCTCCGTCAACCCCAGGTTTGGTTTTGAAGCGGTGGATCGCTATCTGGTCACTCCAGTAAAGGAAAAGAAGCGGGTCGCTGTCATCGGCGGCGGACCCGGCGGCATGCGCACCGCTCTCTACCTGGCCGACCGCGGACACGAGGTCACCCTATTTGAGGCCACCGGCCAGCTGGGCGGTGCCATTGTTCACGCCGACTATGTGCCCTTCAAGTGGACGCTGAAGAATTATAAGGACTATCTCATCCGTCAAATTGGCAAGCGGAGCAGCATCGAGGTGAAGCTCAACACCCGCGCTACCCCGGAGATCGTCGGTGAGGGCTATGATGCCGTGGTGGCCGCTGTGGGCGCCCAACCCATCATCCCCCGCATCCCCGGCGCCGATGGCGAAAATGTCACCATCGCTACCGAGGCCATAATCCACTCCGAGAAGATCGGCAAGAATGTTGTTGTCATCGGCGGCGGTGAGGTCGGTGTAGAAACCGGCATGTTCCTGGCCCAGAACGGTCGGGAGGTCACCGTCATCGAGATGCGGGACGAGCTAGCTGCCGACACCACCGCCATCCACTACCGCTCCATGTTCCAGGCGGCCTGGGAGTCCATCCCCTCCTTCCATTTCGTGCTGAACGCCACTGCCAAGGAGATCACCGCCAGCCATGTGATCTACACCGATCCGGACGGCGTGGATCACAGCATTCCTGCCGATTCCGTGGTGCTGTCTGTAGGTATGCGATCCAAATCCGACGAGGCCCTGTCCTTCTATGGCGTCTCCCCTCATTTCTACATGGTGGGTGACTGCAAAAAGCCGGGTACTATCCAGACAACCAACCGTACCGCTTACGGCGCGGCCATGAGCATTTAAAACAGCATATCCTTGACAGGCGAAAGCTGTGCGGGCTGAAATCAGCTAGCCCCGGAGAGTCTGTTGACCTGTGAACCACCGGGGCAGCGCAAATGCGCTGCCCCTTCCCTGTTAAGCCAAAAAGAAGGACGGGCATTCTAAATCTTTCCTGAATGTCCCATGTGCGTTTTTAAGGAGGACCGCCCAATCATGAGTATCAAGTACCAACACATCCTCTCCCCCATTCAGGTGGGAAATCTGGTGCTGAAGAACCGGCTGATTGCCGGCAACTCCCTGCCCCACTTCCTGATGGGGCCGGAAGACTACCCCGCCGAGTCTGTCATTGACCATGTAGCTACCATTGCCAAGAATGGCGCAGCGGTGGTTGCCTTTGCCGACTGGACCAACCCCACCCAGCGGGAATCCTTCAACGAGGACGGCAAGCGCTTCCCCATGTTCCGGCTGGACGATGATCCCAGCGTAGAGAACTACATCTGCCAGCTCGCCGACCGTATCCACTATTACGGCTCTTACGCATCCATCGCTCTTATGCCCTTCTACTATGAAAAAGATCCCATCTATGATGTCAGCGACGAACCTGCTGCCGATCTCTCCAACCTGACGATGGCCAAATTCGGTCAGCGTGTCCATAACAATTATGGCATGAACGTCATGGCGCGGGGCGGAGATCCCGGCAAACAGATGAGTCACGAGCAAATACGGGATGTCATCGAAACCACCGCACAACGGGCCTTGAAATACAAAAAGCTGGGCTTCGATATGGTGACTCTCCACTTCGCTTATCGGCTCACCCTCTTCGCCCGCTTCCTCTCCCCCCTCACAAACCACCGCACCGATGAATACGGCGGCCCCATTGAAAACCGGGGACGTTTCCTGCTGGAGCTGTGTGCCCGCATCAAGGAGCTATGCGGCAGGAGCTTTCCCATTGAAGTTCAGCTTACCGGCTCTGAGCCGGGGGGTACCACCATTGAGGAGACCTGCCGGCTGGCAAAGCTGGCGGAGGGGCTGGTAGATATTTTCCAGTTCCGGGCCAACACCGCCAATTTGAACCACCCGACTGGCTATAATTCCAGGCAGCATTGTTATGCCGTTGTGGATGACTGCGCAGCGGTCAAGGCCAGCGGCACCAGTATCCTCTGCGAACCCATTGGCGGTTTTCTGGATGCCGATGATATGGAGACTCTCCTGGCAGAGGGCAAGGCCGATCTCATCGGCGGCGCACGCACCTTCCTTACCGACTACAGCTTTTATCAGAAAGTGAAGGCGGGCCGGGGTCAAGACATCACGCCCTGCATCCGCTGCAACAAATGTCATGTCCCCAGTCTGGAGGGCGAATGGCTCAGCTATTGCTCTGTCAACCCCCGACTTGGCATTAACTGCCACGCAAGCAAGCTGACCACACCTGCCAGCCGTCACCGGACGGTTGCCGTTGTGGGCGGCGGCCCCGCCGGAATGCGGGCAGCTTTGATGTCGGCGGAGCGGGGCTACGCCGTCACCCTGTTTGAGAAGTCCGGCCGTCTGGGGGGCCAGCTGAAGCTGATGGATTACCCCTCCTTCAAATGGCCGCTGGTGCAATATCGGGAATGGCTCATCCGCCAGCTGGCGGATAAGGGCGTAGAGGTGCGGCTGAATACCCCCGCCACCCGTGAATTGCTGGAGCAGACTGGCTGCGATGCCGTCATTTTGGCCCTGGGAGCTGCTCCCAAAACCCCGCCCATCCCCGGCGCGGAGCGGGCCTATAATATCTTCACCGTCTTTGGCAGTGAGCAGAAGATGGGAAAGGAATGCGTCGTAATCGGCGGTTCCGAGTCGGGTACCGAAGCCGGCCTCTATCTGGCGGAAAACGGTCACAATGTCACCATCCTGACCCGTGGTAACACCCTCGCCCCCGATGCCACCCCCATCCACTACCGGGAAACCATCGACGAATACTTCCAGACTCTGAACAACATTGACTATGTCACTGGAGCCGTCACCACCGAAATCGGCGATGGTTTCGTAAAATACCACACCGCAGACGGGACGGAGCATACCCTGCCCTGCGATGACGTAGTGGCTCTGGGCGGCATGGCTTCCCTCAGCCGGGACGCCATGGAGCTTTACGGCGTCACGGCCGACACCTTTATCATCGGTGACTGCAAGAAGGTGGGGAACCTCCACTGGTGCAACCGCCACGCCTTTGCCGTGGTAGAGAATCTGTAATGCTTTGGCGCTGAACAAGGGGCTGTCCCGCGAGGGACAGCCTGCCTTTGCTTACAGCTTTCTTTACAGCCCCATCGCTTTGTTCTCCCCTATCTCACCTCATTCTCCAGCGGCAGCCCATGGGCATAGGCATAGGCATTCTCCAGGGTGACAATGGCGATGGCCTGCAGCGCTTCGGTGGTGAGAAAGCCCTGATGGCTGGTAACCACCACATTTGGATAGGCCAATAGGCGGGGAACCGTCTCGTTGGTGATGACATCGTCGGAAAAATCCTCATACACCAGCTCGTCCTCGTCCTCGTAGACATCCAAACCCACAGCGGCAAATTTTTTTCGCCGCAGAGCCTCCAGCAAGGCCTCGGTATCAATGAGGGCGCCCCGGGATGTGTTCACCAGAATGGCGGTGTCCTTCATGATGGAGATCGTTTCCCGGTTGATGAGGTGATAGGTTTCCTGAGTCAGCGGGCAGTGTAGAGAAACCAGGTCAGACTCCCGCAGCAGCTCCTCTAGGCTCACATAGGTGGTCATCTGCCGTAGCTGGCTGCTGGGATAGGCATCGTAGGCCAGCACCCGCATACCAAAGCCCCGGCACAGGTTTATCATAGCGGAGCCGATTTTGCCTGTACCCACAATCCCGGCCGTGCGGCGATGAAGCGTCTGCCCCAGCAGGCCGGTAAGTGAAAAATCGTTTTCCCTCACCTTCGAATATGCCCGGTGTATCCTTCGGTTGGCGGCCAGTGCCAGGGTCATGGCGTGTTCCGCCACAGCCTCCGGACTGTAATTTGGTACCCGCAGGACGGTCATATTCAGTCGCCGGGCGGCTCCCATGTCCACATTGTTAAAGCCTGCGCAGCGGAGCAGAACCAGCCCCACGCCGCAGCTGTGGAGAATATCCAGTACCCGCTCTCCCAAATCAGAATTTACAAAGGCGCACACCGCCTCATGTCCCCGGGCCAGCACCGCCGTATCTTGGGTCAGATTGGCCTCCAGAAAGTGGATGTCGCAGGGAAATCCCGCCTCCTGCTGCTGGCGGGCAAGGGGTTCGAACCAGATACGGTCATAGTCCCTGGCGCCGAAAAAAGCAATCTTCAAGTCTGCCTTCCTCCTTGTTTTTTCTGTAGTATGGCAGGCTGCGGGGAAAAAATGTACTTTGCTTTTGCCACATTCTGTGGTATGCTTATATAAAGAAGATTGATGGAAGGGAGGGGGAAAACCGCCATGAGAACCACCACCCGGGCGGCCTGCCGGGGCTGTCACGGCGGCTGTGTCTATCTGCTGACAGTGGAGGACGGCCGGCTGGTGAAAGCCGTCCCCGACAAGGAGGGGCCGCTGAACCATGGCCGCGGCTGTGTTAAGGGGCTGTCCATCATCCAGCAGGTCTATCACCCCCAGCGGCTGACCTATCCCCTCCGCCGGGCGGGGGAGCGAGGCGAGGGAAAGTGGGAGCGTATCTCCTGGGATACCGCCTATGATGAGATCGCCGCCCGGATGGGCGCCATCCGGGAAGCCTTTGGCCCCGAAAGCATCGCCATTATCTCCGGCACCGGTCGGCACCATCTCTCTCAGTTCTGGCGCTTCGGGAATGTTTTAGGGACACCCAACGCCACCTCCTCCGGCGCTCTCATCTGCCTTGGCCCCCGGAAGAATGCGGGTGACCTGACAGCGGGACACTTCGCCGGCGTGGACTACTACGGAAACGTCAAACCCGCTGGAATCCTGGTCTGGGGAGCCAATCCCGCCATCAGCGGGGCAGACGGCGAACTGCAGTGGCACATCAAGGACGCCGCCCGACAGGGGACGCCGCTCATCGTAGTAGATCCTCAGCCCACAGAATTGGCTCGACAGGCCGTCCTCTGGCTGCGGCTGCGGCCGGGGACAGACGGAGCGCTGGCGCTGGCTATTCTGAACATCCTCTTTGAGGAGGACTTATATGACCACGACTTCTGTGAGAGCTGGTGCTATGGCTTTGACCAATTGCGGGAGCGCTGCCGCCTGTGGCCGCCGGAACGGGTGGAAAAAATCACTTGGGTGGCGGCGGAGGACATCCGTCGGGCCGCCCGGCTGATCGGCACCATCAAGCCCCTTTCCATGGAGTGGGGCTGTGCTATCGAACAGTCCACCAACTCCTTCCACACCTGTCGGGCCATTTTTATGATTCCCGCTGTCACCGGGAATTATGATGTGCCAGGGGGCTTTGTGGAGTCCATGGAGATTGCCCCCACTGAAAACCCTCTCTTTGACCGTCTTCCGCCGGAGCTTGCCGCGCGGGGCCTCTTCGGGGACTACCCCATGAACAACGGAACCATCTCCCCCAAGCTCTTTGCCCACCCTTATTTTGTGCTGGACGCTATGCGCACGGGGCGGCCTTATCCCGTCCGGGGGCTCTTTTCCAACGCCAACAACACTCTGATTTCCGTGCCGGACAGCCGCCACACCTATACCTGCCTGAAGGCGCTGGACTGCTTCGTCTACATGGACTTCTTCATGACACCCACCGCCCAGCTGGCGGACTATGTTCTGCCCGCTGCCCTGTGGCCCGAGGTAGATTCTGTCTTCTGTATGCCGGAGTTCGCCGACCAGGCCATGCTGGCCATGCGGCAAGTCATCCAGGTGGGGGAGTGCAAGTCCGATGAGGAATTCATGCAGGAATTGTGCCGCAGGATGGGCCTGGACTACGGGGCGGAGAGCCAGCAGGAGCTGCTGGACCAGTCCCTCCGGGAGATGGCCCGCCGCCGCCCGGAGTACGCCGGGCTGACCTGGGCGCAGTTCAAGGACATGGGCTTCCTCCAGCCGAAGCGGACGTATTACAACTACCAGCGGCGGGGCCGCTTTGACACTCCCACAGGGAAGTTTGAACTGTACTCTACCATTGCGGCAGGTGCGGGTGTGGATCCCCTGCCAAACTGGGAAGAAGTGCCGGAAAGCCCAGTGAGCCGCCCTGACCTGGCGGAGGAGTACCCCCTGATCCTCACCACCGGGGGCCGCATCCAGCAGTATTTCATCTCCAACAACCGGCAGA
>CAYUUP010000053.1:0-10834 GCA_964447925.1 uncultured Oscillospiraceae bacterium
TGTGGCGCGAGATATGCCTGACTGTTGTAGGTTTGTCAATGATGTGTGGCACATTGGGTGCGCAGATATGACGTGTTTCAGGGAGTGCCAATTAAGGGGCCGCATAGGGAAATTTTTGAATACACTCGATAGCATAGGCCACATGATATGGAAAGTGTTATCTCATTCATAGCGAATGGGCGCGTCTGCCTTTCGGTTTAGTCTCAGCAACTTAACCTTATCACAGCTCGCTCCTATTCGCTATCCTTTTTTCAGCCTCGTCACACATCATTGTAACACCTACAGCCTGATTGCAGGTATTTCACGAAAAGTATTGAAATGAAAAATTCGCCGTGGTATAATAAGTTAAAATATGTTTTCCAACAGGAAGACGAAGAGAGAGGAGAATTGAAGATGACAGAATATCAAGAGTACTCTGGCGCAGTGGAAGATAGGCCGGCAAACGGTGGAGAAAATGGCGGGATGTATTGCCGGAGCTGCGGCGCCCCCTGCTCCACAGGGCAGGCCTTTTGTGGCAAGTGCGGAGCAAGGCTGGAGGCCGAGCAGCCCACAAACCAGTATACGCCGCAGACAGAACAGCCCGCGCCCCAGTATTTACAGTCTCAGGGGCAGGGTACATACCAGCAGAGCCAGCCGCATTATGAACAGCGATCCGCCTGGACAGACCGGGCAGCGGTTCCTACAGAATACAAGCCCATCAGCGCATGGGGCTATTTTGGATATTCGTTTTTATTTGTGCTGCCTATTGCGGGACTTGTTCTGCTGATTGTATTTGCCGTGTCAGCTCAAAATATCAATTTGCGGAATTATGCCCGGTCCTATTTCTGCGGACTTATCATCGCATTAGCACTGGTGCTGGTGGCGGTGGTGATAATTATTGCCCTGTCAGCTTCTTTCATGGGCGTCAGACTGTATTGAGCCTGCGGTTTACAGTCCGGCGCGGGTGAAACGCCCCCGGATTTGTCCGCCGGGAAGGATTGCTTGCTCTCCGCTTGCGGCAGAAGAAAAAATCTGCTATAATAATCAAAATCACATAAAACGGAGACGGTTCAGATTATGCAAAGGATGATGAACCAGTGAACCAATTTTCAAAGCAGGCTATGGGCAACGCATTGAAGCGACTGCTGGAGAAACGTCCTCTGGATCATATTACGGTTCAGAACGTGGCAGATGAGGCTCAAGTAAGCCGAAACACCTTCTACTATCACTTCCATGATATCTATGACCTGGTAGAGTGGCTGCTGGTGGAAGAGTGCCGTACATTTGTCACCGACCAGAGTACAAAAGAATTTTGGGTGCGGGACATAGCCGCTGCCCTGGACTACGCCCCGGAGAACCGGGTCTGGCTGAAGAACATCATTCAATCGGTGGAGTGGCCCCAACTGGAGCGGCTGCTGAACAGAATCCTGGCCCCCCGGGTGGCGGCAGCTTTTGATCAGGCGTTGGCCGGGCGGACAGTCTGTGTGGAAGACAGGCAATTTGTGCTGGATATCCTCACCTATGGCACCACCGGACTGTTCCTCTCCTGGGCAGAGGCGGGTATGCCCCATGATGTGGCTTTCCTCCAGGATAAGCTGATCCGCTTTTTTGGGGACAGCGTGCAGTACATGGCAGACCGATGCGCGGAGGAGGCTGAACCGGGCCAGAATTAGAATTGTACCGGGAGTACTTTGCGGGCCTTTTATGCAATAAATGGTTCCAAGCGATTAAAATACATAAAGTATTCCTGCAACTTGTGTCCTTTTCTGCCGTAAAATTCCTTGCGAATCCGTCTAGCTCAATTGTACGGTGTTTCCTTTGGAAAGACAAAATTAGACAATTTTCCAGGAGTGTCCTATTTTAGGACACTCCTTTTGTTTTGCACATTGTTTTTTCCCGGTAGCGGACATAGAATGTGAATAAAGAGGAGAGCGGCTCGCTTGCGCCAGCAAAACAGGCTATGTATCCTGGCACCACCCCGAACATCGAAAGGAGAACCGATTATGAGCGTAAAAACAGTCATTCAATCTGCCGCAATCCGTCAGGCCTTGGGCTATCTAGAAAAGGATCCGGAAAAGAATTTGCCCAAGCTGATGGCCTGGACGGACAGATTTGCCGGAGATGACCAAGACAGCTTTATGGAGCAGCGGGATGTAATCCGCAAGGTAATCAACGATCCGGAAGATAATTGGCACAAATTCATTATCAACATGGTGAAAGAGGTGGATAATGATGTGCTGAAAACGGTATTCACCAACTTTATTGTCAATGGCAATTTGGTGGGCTGGCGGCGGCAGCAGGAGGTGCGGGAGCAGTACGGCTGCAATGTCCCCTGGGCCATCCTGCTGGATCCCACCTCTGCCTGTAACCTCCACTGCACTGGATGCTGGGCGGCGGAGTATGGGAACCGGCTAAATCTGTCCTTTGACGAAATTGATGACATCATCAGTCAGGGCAAGGAGTTGGGTGTCTACATCTATATCTACACCGGTGGCGAGCCAATGGTACGGAAGAAGGATCTGATTGCCCTGTGCAACAAGCACGATGACTGCGTTTTCCTCTGCTTCACCAACGGCACCCTTATTGACGAGACGTTTGCCGATGATATGCTCCGGGTGAAAAATTTCATCCCCGCCATCTCGTTGGAGGGTTTTGAAGAGGCTACCGACAGTCGCCGGGGCGAGGGCGTCTACCAAAAGGTCATCCATGCCATGGAACTGCTGAAGGAACGGCGCCTGCCTTTTGGCATATCCGCCTGCTATACCAGGGCCAATATGGACTCTATCACCTCCAGCGACTTCATAGATAAAATCATCAATATGGGGGCCTATTTCGTCTGGTACTTCCACTATATGCCCGTGGGGAATGACGCAACTCCGGAGCTGCTGCCCACCCCGGAGCAGCGGGAGTATATCTATCACAAGATCCGGGACGAGTACCGTCATACTAAGCCCATCTTCATGATGGATTTCCAGAACGATGGCGAGTATGTGGGCGGCTGTATCGCCGGCGGAAGGCGCTTCTTGCATATTAATGCCAACGGCGATTGTGATCCCTGTGTCTTTATCCACTATTCTGATTCCAATATCCGGGAGAAGACTCTGTTAGAGGCGCTGACCTCTCCGCTTTTTATGGCCTATCACGATGGCCAGCCCTTTAACAACAATATGCTTCAGCCCTGTCCTATGCTGGAGAACCCAGAGAAGATTCGGGAAATTGTGGAGAGAACCGGCGCCCACTCCACAGACTTGCAGTCCCCGGAGAGTGTGGAGCATTTGACGGCGAAGACGGCGGACTATGCGGAAAACTGGCAGGAGACGGCTGAGCGCCTTTGGACGTGCAGCCGTAACTGCGCCGCCTGCGTGGGCCAGTGAAAGTGAACAGCATTTGATCTTATAGCCATGTTTTTTCCAGCGCCCAAGGGGAGTTGGGCCAGCCTGTAAAATCCGGTTGCACGCGAAACGGCAGCCGGGTTTTTCTTTTATACATGGGCAGCAGGATGAAAAACAGATGGATTAGCTGGGATCCGCTCTTCTGCGGAGATTTGTCACCGAGTATGCCACTTGCCGGAGAATGGATGATGAGAACTGGCGAAATCCCTCCGATGGCGGAGAAAAAATGGGGACAAAAATCCATTTGTCACTTGGATTTTGAATTGTGTTGTGGTATAATGTGAACACTTAAGCGGATGCAAGCCAGCGGGTGAAGCATGAGGTTAGTGACCGCGGTATAATGTGAACACTTGGCGAGGGCGAGCCGCAGAGCGGCTGCGCCTGGAACATCAAGGGGGAAAAGCAGTGACAATACAGGAGGATCCCTTTTTTTTCCTGCCCAACTTGGCGGTTTTTCTTAATGGGAACAGCTTTCTCGGATCTTATCGGGGACTGCGGTTTCAGGTAAAGCCAGAGACGGAACAGGAAGGGCAGGAGATTCAGGCTCTTTCCGCTCTAGTGTGGTTGGGGGAGAACTGCCTGGAGGAGAGCGAGATCCAGGCCGGGTTTTCCGCCCCTGCCACTGAGGAGGGCCGTCAGGCTGTCATTGACTGGCTGGCAGAGCAATACAATACATTACTATTATCGTAATCTGAAGCACATATGAGCTAAAGGGCAATACGCAGTTGCCCCTGTAAACAAGGAGCGTGATGAGTCCATAATGGACAGCAGCAGTATAGCCATGTTAATCGCTTTGATTTGCTTGGAGGCAGGATCTTTCTTTTTCTCCGCCTCGGAAACCGCCTTTTCCTCCTGCAACCGCATCCGACTTCTGACCTGGGCGGAGGAGGGAAACCGCCGCGCCCAACGGGTGCTGGATCTGTTGGATCGGTATGACCGGCTGATTTCCGCCATACTGATCGGAAACAATATCGTCAATATTGTGGCCTCTACTGTGGGAGCATTCTTCTTTTCCCGATTCTTCCCCCTGTATGGGGCAGTGCTGTCCACAGTGGTCATGACACTGACCATTCTGACCTTCGCGGAAATTACCCCCAAGACGCTGGCAAAGCAGAATGCCGAGAAGGTGGCTATGGGAGTGGCTCCAGCCATCCGATTTATTATGATGGTGCTGCGGCCACTGTGTGCCCTTTTTGACCAATGGCACAGGGTGCTGGACCACTTTTTCGATCACAGGGATGATGGCGGCATCACCGAGAGCGAACTCATCACCATGGTGTCCGAAGCGGAGAGCGATGGCGGACTTGACCAGCAGGAGAGCCGTCTGATCCGATCCGCTATCGAGTTTTCGGATCTGGAAGCGGAGGAAATCTTGGTGCCCAGAGTGGATATGACTGCCGTTGAGGATACCGCTACCGTCCAGGAGGTGCAGGCCGTCTTTTCCGAGACAAATTACTCCAGGCTGCCGGTGTATCACGGTTCTATTGACAATGTGGTTGGCATCCTCCATGAGAAGGATTTCCTGCGGTCGGGCAACCGGGGCAGTACAGAGTGGCAAAAGGAGATTTGCCCCGCCGCCTATGCCACCCCTTCGGCTAAGATATCCGATTTGCTCCATACCCTTCAGCGGCAAAAGGTTCACATGGCAATCATTGTGGATGAGTTTGGCGGCACTGAAGGGCTGGTGACTCTGGAGGACATTCTGGAGGAGCTAGTGGGCGAGATCTGGGATGAACACGATGAGGTGGTGGAGAGCTTCAAGCAGCAGGAGGATGGCTCCTATCTCATCGCCTGCTCCGCTGACCTGAACGATGTATTTGAGCTGTTTGATCTCCGGGAGGAGTGCGACAGCGCTACTGTGTCCGGCTGGGTCATCGACCAGCTGGGACACGTCCCCCATGTGGGGGACACCTTTCAGTATGAGAATCTGGAGGTCACCGTCACTGCCATCCGCAAAATGCGGGTGCTGGAGATCAGAATTGCGGTCCTTCCGGTGCCAGAGGAGGAGTGAGCCTCCGCCTTGTGGTATTTTTCAAAACTAAGGTCATCCCATGATTCAGGTGGGAATAAAGTCCTGCCCAAATCAAAAAATCCAAATTGAGGGGCTGTTCTCTATGAACAGCCCCTCAATCTGTGAAAAATCTGGTTGTATGCGAAACGGCAGCTGATTTTTTAGACACATATAGGCAACAGGAAGGAAGCCAAACTATTGCGGTAAAAAACAGAATTATACAGCCTGCCGGGCCTTCAATCACTGTGGGGCGGATCCGCTGCCAAGGGCAGAAGGACGGTGAATTCCGTCCCCGCGCCCTCTGTGCTTTTGACCGAGATATGTCCGCCGTGGGCGTCCACGATAGATTGGGCAATGGACAGGCCAAGGCCAGATCCCCCGGACTGCCGGGTGCGGGATTTATCCGCTCGGTAGAACCGTTCAAAAATCCGCACCAGATCCTCCGCCGGGATGGCCGGGCCGGAGTTATGGACAGTGAGCCGCGCCTGCGCATCACATCGCTCCAGCTGCAGATCAATTTTGCCGGGGCTGGGGGTGTATTTGCAGGCATTATCCAGCAGTATCATCACCAGCTGCTTCAGCTGTGTGCTGTCCCCGGTGACGGAAATGTCCTGGGCCACATCGTAGTCTAGAACCAGCCCAGACTCAAAGGCCACCGGCTCAAAGGGAAGGACGCAATCATAGACAAGCTCGGTCAGAGAAAGCAGTTCCTTGGTCATGGGCTGCTGATTGCTGTCCGCCCGGGCCAGATACATCATACCGGTTACCAGTTCCTGCATCCGCATAGCCTCGCTCCGGATGTGTTCCAGCCATTTGGACTGATCCTCCACCGACTTTTCCGGATGAGCCAGCATGATATCCGTATTGGCCAGAATGACGGTGATGGGAGTTTTCAACTCATGGGAGGCATCCGCTATAAATTGCCGTTGCTGCTTCCAGGCTGTCTCAACTGGCCGCAGGCTGGAGGCAGCCGATCTGCGGACAAAGAAATAGCAACACACCATTGCTCCGCAGACGGCCAAGATACACAGGCAGGCAAAGACGATGAAGCTTCGTGTGACCTCCTGGATATTCAAAAAAACCAGTATGCTGTGGCCGGGCATACCGTGCAGTGCGCAATAAGCAAGCTGCAGCTGCCACAGGATTCCCTTTGCTGCCTTGCGGCCCAAGGCGGATTCCACTGACTCCAAGGCCAAATCGTCCGACACCTCTACATTGATGCCGGTGACTTTGATAATCTCCCCTTCGCTGTCGATCTCGACCACAAAGGTTGGATAGGAATATTGAAAGCGGGCGGAATTGCCGTCCTCCACAGGCTGCTCCGGGGTAGCGGAATCTGGCGTATTTATCTCGCTGTTAGCAGATATACCGTTCTCTCCCGGCATATCCAGCTTCATCTGTTTGGCAGGAGTTCCCTGCTGGACGGCGGAATCCAGTGCGCCAAAGACCTGAGATGTCTGATAGAAGAAGAAGGAAAGAACCAGAAGCAGCAGCAGTCCCACCAGGATAATCGTAGCCAGAGCCATATGAGAGCAGATATATTTCCGCCGGAGTTGTTCGATCATTGATTTATGACATCCAGATAGTAGCCGCTTTTCCGAAGGGTGACAATGCCCACTTTGGATTCCAGATACTTGAGCTTTTTGCGGAGAAAGGAAACATAGGCCTCTACGTTGTTGTCCTCCACGGTGGTGTCCAATCCCCAAATTTTGTTGATGAACCTGGTTTTGGACACCACTGCACGGGGATTTGCCAGCAGCATACGGAAGACCTCAAACTCCTTATAGCCCAGGCGGACGGACTTCTTTCCGCAGCGCAGCTGGTGCTGCTCCAGTTCCAGAATCAAATCCTCATAGGTCAGGGTGTCCATCTGGACCTCTCCCTGTCGGCGGCCCAAGGCGCGGACACGGGCCAACAGCTCGTCCTGATTGAAGGGCTTGGTCATGTAGTCATCGGCACCGCAATCCAGGCCGGTAACAGTGTCCGCCACGTCATCCTTTGCGGTGAGGATGAGGACTGGCGTGTTGATGCCTTCAGCACGAAGCTGCTGCACCACAGAGAAACCGTCCAGTTCTGGCAGCATCACGTCCAGCAAGATGACATCATATAACCCATTTTTGGCCCGTTCCAGGCCCTCCCTGCCATTATAGACGATGTCAGAGGTGTGATTCTCTTCCTGGAGCATCTGGGCCAGGGCTTCCGCCAGATATTCTTCGTCTTCAACAATTAGAACCTGCATATATGTATCCTCCTTCTATGAATTCAGGGCCCGCTAAGAAAACTGGATGTTTGCCATAAAATGGGCAGACCTCGAAAGAGCAATATAAAGAGTTTATATCAGAATGCTGTAAATTAGCTTAAAAAAGGACGATTTCAGAAAAAATTTTGTTGCACTTTATCTATCAAATTATATCATTGTTTTTCAGTTTTGTCAATTCGATACAGGTAACTTTTCCAAAAAATGGCAAAAATCTAAAATGAAAAAGGCCGCTTCCGGACAGATTGGATCCGGAAACGGCCTTACATTGTCTTGTTGTCGAAGAAGGGGAGAACGCTTTTACTTCAGCTCCACAGTGCCGCCAACCTCGGTCAGTTTGGCCTTGATGGCATCGGCGTCTTCCTTGGAAACGGCCTCCTTCAGGGTGGTGGGGGCATTGTCCACGGCAGCCTTGGCCTCCTTCAGGCCAAGACCGGTGATCTCACGGACAGCCTTGATGACAGCAACCTTGTTGGCGCTGGCGTCGAAGCCGGTGAGGACCACGTCAAATTCGGTCTTTTCCTCAACAGCCTCGGCGGCGGGGCCGGCAGCGGGGCCGCCCATAGCAATGGCCTCAACGCCGAAGGTCTCCTTCAGGGCATCAGTCAGTTCTTTGACCTCCAGCAGGGAGAGAGCCTTGATCTCTTCCACAATAGCAGTAATTTTCTCAGACATTGTAATTTACCTCCTGTACATAGAGTATTTGAAACAGATTATGTCTGGCCCTTTTTAAAGGCCAGCGCCCCGCTTATTCGGCGGCGGGAGCGGCCTCGCCGCCCTTGTCGGCAATTGCGGCCACAACAGCAGCCAGGTTAGCCATGGGGGCCATCAGGGTACCCACCAGCTGGGCATACAGATCCTTCTTGGAGGACAGGGTGGACAGCTGGGCAATCTCCGCCTGGGACAGCACCTTGCCTTCCATATAGGCGGCCTTGATGGTGAGTTTGTCTTCACCCTCCAGCTTTTTGGCAAATTCGCTGATGATGCGGAAGGGGGCAATGGGGTCATCGTTGCCAGTGGCCAGAGAGGTAGTGCCGTTGAGGACGGAATCCAGTTCCTCCAGGCCGCTGGAGTCCAGGGCGCGGCGCAGCAGGGTGTTCTTCACCACGGAATACTCCACGGACTCCTTCCGGAATTCGTTCCGGAGCTGGGTGTCCTGGGCTACGGTGACGCCCCGGTAATCCACCAGGACGCCGGATTGGGCATTCTGGACACGATCCTTCAGAGCGGCCACGACAGCCTGCTTCTCACTGAGAACAGTTGCGTTAGGCATAGTTATTTCACCTCCGACAAATAAAAAATCCTCTGGGCCAAAGAACAGAGGACATCACACATATTCACTCCCCCAACGGGGAACTGCTATGAATGCACTCTCGGCAGGATGGGGACGGAACACCCCAGTTACGTTCTCCTGCTGTCTTTGAACGCCAGTTATATATTATAACAGGGCATCCGGGGATTGTCAACCCCCGGATGCCCGAAAACACGAAAATTTTGAATGTTCCGAGGTGAGCCGCTTTTACCAGCGGAGCATTTCGAACGTTTCCGCATCAGACTGGAGTGTTATAACGCCTGTGTCCGGATTATACGTGCCAGACAAGATTAGATCTCCCGCCGCTGGGTCCTGAGAGATGGCGTCATTCATGAAATCGTAGTATATATCAACCGTCCAGTCATCTTGCTGCGTCCATTCGCAGAGCAGCAGCTCCTCCTCCATATAAAGGGCTATATAGCCTGTATTGGCATCTAGGAACAGCGCGAAACCGTTTTCCGCCATCTTCCGCAGTTCAGCAGCGCTGTTGGCTTGTTCAGTCGGATTGAGAACCCATATGCCATGCATCTGCTGCATATTTGTCAATTTCACACCCTCAAATGAGGAGACGGGCGCCTCACGATCCAAACGAGCATGCTCTGAGAGATACGCGGAGACAAAGTTCCCGGCCGCGTCATACTCTTCTACTCTGTTGAAATATGGGGCGTACTCCGCGACAAGATTTCCCGCCTCGTCATACTTATAAAAGAACAGTCCGCCTTTTTCACCGTCCTCATCTTCCGCCACCGCTACGGTAATCTGGCTGCCGGGCCATGAAAGAAAATAATCCAGAAATGCATTTGTCTCCGCATTGATGGGAGGAAATTCATTGGGATCAAATTCATCTGCGGCATAGGTTACATGGAACACAACTCTTTTGCTGACGGCATCCTCATCATAGAAAGTGCCGGAGCCACCTGTGATTCCGTTACGGACGAAGGACTGGACAAGGCCATCCGGATCATAGTCATACTGATAAATAACATTGCCCAGTGTATAAGCGTTCTCGCCCACATCGCTGATATCAACGTAAAAATAATTTGTCCTCTCTCCATAGCTGTTGTATTCAGAGCGAGAGATAGCTCCGGAGGATGGAGAAATAGAGAAATTGGTTGAGAAATTATTCCCATCCGCATCTGTTATCGAATAGCTACAGTCCTCGCCATTGGTGATGGTCATGACGGTGTCAGCGGTGAGCTGGGTATGTTGATAATTGTAGTCGGCAAATGAGTCGGACACATCGGACACAGTTAACCGTGCTGACACAGTCCACGTCTCTCCCACGGATCTGCCGTCCTCTGACACCTTCCCGGCTTCTGAGGAATCGCCTGACTGTTGGCTGCCATCCTCTGACACCTTCCCGGCTTCCGAGGAATCATCTGACTGCTGGCTGCCGCCCTCTGACACCTTCCCGGCTTCTGAGGAATCATCTGACTGCTGACTGCCGTCCAGTCCCTTGAATGGGTTGGAGCAGCCGGCTAAAGCAGACAACAATGAGATGAGGACCAGCGACGCGACGAGGCAGCGACTGAGTTTTTTCATGTTCGTTTTACCTTCCTCTCCTGATATGGATGCGATGAACAGGGGCAGATATTCCGACCCTCATTGCATTCAGCGACTGAATAATCAAAACTGAGATAACACAAGGTGCGCCGCGAGCCGGAAAGAAGATCCGGTACCGGCGCACCCAAAGGCAGCTTGGCGGGAAATCACATCAGCTTGGCGGGATTCACCTTAATGCCGGGACCCATGGTGGAAGTAACGGTGCAGCTGCGGATATACTGGCCCTTAGCGGAGGCAGGCTTGGCCTTGACAACGGCGCCTACCAGGGCGTTAAAGTTCTCCTGGAGCTTCTCGAAGCCACAGGAAACCTTTCCAATGGG
>CAYUUP010000053.1:10844-11188 GCA_964447925.1 uncultured Oscillospiraceae bacterium
TGTTGGTTTTGTCCAGGCGGTACTCTATCTTACCTGCCTTGGCATCCGCGACAGCCTTGGCGGCATCAGGCGTGACGGTGCCAGACTTGGGGGAGGGCATCAGGCCTTTGGGACCAAGGATACGGCCCAGACGGCCCACCACACCCATCATATCGGGGGTGGCGATGACCACATCAAAGTCAAACCAGTTTTCCTTCTGAATCTTTTCCACCAGATCCATGTCACCCACGTATTCAGCGCCGGCGGCACGGGCGGCATCGGCCTTCTCGTTCTTGGCAAAGACCAGCACCCGGACGGACTTGCCGGTGCCATTGGGCAGGACGATGGCGCCGCGGACCTGCTGG
>CAYUUP010000054.1:0-11133 GCA_964447925.1 uncultured Oscillospiraceae bacterium
TAGGCGGTGATCTTGCCAGTGTCCGGGGCAAAGCCGTTAGAGGGATCCTCGGTGGTGACCCGGCACTGGATGGCATAGCCGTTGATGCGGAGGTCGTCCTGGCTCGCAAGGCCGATCTCCGGGATGGACAGGGGGTAGCCCTGTGCCACCAGGATCTGCGCCCGCACCAGGTCAATGCCGGTGATCATCTCGGTGACGGTATGCTCCACCTGGATGCGGGGGCTCATCTCAATGAAGTAGTGGTTCCCCTGCTTATCCACCAAGAACTCCACTGTTCCGGCATTGACATAGCCTACCTGCCGGGCAATTTTAACAGCGTCCTCCCGCAGGCGTGCGATGGTTTCCGCAGGCACAGAAAAGGCAGGCGCAAATTCCACTACCTTCTGATAGCGTCGCTGGAGGGAGCAGTCCCGCTCACCCAGGTGTACGATGTTGCCATGCTCATCGGCCAGGATCTGCACCTCGATGTGTTTGGGTTCCACCAGGAACTTTTCAATAAAGATGTCATCGTTGCCAAAGGCCTTTTTTGCCTCCCCGCGTACCAGCTCAAAGGCGGGGATGACTTCCTCCGGCGCGTCACACCGGCGCATACCGCGACCGCCGCCGCCTGCCGCTGCCTTCAAAATGATGGGAAAACCGTATTCAATTGCTTTGGCCAGAGCCTCCTCCCCATCCTTCAAGGGGACACGGGAGCCGGGGATTGTGGGTACATTGGCCGCCTTCGCGATTTTTTTTGCCTCCAGCTTATCACCCATCTTGCCCAAGACATCAGAGGGCGGGCCGATAAACTTGATGCCCGCCGCCTCACAGGCCCGGGCGAAGTCGGCATTCTCGGATAAAAAGCCATAACCGGGATGAATAGCGGAGACACCCCTGTGCTTTGCTAGATCAATGATGGCAGGGATATCCAGATATGCCCCCAAGGGGCTCTTGTTTTCACCGATGAGGTATGCCTCGTCCGCCTTGGTGCGGAATTGGGAAAGGGTGTCCTCATTGGAGTACATGGCTACCGTGTGCAGCCCCAGGTCATGGCAGGCCCGGAAAATGCGGATAGCAATTTCGCCGCGGTTTGCGGCAAGTACCTTTTGGAACTTTTGCTCTACCATAGCTTCGCTTCATCCTTTCTGATTCCTGATTTACCTTGTGCAGCTCACACGATTCTTTCTTTTTCTATTATACAGGAAAAAGCAGCCATACGCAAGGGTTTTGAAAAGATATTTTCCGAAACCTCTTGGAAAATTTGACTGCATGTCCCTGGCGGGTTACCTCGGCATTGACAGGGAGCGGGCCGCCGCCTTTATGCAGGCAGTGATGATCCGCTCCCAAGGACTTGGTATCCATGGTAGCGGATGGCACCATTTCCATCCCCTGCGGGGAGGCCGCAGACATGATGTGGGGAGTGAGAATCGCCCATCTGATCTACACGGGCGTCCCGAAAGGCACCCTAGGACAGAATTATCTTAAAAGGCCTCCCCAATTTAAGCCAATTTTAAGAATGAAGTGGCATACTGTTATATGGATCAGTATCGTCTGCCTCTGGCTGGCGGGTACAATTGCAAAGGAGGATCAGATGTGATTGAAGTCAGACATTTGACCAAGCGATATGGCGGACATACCGCTATATCCGACCTATCCTTCCATATAGAGAAGGGACAGATTTATGGCTTCCTGGGGCCGAACGGCGCGGGGAAGTCCACAACGATGAACATCATGACCGGATGCCTTGCCGCCACCTCCGGCGAAGTGACAATTGGAGGCCATGATATCTTTGAGGAGCCGGAGGCGGCCAAGAAACTCATCGGCTATCTGCCGGAGCAGCCGCCCCTCTATCTGGATCGCACGCCCCGGGAGTATCTCAGCTTTGTGGCCCAGGCCAAGGGCGTTCCCGCCAAGGAACGGGAGAGCCAGGTGAACCGGGCCATGAGCGTCACCCAGATCACCGATGTGGCCGACCGGCTTATCAAGCACCTGTCTAAGGGCTATAAGCAGCGGGTGGGTATCGCGCAGGCCCTGCTTGGGAATCCTGAGGTAATCATTTTAGACGAGCCCACTGTGGGCCTTGACCCCCGTCAGATTATTGAGATCAGAGAATTGATTGCCCGCTTGGGCCGGGATCACACCGTGATTCTCAGCAGCCACATCCTCTCCGAGGTGCAGGCGGTGTGCCAGACCATCATGATTCTCTCCAAGGGCAGACTGGTAGCCTGCGACACCCCAGAAAAGCTGGAAACCCTGTTCTCCGGCACTGTCTCTGTGGATCTGACCGTGGAGGCCGGAGCGGAGGAAGCCAAGCAGCTGGTAACAGGCGTGGACCATGTGGTAAAGGTCACTGCCGAGGAGGATGAGCGCAGCACTCGTCTCCAGGTGGAGAGCAACACCCAGGACGCCGACGAGATCTGCCGGAATATTTTCTTCGCCTTTGCACAGGCGGGGAGGGCCATCCTCCAGATGACCACCGCCAGTGCCAGCCTGGAGGATGTGTTCATTGAGTTGACTGAAGCGGCAGAGAAAAAGGCACCCGCCAAATGTTCCAAGTCTCAGGCGGCTGAGTCTGTGGAAAAGGAACCCCTGCCGGAGGAAGAAAATGATAGAGAGGAGGAGAAGGAATGAAAGCGATTTTACGTCATGAGCTGACCACTCTCTTTACAACCCTGTATGGCTATGTATTTACAGCTTTTCTGCTGCTCTTTGCCGGTATCTACACCATGACCAATAACCTGAGCGGACTCTCTGCCCAGTTTGAACTGACCGTCTATGCAATGTCCCTGGTGCTGGTGATCATCGTCCCCATCCTGACCATGCGCACCATCGCCGATGAGCGGCGGCAGAACACCGACCATCTGCTCTATTCCCTGCCCATCAGCATGGCCAAGGTGGTTCTTGGCAAGTTCCTCTCCCTGTTGGTGGTGCTGGCCATTCCGCTGGTGGTGCTGTGTCTCTATCCGCTGGTTCTGTCACTCTATGGCAGTGTCTATCTGCCGGCTGCCTACGGCACCATTGTGGCTTTCTTCTTCCTGGGGGCTGCCCTCATTGCAATTGGCGTGTTCATCTCCTCCCTGACGGAGAATCCGGTGGTAGCGGCTGGTATCTGCTTCGCGGTGATGCTGTTAATCTATTTCCTGTCCAGTCTGGTGGATTATCTGCCCTCCGGCGCCTATGCTAACTACATTGTACTGGCTGTCGTATTCCTGCTGGCTGCGGTGCTGGTGGGCTTCTTCACCAAGAACAGCTTTGTGGGTATTGTCACCGGGGCCGTGCTGATCATTGGTGAAACTGTGTTCTATGTGGTGGACAGCACCCGGTTTGCGGGGCTCATAAGTACGATTGCCAGCGCCATCTCTCCCTTTGACCGGTTTTATACCTTTGTCTATGGGACCTTTGATCTCAGCGGAATCGTCTATTTTATCAGTGTGGCGGTGCTTTTCCTGTTTCTGACTGTTCAGTCTCTTGAAAAAAGGAGGTGGGAGTAATGAATCTGCCCAAGCGCAGCAAGGCGGAGCAGTCCGCCCAGCAGCCCCGCAAGAGCTTTAAGGAGGGGTTCAAAGCCTCTTTCAGGACCCGCTCTCTCCGGGCGGGCGGCTACAGCGTACTGGCCGTGGCCATTGTGCTGGCCATCATTATTGCAATCAATATTTTCGTCAGCGCACTGCCCTCCACCTTGACCCAGTATGACACCAGCGCCCAGCAGCTCTTCACCCTGTCCTCCCAGACCAAAAACATTGCAGGCGGACTAGAGGATGACGTCACCATCTACTGGATTTGTCAGAGTGGCAAAGAGGACGCCTATATGGAGATCCTGCTGGATCGCTATACTGTTCTCAGTGATCATATCTCTGTTGTGAAGCGGGATCCAGACGTCTATCCCTCCTTTGCTTCCAACTACACCGATAGTGACACCATCAATAACAACAGCCTGGTGGTGGTCTGTGGTGACCGTTACCGCTATGTGGACTACTATGATATATATGTCTATGATTATACCTATTACTACTACACTGGGGAATATGACGTGAATTTTGATGGTGAATCTGCCCTGACCTCCGCCATCGACTATGTCACCAGCGAGGATCTGCCCAAGATCTATACCCTCACCGGCCACGGCGAGTCTGCCCTGACTGACACCTATGCCGACGCCGTTGACGCCGAAAATATCGAAACAGGCTCTATCTCCCTGATTGAGCTGCTTGAGGCGGACGAGGACGGTGAGCTGGACACCGATATTATCCCGGAGGACGCTGACATTATCCTCATCAACAACCCCACTACGGACATCAGTGATGGAGAGCTGACGGTGCTTCTGGCCTGGCTCCAGAACGGCGGAAACCTGATTCTAGTGACATCTCCCGTTGGCAGCGATGGCCAGAACAGCTATGATGAGCGGCCCAAGCTGGACGAACTGATGGCATACTACGGCATGAGCGAGGCGGAGGGCATTGTGCTGGAGGGCAGCAGCACCAATTACTACCAATATCCCTATATGCTCCTGCCGGAGTACGGCACCCATGATATTGTCAATCCTATCAGTGAGGAGGGCCTCTATGTCCTGGCTGCAATCGCTCACGGCATTACCGTCAACGATGACCTGCGGGACGGCCTTTCTGTCACCCAGCTGCTGATGACCTCCAGCAGCGCATTTTCCAAGCTGGATGGCTACTATCTCGCCACCTATGAGAAGGAGAACGGCGATATAGATGGTGCCTTTGCCCTGGCCGCCATTGCCGAGGAGACAAATAACAACGGTTCCTCGACCAGTGTGGTCTGGCTCTCCACCTGCTACCTGCTGGATGAAAACTATGACGTGGGCGGCAATCAGGATCTCTTCCTGAACTGCCTGAACTATATGGCTGGCGATGAGGACAGCATCTCCATCCATGCAAAGAGCCTGATCTCTGACAGTCTGGTTATGGACAGTGGAACCGCCAACTTCCTGGGTATCCTCGTGATCGCTGTTCTGCCCATTATCTGTCTGGCGGTTGGCATTGTGATATGGTTTAGGAGGAGAAACAGATGACCCGCGGAAAGAAGCTCCTTTTGCTGCTGATCTTGTTGATTGCGGTCTGCGCTGCGGCTGTTGTCGCCACGCTGCTGAATCCTGATGTCAGTGAGGGGGATGACACAGAGGAGACAATTTTCGCCCTGGATTCTGCTGATCTGACCAATGTCTCCTGGAATTATAACGGGGAGGAGCTTTCCTTTGACTATGACAGCGAGACGGAGATCTGGAGCTATGCGCCCGATGCCGACTTCCCTCTGGCGGACGATACTCTGAACCTGATGATTGCTGCACTGGAGGATGTGTCTGTCTCCCGCACGTTGGAGACCGCAGTTGAGGATATATCCGCCTACGGGCTGGATGATCCGATGTTGACTGTCACTGTAGCCACCGGGATCAACAGGACCACCTTCACCATAGGGGACGAAACCGCTCTGGGCGGAGAGGTCTATCTGATGATGTCCACTGGTTCGGATGACGAGGATGCGAGTACTATATATCTGGTGGATTCCAGCTTCCCCACCTTTTTTACCTATGGCCTTTATGACCTGGTAGCCACAGAGGACATTCCCATCATGAGTGATATCTACGCTTTCACCATGGAGGGGGATACCCAAAATTATACCCTGCACTATCTGGAGGATAGCGGCATCACCTATACCGATAAGTATGTCTGGTATATGGCGGACGATGAGGGTTATATTGCCTTAGACACCGACCTGACGGAGACACTGATCGCCAATGTCTCCAATCTGAGTTGGAGCAGCTGCATCAATTATAAGGCTACCGATGACGAGTTGGCCGCCTACGGCCTGGATGCTCCCTCTGTTATGGCTACTGTCTATTACACTGTCAGCAAAGAGGTCGATACCGGGGAAGTGGACGAGGACGGCGAGGCCATCACTGAGACGCAGGAGTCCAAGGAAACCTTTGCGCTGGAATTTGGCAGTTACTATACCGACGCTGACGGCAACAGCTGCTGCTATGCCCGCATCGCTGGCTCCCGGATGGTGTACCTTGTCTCCTCCGCCATCTGCGATACCCTGCTGTACACTACTTCCGACGATCTGCTGCCCGATGAGGTCATTCTGATGAACTGGGATGACGTCACCCAGGTGGACGTAACGCTGAACAGCACAGACTACACCTTCCTCCGCACCACAGTTACCACAGAGAACGAGGACGGAGAGACTGTCGAGGAGAAGGTCTTCCAGCTGGACGGCATCACCGTGGAACTGGAGGATATTCTGAAAGCGCTGGAGAGTGTCAGCACCACAGGCAGCGCGGCCAGCGTGACGCCCGAGCGGTCCACGGCTATGACCATGACCTTCCATCAAGAGCGAGAGGGCTATGAGACTGTTACGCTGACCTTCTACGTCTACGACAGCGACACCTATCTGGTGCAGCTCAACGGGGAATCTACCCTGTTTGCCGATGTATCTGACGTGGACGGTATCATCAGCGACCTGGAATCCGCCATTACAGGCGAGGGATCCGAAAACGAGACGTCGGAAACTGGTGCGGAGGCACCATCTGATTAACGGTATTATGCAAAGCGCCGCCCCTTTCCTTTAGAAGGGGCGGCGCTTTGCTGTTTCGTCATTTTGATAGGAGCAAATTTAACGCTCATAGGTGAATTCCAGCTCATACATGGAGACAGTGTCTCCATCCTGGATACCCAGCGCCTCCAGCCTGTCAAACAGGCCGCAAGCCCGCAGCTGGCGGTCGAACCAGCTCCTGGATTCATAGTCATCGAAGTTAACATTTTCGATGAGACGCTCCAGCCGGGGGCCTTCCACATACCAGACGTCTTCCTCCATCTGGATATCAAAGTCCTGAAGCTGCTCCGCAGGCATCTCCTGGGGAACATATTCCGGCTCATAGACTCGCACCGGGGGCAGGGTAGAAAGCTGCTCCACGATGGCGTTCACCAGCTCTTTAACGCCCTGGTGGGTAGCGGAGGACAGGGTAAAGAACGGTAGGCCCAAAGCCTCAGCTTTTGACCGCAGCCTCCCCAGCGGATCCTGGTCATAGACCAGATCACACTTGCTCCCCACCACCAGCATGGGCCGCTGGGCCAACTCCGGGGAGTAGGCAGTCAGTTCGGCGCAGATTGTGTTGAAGTCCTCCACCGGATCCCGGCCCTCACTGCCGGAAACGTCTACCAGATGCACCAGCAGGCGGCAGCGGTCAATGTGCCGCAGGAAGTCGTGGCCCAGCCCGGCTCCCTGGGCAGCACCCTCGATGATGCCGGGGATATCCGCCATGACGAAGGAGACTCCCTCACCGGCCCAGACCACGCCCAGGTTGGGGAAGAGCGTGGTAAAGTGGTAATCGGCGATCTTCGGGTGGGCCTTGGAAACCACCGACAGCAGGGTGGATTTGCCTACATTGGGAAAACCTACAAGGCCCACATCTGCCAGTAGCTTCAGCTCCAGAATAACCTCCCGACTCTGGCCGGGAGAGCCAGACTTGGCAAAGCGGGGAGCCTGCCGGGTGGGGGTGGCAAAGTGCTGGTTGCCCCAGCCGCCCCGGCCGCCCTTGGCCAGCACAAACGGCTTTGTGTCGGACATATCCTTGATAATTTTGCCAGTTTCGGCGTCCCGCACCACCGTGCCAACAGGTACCCGGATGGTCAGTGGAACACCGTCCTTGCCGGAGCGTCTGCCCCCGGATCCATCGGCCCCGTTGGAGGCTGCGTACTTCCGCTGATAGCGGAAGTCCATCAGCGTGGAGAGGTGGCTGTCCGCCACCAGAAGGATGTCTCCCCCCCGACCGCCGTCCCCGCCGTCCGGCCCGCCTGCGGCAATATATTTCTCCCGGTGGAAGGCAACAGCACCGTTGCCGCCGCTGCCTGCCTTGACGGTGATTCTCGCAGTATCTACAAAATTGGTAGCCATACTCACACCTCCACAAAAAGCGCCCCGGAGGTATGTCCGGGGCGCTCATAGACGGAAATTACTGCGCGGACTCGACGATGGAAACCTGCTTGCGGTTCTTGCCCAGCCGGTGGAACTTGACGTGACCGGACTTCAAGGCAAACAGCGTGTCATCAGACCCGATGCCCACGTTGGTGCCGGGGTGGATCTTGGTGCCCCGCTGACGAACCAGGATGTTCCCGGCCAGCACATACTGACCGTCTCCGCGCTTGACGCCCAGCCGCTTGGACTCGGAGTCACGACCGTTCTTGGTGGAACCCAGGCCCTTCTTATGGGCGAAAAACTGAATGGAAATTTTCACGGTGGTTACACCTCCATAACTGAAATATAGTCGGGATACTCTGCCTGCAGATCTGTCAGCCACACCATCAGAGCGACCAGAAGATTCTGACAGGTGGCCTCATCCGTTTCGGACAGACCGCCAGGCAGCCGGAGAGAGAATGCGGCGTTTCCTGAGTCGATTTTCATGTCGGCAGCCAACCCCAAAACGGTGTTGACCGTACACTCTACCAGCCCTACGGCAGCGGAGACGGCGGCACAGACAATGTCTTGTCCCTCCTCAGCATAGCCGCTGTGACCAGAAACCTGAAAGCCCACAACGCGCTCCCCCTCCATGTGAAAGGAGATTGCGGTCATCAGGCGGTGGTGATGCCGGTGATGGTGACCTTGGTGTAGGGCTGACGATGGCCCTGCTTGCGCTTGTAGCCCCGCTTGGGCTTGTACTTGAATACGATCACCTTTTTGCCCCGGCCATTCTTAACAACCTCGGCTTCAACCTTGGCACCCTCCACGGTGGGCGCACCAAAGGTGGCGCTGTCCTCGTTGATGACAGCCAGAACCTGGTCAAAGGTCACAGTGTCGCCGGCGTCCACAGGCAGCTTCTCCACGAAGAGGGTGTCCCCCTCGCTGACGCGGTACTGCTTGCCGCCAGTTACGATAATTGCGGTCATAGTTATATTGCACCTCTTTCCTAATATAAATAAGGGCACGCTGTTGCAGGCGGAGGGAAATCCCCTCTCTTGGTTGCCTGATCCATGCGGCACAGCTTTTTTATTTTATCAGCTTTTTCCCCTGCTGTCAAGGGCGAAGTACGGGATTTTTGCGGTTTTTTTGCAGCTTTACAATTGACGTGAGACTGAGGGCAGAAAAAACGGTTGAGTTCGTTAGAATAAAGTTACTACACTCCAAAACTGGCAAAAGGACTCAGTCGCTACGCCGCATGATATAGAACAGATATCCTACAGCAATGAGCGTGGGCAGGAGCGCACAGCCGGGTCTCAAGGCAGTCAGGGGTTCGCCGCAAGGCTGCGGCGAACCCTCTTCTCTGTCTCCGGAGCCTTACAAAGGGCCGCGGAGATATGCGGTTTATTCCTCGCCGGAGGTGTCCCCGTCAACGGGAACTTCCGGCTGAGCAGCATCAGACTTCACTTACTTGACAACGTCATAGGGAAGCCCGCCAGTCACCGAGGCATCGGCAATGGTGGCGATGATGTTGCCTTTTCCGGCGCTGCCAAGGTCAACCAGCATCTCGCCTTTGGTGACATACTCATAGGTGTTATTGTCGAACTGCGTGGTGCCGGTCGCATAGAGATAGAACTCGTTGCTGGTGCCGTTGTTCCAGTAGTCATACAGGGACATCAGGAACACATCGCCGCCTTCCGCGGCCGAACCCGCGTAATACAGGTCGGAGAAGTGATAGGTATAGCGGGGCATGGTGCCGGCCCGGTACATATCGGTCAGCGGTGTCTCCACGACCTTGCGCAGATAGAACACGTTATAGGTCCCGTCCCCGTTGTCCTGGGCGATGACGCCGTTGCGGCTGCCGGAGATATAGGTGGAGTAATCCTCATTGAAATAGGACATCTCGCCCCACTCTTCCTCGCCGGACAGTCCGGTGATCTCGTCCATGTACCACAGGCGGCCCACGTTGTCCAGCATCACATAGGTCACGTCAGAGGTATAAGAGCAGCTGTCCCAGGCCCAATTGCCCAGATAGTCCTTGTAGTAATCATTCCCCAGCGATTCGTTGTTATAGGAGAAGTCAAAGTTCTGGTCAATGGTGGTGATGCCGCACAGCACCACATCCACGATGGAGCCGTAGCCGGACTCGCCGGTGTTGAAGCCCTCATCGGAGGCATCCAGGTACTCGGAAAGGTTCAGCCTGTGCCAGGTATACTGATATGTCGTTTCGTCATAAGAGTCCAGCATCTCCTCATACATCTCATGGGTCATGGGCAGATCCACATACAGATAGTAGTTCATGATACCGGTAAACATCTTCGTATTCTCGGAGTAGGTCAGGCCGAACATTACGTCGCCGTCGATGGGCTCATAGACATCCTGCACCACACCGGTTTCCGGATTGATCTGATAGATCATGCCCGTATTGCCGTACTCGCAGGCCCACAGGGAACCGTTGGCCAGGGTGGCGGCACTGAGCTGCAGACCGTAGTTCAAATCTGCTGGAGCCGTGATGCGGTCACCCACCGCCATGGTCGGGATGCCCTCCACGATATCCAGGCTGTACAGGCTGGAATTTCCAACATTGTTCACTCCGCCGGAGGTATAGGACACGGTACCCTTAAGATTCAGGCTCAGCGCCGTCACTGTGACATTGCAGGTGTCCGTCAGCGACGGGTCCGCCTCAGAGGTGACAGTGACTGTGCAGGAGCCCGCGCTCACACCGGTCACGGTGCCGTTCTCGTCCACCGTGGCCACTGTCTCATCACTGGAGGACCAGGTCACGGCGGTATTCTGGCTGTACCAGGGATCGAAGGTGCAGGTAAGCGTCTCGCTGCCGCCCACATTCAGTGTCAGGATCGACTGGCTCAGCGTGGGAACGCCCGGCGTGCTGATATCATACGCAGGAACATTCTGATGCTCGTCCCTCGCCGCGGCTGCCGCGCCCAGCGGGGCGAACAGGCAGCCCGTCTCAGCGCTGAGGGTGCCCAGAACCGTCGCTTCTGCGGTTTCAGGGTCGATCTCTACCAGCTGGGACTCCAGCGTGATGAGGTTCACCGGGTAGAACCGCGCCCAGTAGAGGGTCTCCGTGTTGTGATCCCAGGCTATGGACTGGCGGTAATCCATTCCGAGGCCGGTGTCGCCGATCTCGGTGAAGGCGCCGAGATAAGTATAACCATACTCCATCTCCCAGGATGCCTTCCAGAGCTGGGCGGTGGAGTCGGAGGTCACAGTCTCCCC
>CAYUUP010000055.1:0-11038 GCA_964447925.1 uncultured Oscillospiraceae bacterium
GGGCGTCATTCATCCAGCCCAGGTTCCACTTCAGATCAAAGCCCAAGGCGGTGGGGCTGGCCTCCAGCGGACCGGTGACGTGAGCCCACTCGGTGGACTCCTCCGCAATGGTGAGAATATCGGGGCAGCGACCGTGGAGCATCCCGTTCAGGTGCCGCAGGAAGGAGATGGCTTCCAGATTTTCACGCCCCCCGTTGACGTTAGGCGACCACTGGCCCTCCTGCTTACCGAAGTCCAGATAGAGCATGGAGGACACGGCATCCACCCGCAGACCGTCCACGTGATACTCCCGCAGCCAGAACATGGCGGAGGCGGTGAGGAAGGAGCGGACTTCGCTGCGTCCAAAGTCGAAGATCCGGGTACCCCAGCCTGGCTGTTCTCCTTTGCGGAGGTCAGCGTACTCATAGCAGGGCTGTCCGTCAAATTCATAAAGACCAAAGGCGTCCTTGGGGAAGTGGGCGGGAACCCAGTCCATCAGGACGCCCACTCCGGCCTGATGGAGCTGATCGATGAGATACATCAAATCGTGGGGGCGGCCAAAGCGAGAGGTGGCGGCGAAGTAGCCCGTCACCTGATAGCCCCAGGACATATCCAGAGGGTGTTCTGTCACCGGCATCAGTTCCACATGGGTGTAGCCCATCTCTTTTACATATGGCACCATCCACTGGGCTATGTCCCGGTAGGAGAGAAATTCTCCCTCGCCGGTGCGCCGCCAGGAGCCGAGATGCACCTCATAGATATTCAGGGGGGACTCCCAGAAACGGAATTTTTTTCGCTGGGCCAGCCAATTGGCATCTCCCCAGACATAGCCAGAGAGATCACAGAGCCGGGAAGCCGTGCCGGGGCGAACCTCGGCATAGAAGGCATAGGGGTCGGCCTTGGCCAAGACCCGACCGTCCTGTGTGTGGATGGCGTATTTGTAGTTGTCATCCGCCTTCAGGCCGGGGACAACGCACTCCCAAATGCCAGGCCGCACCAGGGAAAGGGGATGGCTGCTGTCATTCCAGCCATTGAAATCGCCCATAACGCACACCAGCCGGGCGTTAGGCGCCCATACCCGGAAACGCCAGCCACCTTCCACGGGGTGGGACCCCATAAGGCTGTAGGCGTTGTCGGCTGCTCCTTCCCAGAAGCGCTGAATTTGATAGTCAAGGTTGGGATCTGTATCCATAAAAAGCTCCTCCTCTGAAGGGAAACGGGGCCTAACAGCTATATTGTAAAAATTATACAATATACTTTTGGAGTTGTCAATATCTTTATGTCTGACATGACAAGAGAAAAGGGAAAAATTCTGCAAGAAAATTGGGGGGGAATTTGGAGGACATTTTCCTCAGATTTTGTCGGATATTTCCCGGCGCCCCGGTTGCATTTCCCTCTTCATCGGTATATAATTTATGAATGAATAGAAAGGGGGACTGCCGCTGTGAGGCAGAAAAACGCCCCGGCGGAAAAACGCCTGGGTATCTATATCCATATTCCCTTTTGCAAGAGTAAGTGTGACTACTGCGATTTCTACTCCCTGGCGGGCTGCGGGGAGCAGCAGATGCAGGACTATCTGGATGCGATCTCTGTCCATATGGCAGAGACTGCCCCCCAGACGGCGAGCTGTTGGGTGGACTCCGTCTATTTCGGCGGGGGTACCCCCACAGTGTTCGGGGAAAGACGCCTGCTGGAGCTGCTGAAGTTGGTGAAAAAACAGTTCCGGCTGACGGCGGATTGCGAAATCACTGTGGAGGCCAACCCGGACAGCGTGGACAAAAAAATGCTGACAAAGCTGCGGCGAGCGGGGGTCAACCGGCTTTCCCTGGGGGCCCAGTCCGGAGATGACGGGGAGCTGAAGCGGGTGGGACGCCCTCACAGTGCCGGGGAGACGGAGATGGCGGTGCAGGCCGCTTGGCGGGCCGGGTTTGAGAATCTTAACCTGGATTTAATCTACGGTCTGCCTGGACAGACCATGGAGAGCTGGCGGGACACGCTGGATTGGGCGATCTCCCTTGAGCCGGACCACCTGTCCTGCTACGGGCTGAAAATTGAGGAGAGTACGCCCCTCTGGGCGGAGCGGGAGAGCGAGAGCATTGCCGATGGAGACACCCAGGCGGAGATGTACCTCCTCATGGTGGAGCGGCTGCGGCAGGCGGGATATGAACAGTATGAGATATCCAACTTTGCAAGGCCGGGCTATGAATCCCGACACAATCTGAAATACTGGCGGCTGGAGGAGTATATCGGCTTTGGCCCCGGGGCACACTCCGACTTTGGCGGGCGGCGCTATAGCTTCTGCCGGGACCTGGAGGGATATATCCGGGGCGTCCAGACTGGGGGAGAGCTGTTGGATGAGGATATGCTGATCCCCCGGCGGGAGCGGGGCAGCGAATATTTGATGCTGGGGCTGCGTACCGTGGAGGGTGTCAGCCCTCAAAAGTATCGGCGGAGCTTTGGCATGAGCTTTGCGCCGCTGGAAAAAATGTTGGAGGAATTTGCAGTCCACGGCTGGGCAGAGCAGAACGAGGAGTGCTGGCGCCTGACGCCAGAGGGTATGCTGGTGTCCAACCAGCTGATCGGACGGCTGCTGGAGGCCCAGGAGCAGATGAGCTTCCAGAAGGTACTCTCAGCGAAGAGCTGAGTGGAGGGGGAGAGAACCTCTTGCAGGACTGATTGCCGCCAGGCCAAACAGCGGGTACAAGATTGATCACGCTATTACCGGGATACGAAAAGATTCGTAGCTGTCAAAATTTGGAGAGAACCTCTTTTTTCCTCTCTTTCCGGCATTTCTCTGTGTAATTGGCAGAGAAATGCTCACATTATAGATGTTCATCAAACAGCTGAACAATAAAGGCGGTGCTGCGGGATATTCCGGTGCGCTGCCAGGAAAAAAGAGGGAGGAACATCTGATATGAAAGCCATCATACTTGCCATGGCATTGGCATTGGCGCTGTCAGTCACCGGCTGCACCAATCGGAACAGTGCCACCGACAGCGACAATCTGACGGACAGCGGGATTCAGGCCACTGATCAGACCGATACGGACGGGAATGATACCGACGTCAATACCAACAGCACCGGCAGCACTGCCACCGACACAGACGGCATGGGAATTACGGATAGCAGCCCCAACGACGGCGCCGATATGACGGACAATGCCCATTACGCTGCCGATGAGGATGGTGCGGTGAACGAAAATGACGATACCGGTTATGATGACGCCGACGCCGGCCGCAGCCGGATGGCGGGGGAGCAAAACCATGTCCCGATGCCCAACCCCGGTTATAACACAGGCAATGTGGGCAGCGCTGCCAGGCAAGGCATGGACGATGTGGGTGATGCCGCCCGTAATGCCGTTGACGGTGCAGGGAATGCCATTGAGGATGCCGCCCATGGCGTGGGCAACGCAGTCCAGGACGTGACGCGGGGCGCCGAGGGCGCGGTTGATGACCTGGTGAACGGGGCTGAACGGGCTGCCTCTTGAGAAAGAGCTTTGCCGCATGGAACACAAGGGACTGTCTCAAAGGGATTCTAAAGAATCACAAGAGGCAGCCCTTTATCACTGGAGGTTCTTTTTCTGGGCGCTAGGTTGAGTTTTTTCCAACTCACCTGCATTGTGGGCGGATGTCTGCCTGCGAAGCAGCGGAGTCCGGATGCAATGCGTCCAAGCTCCGTCAATTGAAAAACCCAGCTGCGCGATAAACTGCAGCTGGGTTTTTCAATTGCGAGAATAAGCAACTATTTAGCTGGTTTTTTTCAGGATGCCATTGTATTCTGACTTGTCTCCAGTATAATTTGTGTAGATTACCAGTTTTTTCCCAGACAAGTCAAAATTGAGAGTTACTTCGGATCCATCCATATTAAAAGAAATAGATTCCCCATCGTGGATCACTTCATATGTCCAATAATCTGGGTCTGAATCGGAATAATAATTGCATTGAAATACGAGACTGCCATCCTTATAGAAGGAGAGCGTATCTCCTTCGTGGAAGATCCTGTGATCTGCGGTCTTAACTTGGAATTTAAGATCGGACTCAAGTTCCCAAGTACCCACAAGGCTTGCAGTTGAACTGCAAGCGGGCAGTGTTGTCAAAAAACAGAAGAGTGCCAGTATTAGTGCGATGAACTTTTTCATATAATTTTCTTCCTTTCCCTGTATTTGTTTTGCCCATAATGCTTCACAATATCTTTATTGTGAGGCTGTCTAATTTGCATGATATGCTGCTTGGTTCCCTGCCAGGAGATTACACAGGATGCGGGGGATACTCCCATATTTCCCGGTTCAACGCTTTTATTGAATTTTAGAACCGCATTTCGGGCAGAAAGCCGACTCCCCTGGGAGTTCCTGTCCGCAAAAAGCACAAAACCTCTTTTTCTCGCCTGTATTGGGGGTTCCGCTGTTTGCAGCAGGCGGATTTGCTGTTATAGTTGGTTTTTTGGTTACTGTTGGCTTGATCGATAGATGTTTTTTGACATCCATTGCGTGGGTCAGGTCAATATTGCAAATCGGACAGGCGGTGACTGTTGGCAGATATACTCGATCGCATTGAGAGCATACTTTTCCGTTCTTCTCAAGGTTCCAGACCCCAATACCCATACCGAGATCAATAAGTCCCACTATGAGCATAAAAACGCCCAAACCTCTGACGAGGGAAACATAATTTCGCACATTGCTTGACCAATAGTAATATGAAGAGTTTGCGTATTTCCCAGCTTGACCAAACAAAATGAATGCGAAAATAAACATAAAGATTGCACAGCTAAACTGGACTATTTTGCACACTTTGATATTTTTCGCGGTCGGTCTGAAAATTTTGTTAAACATGTTGAATATGCCACCTTTCTCTTTCTTTCATTATTTGGATAGTTTCCTGCCGCAAGCGCGGCAGTATTGATTTCCGGAATCCGCCTTGGTTCCGCAGAATTGGCAATAAAAGACGCCGCTGTCTGCTTGCTTTCCGGCACAATCATGGGCATTGTCCAACGTTCCCCAACTCAGAGCGCTTTTGCAGTGTGGGCAGACGGATGATCTTTCCATCATGAGTCCGCCGCAGGCAGGGCATGGTGTTGCTGATTTCAAAGCGATAACCGCTATGAACCACAATATGAGAAACACAATGCCGATGGCGAAAATGATTAACCCGCAAACCCCGATGCCATTGAGTTCCTCTGAGTAGGTCACATACCAGTCCATGTGCGACTCTACCATAGAAGTACCCCAATTTGAAACGATGACAAGCCCTGCAATAATCAGAATGATTCCCAAGGGGAGGCCCCCATACTTTAGGAAGCGCAATCTTTTTGCGGCCACATTTTTCTTAACGTGTTCCACTACCTCATCTCCCACTAGTTTAATGTTCAAAGAATTTGGTATAGCCTGCCGGATGGCTGATGATATAATGCCATCATATGTTTTCGACCCAGTCATTCAGAAGGGAGTATAAGCATTCAGGGACACGAGCCATCTGGCCGTTGGGTGAATTTTACCCCCCTCCCCCCCGAAAAGTCAAGCCCTTTTCTGGATAAACTTTGGGTTATTTTTGATTCTGTTTTGTACATAATAATGAAACAGACAGGCGGACAAGTCCCGGAAATACGCTGTTTCCGGGGCTTCTGAGCATTTTTGAATTGAAAAATCCGCTTTGTTAACGTTTGCTGAACTGCGGCGCGGCGGGCTGCCTTGAGGCCGTACGCCTTCCGCTGGTGCCGTCCTCTGAAAAACTTTGAGTTGACATTTTCCTCCATCCGGGGTACAATTACTCCGCTTGGTCTGTTTTCGCGGAGGAAACAGAGCTGTCAATCGAACAGGTGAGAGAATATTTCCGGGGGCCGGACATAGAGGACCGGGTTAGAAGATAACGGGTCCAGCGCCACAGCGGAACTGGCGGCGCAGGCAGTAGGCTGGCCCAATTCTAACATAAGATTATTGCAATAAATTCCTTTTTTAAAATTTCTGCCTGAATGGGTGTGCGGCTTCTTTTTCAACGCCGGAAAATCAAGCAATTTCCTGATGATAGAACTAGGAACGCCTATTGATTCGGAGGTTCCTTATACTTATCTTTACACGAGACACAGGCATCGGGTTTCCGTCCAACCCGTATCGCTGCTTTACCAAAGAAGGAGGCCCTTTTATGATTACGGAACAGATGATGGACTTTGTGGCGGAGGCCGATCCGGAGGTGGGCGCCGCTATCCGGCAGGAATATAACCGGCAGCAGCAGAACCTTGAGTTGATCGCCTCGGAAAATGTGGTCAGCCCGGCAGTGCTGGTGTCAGCCGGCTCTGTGCTGACCAATAAATACGCCGAGGGCTATCCGGGCCGCAGATATTACGGCGGCTGTGAATATGTTGACGTAGTGGAGGAGCTGGCCAGAAGCCGGGCAAAGAGGCTTTTTGGCGCAGCTTATGCCAATGTCCAGCCCCACTCCGGCGCCTCTGCCAATCTGGCGGTCTATCAGGCTCTGTGCAAGCCCGGCGACACCGTAATGGGCATGAGTCTTGACCAGGGCGGACACTTGACCCATGGCTCCCCGGTGAACTTCTCCGGGAAGAACTACAGCATTGTCTCTTATGGTGTTGACCCCGACACCCACCGAATCGACTACGACCAGGTGCGGAAGATAGCAAAGGAGTGCCGCCCTAAAATGATCATCGCCGGTGCCTCCGCCTATCCCCGCATCATCGACTTTTCCATTTTTGCTGACATCGCCCATGAGGTGGGGGCATACCTCTTTGTGGACATGGCTCACATCGCAGGGCTGGTGGCCGCCGATATTCATCCCAGCCCTGTCCCCTATGCGGACGTGGTGTCCACAACCACGCATAAAACCCTCCGGGGTCCCCGAGGCGGTCTGCTGCTCACCAATGACCCTGATATCTCCAAAAAGCTGAACTCCGCCATCTTCCCCGGCTGCCAGGGCGGACCCCTGATGCACATCATCGCCGCTAAGGCAGTGGCACTGGGAGAGGCATTGAAACCGGAGTTTAAAACCTATCAGCAGCAGATTGTGAAGAACGCCGCCGCTCTGGCAGCAGCCATTCAGCAGGGCGGTCTGAATCTGGTTTCCGGCGGCACGGACAACCATCTGCTGCTGGTGGATCTGCGGCCCTCTGGCATCACCGGCAAGGAGATGGAGCGCCGCCTGGACAATGTGTGCATCACCGCCAACAAGAACGCCATTCCCAACGATCCGGAGAAGCCCGCCGTCACCAGCGGCATCCGCCTGGGTACCCCTGCCGTCACCAGCCGCGGCATGAAGGAGGCAGAGATGGCTGTCATCGGTCGGCTGGTCTGCCAGACCGCCCTTGACTTTGAGGGGCACGAGGATGAAATCCGGGCGGAGGTCAAAGCCCTGACGGAGCAGTATCCGCTGTACGAATGAGGCCATGGTAATATAAAGGGCAGGGGTGCGGAGGTCAACATCTCCGCACCCCTTTTTTATTCATCCTGCTGTATTGTCCCCAGCAGTTCCAAATATACCTCCCCTGCCGCCCGGGCAAAGAGTCTCGCCCCGGCCAATGCCTCCTGTAAGGTGTTCCCGCTGGTGCCTACCTCCACCAGCAGGGAGGCCGCTGTCAGGTGCTGGTTGAACCGCTGGGAGCGGAGATTCACCGGTCGGGCCAATGTCGGCTCCACCCCTACCAGTGCCTGCTGGAGTTTTAGAGCCACAGCGAGATTGTCCTTCCAGTTGGGGTGTGTCAACCCGCCGTCATCGGTGCCTACCACCAGCATCACTTGGGCAACCTGCTGCCCCTCCACCTCCGTCACCGCCTTGTACACTGTACCATCAGAGGCGATGAGGGCATCCCGGTGGACATCCAGCACAATCTGAATAGAGGGATATTCTTCCAGAATGGCCTGCACCCCCGCAAGAGAACGGGCATAAGAGCCGTTATAGCTGGGATAATCATAAAGGCTGGTATCGTGGAGGGTCACAAGGCCCATGCGCTCAAACACTGTCTTCATCTCATCCCCCACCCGGAGCATATTATAATTCTCATCGGTTGTGCGGGAGTTGTCGCTCGCCTCATACTGGTCGTCGCCGCTGGGGGTATATGCCTCGGTGGCGTGGGTGTGCGTAATCAGGATCACCGGCTCTCCCTCCGCCGCCGCCGTCAGCACAACGTCCCTGCTCAGCAGGGCGGTGAGATCCACCGTTTTGCCCTCAGTGTTGTTGTTCAGCGAGATGTCATTTGCCGTCACCGTTCTGGAGGACGCCGTGATGGTGCGAGCTACCACGCCGGAGTCCTCCTCTGTTGTGGGTTCCTCTGTGGTGGCGTCATCCCCCTCTGCTGTGCTATCGGCGGCGGAGCCGTCAACCACCAGGCTGTCCGTCTCCTTTTCCAGGCGCCCCTGCTCCAAGGCTTCGCCCTCATCCTCCGTTTCCTGCGAACTGTCCCCCTCCGCTGTGAAAGTCCACCCGGAGGACAGCAGGACAGACTGGGACAGGGCCAGCTGCTGCCAGCCGTCCAGACCGGCACCCTCCCCCAGGCTGATGCGCTGGCCCAATTCCCCATTCAGCAGGGTCAGCGCCCACTGGCCGGTGGATGCCAGCTTGTCCACGGTTTCCGCCGCAGCCGAAAAACCGCCTTGGCTCCCAGCGCAAAAAAGGACGGCCCCAGCCGCCAAAAGTCCCAGGATGCGCCGCCACCGCATTCGTCTCACAGTATCACCCCAATTCTGAATCTCGCCCCGCAACAGCAAAAACAGTGCGGAACCATTTTTTCATACCTGATTTTATGATTGGGCTGCCGGAAATATGCCTTCACACACAGGGGATAGTTACCCTTATTCTTTCCTTAAATTTTTTCAAGCAGAATTTAAAATTTCTTTTCCCGATTGTTCATAGTTTGGACATACCCATACTATATCATAAATATAACGTCAGGTGCGGGGGACGCCTGGCCTTCCCTCCCAACTCCCACCGTCCTGCTCACGCAGGCCATTCAGATAAAAGGAGTGCATCAGCTATGTACGATGATTACAACAGCTACGGCGGCAATGATCCCGCCAATGCCGGCAATATCTACGGCGGTGGTTCCGCCAATACCGGCAGCACCTACGGCGGCGGTTCCGCTAATACCGGCAGCACCTACGGCGGCAGTTCCGCCAATGCCGGCAGCACCTACGGCGGCGGTAGCTATGGCAGCAATCCCGCCAGCGGCACCAGTCAGACAGGCGGCCAGAGCAGCTATACCAACTGCTATAATGGCTACAGCAGCGGTGGAAGCTATCAGACTGTTCCGCCCAAAAAGCCTAAGAAGCCTAAAAAGCCCATGGGCGCCGGGGCCATTATCGCTCTGTGCCTGGTCTGTGCCCTGGTGGGCGGTGCCGTGGGCGGTGGGCTGTCCCGCCTAAACGGTGGAACTGTTTCAAGTGGCAACGGCAGCTCCAACTCCAGCGGCAGCACCAGCACCAGCATCAACGTCAGCGACCGGGACGCCACTGCCGAAACGGTAAATACTAACACCGTGGCTGCCGGGACGGAGATGACCATCTCCGAAATTTATAAGACTTACTCTGATACCATTGTCAGCATCGAAGTCCAGACCACCTCCGGCACCGGGGCGGGTACTGGCTTCGTTATCACCGAGGATGGCTACATTGTCACCTGCTACCACGTGATAGACGGCGCCACCGCCATCGCGGTCACCTTTATTGATTCCACCAGCTATGAAGCTACCTATGTAGGAGGCGACGAGGATCAGGACATCGCCGTGTTGAAGATTGAAGCCTCTGACCTCAACACCGTGGTGTTAGGCCATTCCTCCGCCCTGAATGTGGGTGACACTGTCACCACCATTGGCAACACCCTGGGTACCTTGGCCAACACCCTGACTTCCGGTGTGGTCTCCGCCCTGGATCGCGCACTCACTATGAGCGATGGCACTGTGCTGAATGTCCTTCAGACTGACTGCACCGTTAATTCCGGCAACTCCGGTGGCCCTCTCTTTAACCAGTATGGCGAGGTGATCGGCATTGTCAACGCCAAATACTCCAGCAGCGGCTATTCCAGCAGCACTGCCACCATTGAGGGCATCGGCTTCGCCATCCCTATTGATGATGTACAGGATAAAATCACTGATCTGATGGAATACGGCTATATCACCGGTAAGCCCTATCTGGGCATCACCGTCTCCACTGTCTCTGCTTTGAATGCCCAGCAGTTCAATATGGTGGTGGGTGCCTACGTCAACAGTGTGGAGGAGGGTTCCTGCGCTGAGACGGCCGGCCTGCAGGCAAATGACATCATCACCGCCGTGGATGGCACGGAAATCACCACTTATGAAGAACTGGTGAGTATGAAAAACAACAAGAGTGCCGGCGACACCATGGTGCTGACCGTCTACCGGAGCGGACAGTATCTCACCATTACCGTAACGCTGGATGAGTATATCCCTTCGGATAATACTGGCACCGATGCGGATACCGACACCGATGCGGACAGCCAGACACCTGGCAGCGGCAACGGGAACAGCTATGGCTATATACCCGGTTTTGGCTTCCAGATGCCCAGTATGCCCAGCAATGGAAGTTCAGACAGCTCTGACTCAGACAGCTCTGACGGGTCCTGGTAAGGTATTACAGCAACGGCACGGATAATGTATGTTTCGCTATACTCTGCTTCCGCGACAAAGTCAGCCCTGCTTTGCAAGGCTGACTTTGTCGCATACTTGATATGAGTGGGCTTTAATTTTTGAAAAAAGTCGGAGCAAGCGATATAGAGCTTGCTCCGACTTGGTGACCCGTCGGGGATTCGAACCCCGGACACCCTGCTTAAAAGGCAGGTGCTCTGCCGACTGAGCTAACGGATCATGGGTGAGGCGGGAAAACCCGCCCCTGCAGGTGCGATTTCTGGCTGGGATGGCGGGACTCGAACCCACGAATGCGGGAGTCAAAGTCCCGTGCCTTACCGCTTGGCTACATCCCACCGTTGTACTCATCAAACGGGAAGAAAGCCAGAAGCTGACGATCTGACTTTCCATCCCACTTTGAAGAGGATATGGGGTGGGTAAACGGATTCGAACCGTCGGCCTCCAGTGCCACAATCTGGCG
>CAYUUP010000056.1:0-10845 GCA_964447925.1 uncultured Oscillospiraceae bacterium
TTGTAAGGCTTATATTTAGAACACTCTTTAAAAAACAACTGGCTGAACAGTAAATTTTATTTTATCGGAAATAACAAACTGAACACATTTTTGAAAGCGTCTGGAAACAGGCGCTTTACTCATCCTATCACCAATTTCAGCTTCTGAAAATACATGGTCTTTATTCCTAAATCTGCGCTGAATTTATAATATATGGTATATCTCACATCTTATCATGTAATATGTTGAAAAACCAAAGCCGTACCTATATAGATAACAGAAGGGCTTGTGGCGCTTCGCCGCAGCCCCGCCGGAGCAAAATCAGTCAAAGGGTCACCCCAGAGAAAGCCCGCTCTTGCTCCAATCATCCCAGAAACTCCGCCCGGATATCCACGCTGGTAGCGGAAGGCTCCAGCAGGCCATTGCCACCATTGAATAAAGCCGGGAGGCTACAGTTCCCGCTGGTGACGGAGGTATTTGGCGATGCGGCACAGCCACGTCCTCACATCGCACTCCCCTCCGGAAGGAGGAGAATAACACCATCGCCCGGAAACAAGAGCGGGAAAACATTATGATAGAGTCAAAACCTCCCCAAAATCAGTGGCTTCGGTTCAGGGGACTCCTCGCTCCAGCAGATGGCAGAGCGGAACAACTGCTCCGCCCCGGCCAAAGCCTGCCGCCGTCCGGTGCAGAGCCGGGCCAGGGGCTGACCCGCCGTCACATAGTCTCCTACCTCCGCCAGCAGCAGCACTCCTGCAGCGGGGTCTATGACATCCTCCTGTTTCTCTCGCCCGGCCCCCAGCAGGGCAGCTGCCTTTCCAATTTTCAGGGCGTCCAGTCCGGCAATCCAGCCCGTCCGCTCCGCCCGCAACTCCTTCACTAGTGCAGGCTGGGGCAGCAGGCTACTGTCCGTCAAAGCAGCGGGGTTGCCTCCCTGGGCAGCCACCCATTCCTCCATCCGTTGGAAAGCGAATCCCCCAGAGATTGCTTCCGCCACCCGGCGTTCCGCTTCATCCAGGCTCCAGTTCCGGCAAAGGGTCAGCATATGGACAGCCAAGGTCGTGCAGAGCTGGGTCAATGGGCCGGTGGACTCCCCTCGCAGTACCGCCGCCGCCTCTGTGACTTCCAGAGCATTCCCCACCGCCCGGCCCAGGGGTGCATCCATATTAGTCACGAGGGCACACATCCGGCGGCCGGCCCTGTAGCCGATATCCACCATCTGCTTTGCCAGCTCCAGCCCGTCCTCCCGGGTTTTCATAAACGCCCCAGCTCCCACCTTCACGTCCAGCACAATGGATGCCGCCCCCGCCGCCAGCTTTTTTGACATGACGGAGGATGCGATCAGGGGCAGGCTGTCCACTGTAGCGGTGACGTCCCGGAGGGCATAGAGCTTCTTGTCCGCTGGAACCAGCTCCCCCGTCTGGCCGATGACGGCTACGCCGATGTCCTCCACCTGTTGGAGAAATTCCCTTTCATCCAGCTGCACCCGGAAGCCGGGGATTGACGCCAGCTTATCCACTGTACCACCAGTGTGGCCCAGCCCCCGGCCGGAGAGCTTGGCCACCTTCCCCCCCAAACAGGCCACTATCGGAGCCACCACCAGGGTTGTCTTATCCCCCACCCCGCCGGTGGAGTGCTTATCCACGGAAAGCATTCCAAAGCGGGACAACTCCACCCTGCTGCCGGAGCGGAGCATGGCATCTGTCAGGGCGGCGGTTTCGGCAGGGGTCATGCCCCGGAAGTACACCGCCATGGCGAAGGCGGCCATCTGGTAGTCAGGGATCCCACCTGCGGTGTATCCCAATATCAATGTATCCAGCTCTGCCGGGGTCAGCTCCATGCCGTCCCTCTTTTTTTCGATTAAGTCCGCCACGCGCACGAAAAAGCCCTCCTTATCACCTGTATTTGGCTCACTATTATACTGGATTTTTACGGGAAAGGCAAGGCTTTCCGGGGCTTTCTGCCAAATCTCCCAGGGAAATCAATTTTCAAATAAGCCAGGATGTGATCTTTGAAGTCCTTGTTCGTGATACGGAACGAATGTTGAGTTTTGTGCAAATCCCATACCGGTTATGACCATCTACAAGAATATCGCCCCATGGGATCAGCGCGTCCCGGCACTCCTCGCCTTACTGCTTTTCTCCTGCCTGCTGGAGGATACGCAAAATTTCTTGTTGACACAGGGGATTTTTTGCAGTATAATATCACTCGTGACGTTATGCGGAAACGGAAATTCCAGAGGTAACCTATGGGCTTGGAACTGAAAGAGATTATCCATATTCCCGGCGGTCGAGTCCCGGTGGAGGCCAATTTCGACCTCTCTCAGTTGGACTTTTACGGAAGCTATCCCCTTCAGGAGCCGGTAATCGTTTCAGGCCAGGTCATTAATCGGGCAGGCATTCTCCTTCTAGAGGCTCAGGCCGAGACGGTGCTTCATCTCCGTTGCGACCGCTGTGGTGTCCCTTTTCTGGAAACCATGTCCCTTCCCATGAATCATATGCTGGCAGACCGGCTGGAGGACAGCGAGCAGGACGAGATTATCCTGCTGGACGGAACTAGCCTGGATTTGGAGCAGCTAGTCACGGAGGACATCGTTCTGGGAATGGACAGCGTCCACCTGTGCCGCGAAACCTGTAGAGGCCGATGCCCCGGCTGCGGGGCTGATCTAAATCGGGATGTCTGCCGCTGCAAACCCGATCCCGATCCTCGCTGGAGCGCTCTGTCTGCCCTGCTGGAAAAAGAATAGCGGTAAGAACAGTATCTGGATCAAGGATGGGGCCAATCCCAATTTGCTCGTTACGCAATGCAGTATATCGAATCTCAAAACCATATGTTGTATATATATTGCGATCCGTTTTTGCAGAACTTGTGTTTTGTGCATCCCTAATATCCAGTGAATAAGGAGGTGTCATTTATGGCAGTCCCTAAGAGTAAAGTATCCAAGGCCCGCCGCGACAAGCGGCGCAGCAACGTGTGGAAGCTGGCAACCCCCAATGCCGTCACCTGTCCCAAGTGCGGCGCCTATCGTCTGCCCCATCGTATCTGCACGTCCTGTTGGACCTACAACGGCCGGGAGTTCCAGCCCAGCCAGTCTGCGGCCAACCAGTGAGTTCGTCTGCCGGATTTTGAACCGATTTCACCGGCAGACGGTTCATGGGCCCATAGCTCAGTTGGGAGAGCGTTCGGTTCGCATCCGAGAGGTCGAGGGTTCGAGTCCCTTTGGGTCCACCATCAAGAGGCTATGAAAAGATATAGCCCGCAAAAGCCCCGATTCTGTCGGGGTTTTTGCTGTTTCCAAGGCCGTTTTTCAAAGTGCAAAATCGCAGATGAAAAAAGATGATTTCCCATTGTGGAGAGAGTCGTACTTAAACCAAATATCACCCTCACAGACGTATGGAACGAAAAGCTCCACACGCCTTTTCTTTTATCCAAAATCAAGCAGGCGGAAAAATCGCGTCCATGCAGTCTGGCAGCATTTCTGAAGGGATCGCTAAAATCCAGAAAAAATTGATGCCGTTATGGGCGGCAACGGTTCTTGCTATTTTACCGCTCCTGTGTTAGAATAGGAGAAATGCAGAAAGGCGGGATAGCATGGTGATTTTGGGCATCGACCCCGGCGTTGCCACCATCGGCTTCGGGATCCTACGGTCGGATCGGAGCGGCTGTGCTGTGGTGCAGTACGGCGTCATCACCACCCCGCCAAAGCTGCCCCTGTCCCGCCGGCTCCATCTGCTCTCTCAGGACTTGGATCAACTGCTCACCGCCTTCCACCCGGACGAGGCGGCGGTGGAAGAGCTGTTCTTCAACACCAACATCACCACAGGCATCTCAGTGGCCCATGGCCGGGGAGTCATCCTGCTGGAGCTGGAACGGGCGGGCATACCTATCTATGAATACACCCCCATGCAGGTGAAACAGGCGGTGGCGGGCTATGGCAAAGCGGAAAAGGGCCAGGTTATGCGGATGACTCAGCGGCTTCTGAAGCTGAAGTCTATCCCCCGGCCCGATGACGCCGCCGACGCCCTGGCTCTGGCCCTATGCCACAGCCGCTCCGCCACCTCGCTGCTGAACCGGGAACGGCAGTTTGACCCGGAACGCTACTCCACCCGTTAGGAATCAGCCTGGAGGACAGTCCATAGCGCTTAATTTGAAAAGCAGAGTACATTGAAATTATGGCCCACACCCTCCAGGCCTTAACAAAGTAAATCCATGCTGACATTCGAGGTGCCATTATGTTTTACTATCTGAAAGGCCCTGTCACCCACCGTGAGACCGGGCTGGCCGTCATCGACTGCGGCGGCGTAGGCTATGCCTGCCGCACCACGACCCATACTCTCTCTGCGCTGACGGCGGGGAAGGAGGCCACCCTCTACACCCATCTGGCGGTGAAGGAGGATGACGTGGCCCTCTACGGCTTCTCCAGTCGGGAGGAACTGAACCTGTTCCGGCAGTTAATCAGTGTCTCCGGAGTTGGGCCAAAGGCGGCATTGTCCATTTTGTCCGCCAGCGATCCCGGCAATCTGGCCCTCTCCATCATCACCGGGGACGAGAAGGCGCTGACAGTGGCCCCCGGCATTGGCAAGCGCATCGCCCAGCGGATCATCCTGGAATTGAAGGACAAGCTGGCCAAGGGCCAAGTTTCTGTCGGAGAGGATTACGGTGGAAGCGGCGTCACCGTCATCCCCCAGGACAAGCTCAGCGAGGCCACCGCTGCTCTTGCCGTGTTGGGCTACAGTCAAGGCGAGATTGCCCAGTCCCTGCGGGGAGTGCAGTTGGAGGGCTTAAGCCTTCAGGATATCATCAAGGCGGCGCTGAAAAATCTCTCCGCCAATGTGAAATAAGAAACAGAACCGCCTGAACGCGTTTCTCCAATCTGGAACAGAGGAGGCGACACTCCCATGAGCATTGATTTTTCCGGTGAAGGGTTCGGTGAGGACTTTATCAGCCCCCAGCCTCTTGTTACCACCTCATTGACACCGGAGGACGAAAACGAATACTCCCTGCGGCCCCATCGGCTCGCGGAATACATTGGCCAGTCCAAGGCCAAAGGCAATCTGGAAATTTTTATCCAGGCAGCCAAACTGCGGGACGAGCCGCTGGATCACGTGCTGCTTCACGGTCCTCCGGGCCTTGGCAAAACCACTCTCTCCGGCATTATCGCCAACGAGATGGGTGTCAATATCCGCATTACCTCCGGCCCTGCCATCGAAAAGCCGGGAGATCTGGCTGCCCTGCTGACTAACCTGGGGGAGGGGGACATTCTCTTCGTAGACGAGATCCATCGGCTCAACCGGGCAGTGGAGGAGATCCTCTACCCCGCCATGGAAGACTACGCCATTGACATCATCATCGGCAAAGGCCCCTCCGCCAACTCCGTCCGGCTGGATCTGCCCAAGTTCACCCTCATCGGCGCCACCACCCGAGCCGGGCAGCTCTCTGCCCCTTTACGAGACAGATTTGGGGTGACACTCCGGCTGGAGCTGTATACTCCAGAGGAACTGGGACTGATCGTAACTCGCTCCGCCGGTATCCTGGGCGTCCCCATTGAGGAAGCCGGGGCCGCAGAGATTTCCCGCCGCTCCCGGGGTACCCCCCGCATTGCCAATCGGATGCTCCGCCGGGTGCGGGACTTCGCCCAGGTTCGGGCAGGGGGCGTCATCACACAGGATGTGGCCCGTCAGGCGCTGGCCGCACTGGAGGTAGACGAGCTGGGGCTGGACAACACCGACCGCCGGATGCTGTCCGCCATCATCCAGCACTACGGCGGCGGCCCTGTAGGCCTGGAGACTCTTGCCGCCACCATTAATGAGGAGGCCGTGACGCTGGAAGACGTATATGAGCCGTATCTGCTGCAAATCGGTTTTTTGACCCGCACTTCACGGGGGCGCTGTGTCACCCCCGCCGCCTACAGACACCTAGGGCTGGCGGAGCCGGGGGGCGAACAGATGCGCTTCTCCTAATTTTCGGCAGTCTGTCGGCTTTCACACCGCGCCCGCAGCCTCCAATTGGGGTAGACAGGCAAAAAATACAAAACGAACCTTGGACGGCGGGAAATTTTATTCCTTTTTGCCGAATTCCTCTTGACAAAGGCGTAAAAAATGATATACTAGGAGGTGGAAACATTTATGGAAGCCGTACGGGGCGGATATTCGGAGCAGACGGATGAAGTTCTGTCCCAGTTGGCCGCCCAGGGCGACCGTAGGGCCGAGGAACAGCTGGCCCTGCGTTACAGCCGTCTGGTGCGCATCTGCGCCCGTCCCTTTTTCCTGATAGGCGGGGACAGCGAGGATCTGATCCAGGAGGGCATGGTGGGGCTGCTGATGGCCATAAGGACCTACGAACCCCAGCGGGGCAGCTCCTTCCGTACCTATGCTGAGATTTGCATCCGAAACCGCATCCGCTCGGCTGTGCGGGCCGCCTCCCGGGACAAGCACTCCCCCCTGAACACCTCCGTCCCCCTGGAGGATCCATTGCTGCCGACAGCTGGGGCCGAAGGCCAGACCGACCCGGAGCAGCTCTATATCCGCAGGGAGAATCTCCAGGAGTGGCGGGAGCAGGTCTATGTCTGCCTCTCCCGGCTGGAGCGGCAGGTGCTGGAGCGCTATCTGGAGGGTTTCTCCTATGCAGAGATTGCCACCCAGCTGAACCGCCCTGCAAAGTCGGTGGATAACGCCATCCAGCGTATCCGGCGCAAGCTGGCCCAACTTCCCTTATTTCGTGCCGCCAGCGAAAGCTGATCAGCATATGCCATCATAATGGCAAATCATTTGTCAAAGAGAGGATTCTAAACATGTACGAAGACAAGACACTTGTATGCAAGGACTGCGGTCAGGAATTCATCTTCACTGCGGGAGAGCAGGAGTTTTATGCCGAGCGGGGCTTTCAGAATGAGCCACAGCGGTGCAAGCCCTGTCGGGATGCCCGCCGTGCCCAGCGCAGCGGCCCCCGTGAGTACTTCACCACAGTCTGCGCGGCTTGCGGCGGCGAAGCCAAGGTTCCCTTCGAGCCTAAGACCGACCGCCCGGTCTATTGCAGCGACTGCTTTGCCCGGATGCGGGGCCAGAGCTAATTTCCATTTGGTTCCACACAGCGTCAGGTCTGTAAAAAGCGGCCCCGAAGGGCCGCTTTTTCAGTACCCACTATTTCCCGCCCCATACCGGCATCTCCTGCAGGGGGATAGGCCCGTCAGCCTATATAACGTACTCTTTCCGTTATACATTCTCCTGCTGATCCCCATCGAGCTGCTGCACAGGTAGCGGTTCCCTTTCATCAGCTCCGCTCTGCCCGCCGATTTTTTCAAAAACCAGTTGAAATTGTCGAGCCGAGTGGGTATAATAGGGTTATACGCAATCAGGAGGTATGCTATTATGGCACAGATTACAAAAGAAACCATCATCGGCGATATCCTGGACATCGCGCCGGAAACTGCCCCCCTGTTCTTCTCCATTGGAATGCACTGCCTGGGTTGCCCGGCTTCCCGCGGAGAGACTGTGGAGGAGGCCTGCATGGTGCATGGCGTGGATGTGGACCAGTTTCTGGCCGAGATCAACAAGGTTTCCGTGGCGGAGTAAGCCCCGGATCAGGGTCTTGCAGGAGAGCCGCAGCGCTCTCCTGCATCCTTTTAGACCGCAGTATCATCAGACGGCGAATTAAGCTGCCCGGAGGAGTCGGCAATGAAACAGTTACATCTATCGCCCCGGCTGGCGTTGGCGGCGAGTTGGGTAGCTCCTGGCGCTGCGGTGGCGGATATTGGTACCGACCACGGCTATCTTCCTGCGTGGCTCATCCAAAACGGCATCTGCTCCCGGGCCATCGCCGCCGACCTGCGGCCCGGCCCCCTGCAGCGGGCCAGGGAAACCGCCGCCCAGTACGGGGTGGCGGAGCAGCTCTCCTTCCGGCTATGCAACGGGTTGGAAGGAATCGCTCCCAGCGAAGCGGACACGGTTATCATCGCCGGTATGGGCGGCGAGACAATAATCTCCATTCTGGCCGCCGCTCCTTGGACAAGAAATGGCCCCCGGCTAATTCTGCAGCCCCAAACCCACCAGCCCGAGCTGCGGCGGTGGCTCCAGGCCAGCGGCTATACCATTCTCCAGGAGGGCGTTGCCAGGGACGGGAAGATGTACTATGCTCTGCTGCTGGCCGCAGGCGGCAGACTCTCCCCCCTGACGCCAGGAGAACAGCTTGCGGGACGGCCCAGTCTGCGGCAGCCTTGCCCGGATTGGCCGGGCTATCTGGACTGGCTGCTCCGGCGGACAGAGCGGCAGCTTGTCGGGGCGGCGCAGTCCTCCAAGAAGGCCGACTGTCTCCGGGCAGAGTGGCTGATATCTGCCAGAGAAGAGCTTTTAACTCAAAGATCCCCTGTATGTGACTGAAAGGAAATTTTGAGGAAAAAGCGACAGAAGCAGCAACAAGCATTGTAAAAAGTCAAGGCCAGCCAAAGCCCTCCGGTTTTACTTAACCCTACCACTCGATAGCTGCCGCAGCTTTCGCTCTATATTATTACATGAGGAGAAAGTACGATGAAAAACTTTATTTTTATTTCCCCCAACTTCCCCACAAACTACTGGATGTTCTGCCGGGAGCTAAAAAACAACGGCCTAAATGTGCTGGGTATCGGTGACCAACCCTATGATGAGTTGACCCAGGATCTGCGGGACAGCTTGAATGAATACTATAAAGTCAGCAGTCTAGAAAATTATGACGAGGTGTTCCGGGCGGTGGCCTTTCTGATTTTCAAGCACGGCCCCATCGACTGGCTGGAATCCAACAATGAGTATTGGCTGGAGCAAGACGCAAAACTGCGGACGGCCTTCCACATCACCAGCGGATTCCAGGAGACGGATATGCCCCGCATTAAGTACAAGTCAAAAATGAAGGAATTTTATCAGCGGGCGGGCATCCCCACGGCCCGTTACCACATAGTGGACACTGTAGAGGGCTGTAAGGCATTCATCGCCGAAACCGGTTATCCGGTGGTGGTCAAGCCGGACAACGGCGTGGGCGCCTCTCACACCTACCGCCTGACCAGCGACCGGGAGCTGGAGGAGTTCTTCCAGAACAGGGAGCCGGACATTTCCTATATCATGGAAGAGTTTGTCTTTGCGGAGGTCAACTCCTACGACGCTATCATCGACTCCGACGGCCAGCCCATGTTTGAGACAGGCAACGTCACCCCAATGTCCATCATGGACATTGTGAATGATGAGGACAACTCCATTTACTACATCCTGAAGGATCTGCCGGAGGACACCCGGGCGGCAGGCCGGGCTGCTGTGAAGAGCTTTGGCGTGAAGAGCCGCTTTATCCATTTTGAATTCTTCCGCCTGACCCGGGATCAGGCGGGACTTGGGAAAAAGGGCCAAGTGGTGGCTCTGGAAGTCAATATGCGGCCCAGCGGTGGATTCACTCCTGACATGATTAACTTCGCTCACAGCACCAATGTATATAAGATCTGGGCGGATATGATTGCCTTTAACCGGAGTACCATGCCGGTGGGCGAGCATGGCTTCTGCGCTTACGCCGGTCGCCGGGACGGGAAAAATTTTGTCTACAGTCATGCGGATATCATGGAGATGTATGGCAGTCAGATGAAGCTGTGCGGACGGATCCCTGACGTGCTGTCCGGTGCCATGGGCAACCAGATGTATGTGGCCACATTCCCCACCCGGAAGGTCATGGATCAGTTCTATCGGGATATTTTGCTGCTTCGGGAATAGTTCAATAGTTCTGTCAGAACAGCTGGACAAATGCTGACATGGATTATTTAGATAAAATACGGGTGCCTCTTTCGCAGGATTTGCGGCAGGCTGTTATATATATATATATATTATTGACACTCCCCACGGCATTAGCCGTGGGGAGTGTCAATAATAAGAAAGCAAATAAAATAGGGAAAAGCTGTGACCTGTATCGTAATTTCCCCGTCTAATATGTTGAAGGGCCCAAGCAGGAACGGGAGGTGAGATAACTGTGGACGATCTGCAGATCATTGAATTATACTGGGCGCGCGACGAAGCCGCAATATCCGAAACGGAGAAAAAGTACGGCAGATATTGCCATTCTATTGCTTACCGCATACTGCGCAATGAGGAAGACAGCGAGGAGTGCGTCAACGACACCTGTCTGAAGGCGTGGGACAATATGCCTCCGCACCGTCCTTCAGCCTTGAAACTATTTCTCGGCAAAATCACGCGCAACCTGTCGCTGGACAGATATGAACAGCGCACCGCCGGGAAACGGGGGCATGGCGAAATCCCTCTGGCACTGGACGAGCTGCGGGAGTGCGTACCCGCCGCAGGCGCCGCCGAGCGTGTGGTGGAGGATATCGCGTTAGCAGAACTGTTCAACCAATTCCTTGCCGAGCTGGCGCCGGAAGAACGACGGCTCTTTGTATTACGGTATTGGCATTTGTACCCCATCAAAGAAATTGCCGCTATTTGTAATTTGGGAAAGAGCAAGGTAAAGATGTCCTTACTGCGCAGCCGAAAAAAACTGAAACAGCTTTTGGAACTGGAGGGTTTTACGCCATGAAAGGAAAACGCATTCTGCAGGTTTTTGGGCAAATCAATGACAAATATGTGGAAGAAGCAGAATCATCCGGTACATCAACCGGAAAACGCGGATCCCGCCGTGCCGCGTGGATGAGTGCGGTGGCTGCGGGATTGGTCTTGGCTGTGCTGGGGGCAATCCTGTTCAGGCCGAATGGCGGCGGGCTTCTCTCCGCGCCGGAAATTGGGGAGCTTCTCCCCGTAGCAGCGGCGGCCTATGAACCGGATTACACTGAGGAATACAACGGTGAAGCGCTGAGTGAGGACTATCTGAACAGCATCCGCAGCTTTTCCGCCAATGCCGGGCTGGCGCTGC
>CAYUUP010000057.1:0-10570 GCA_964447925.1 uncultured Oscillospiraceae bacterium
GATATTTTTTACCTCTAAACACGCTGATTCTACCTCCTTAGTCTCCCACCACGACGCCCATAGAACGGGCAGTGCCTGCAATCATGGACATGGCGGCCTCCAGGCTGGCGGCGTTCAGATCGGGCATCTTATGCTCAGCGATCTCCTGGAGGGCAGCGCGGCTGATAGTGGCCACCTTGGTCTTGTTTGGCACGCCGGAGCCGGACTCAATATTGCACGCCTTTTTGATAAGGACGGCAGCGGGGGGTGTCTTGGTGACAAAGGTGAAGGAGCGGTCAGCGTAGACGGTGATGACCACAGGGATAATCATGCCCACTTCGTTCTTGGTACGCTCGTTAAACTCCTTGGTGAAAGCTGCAATGTTGACGCCATGCTGGCCCAGAGCGGGACCTACAGGGGGAGCCGGAGTGGCCTTGCCTGCGGGAATCTGGAGCTTCACATAGCCGGTAATTTTCTGCTTTTTAGGGGCAGCCATGATAAAAACCTCCTCTGATAGTTTTCAATAAACCGGATCAGTGGCTGGTGATGTTCTCCACCTGATCCAAATCCAACTCGACGGAATTCTCCCGTCCGAACATATTAACGATAACATGAACCTTGCTTTTCTCCAGGTCAACATCTTCCACAACACCTAGGAAGGATTCCAGTGCGCCGTAGGTGATACGCACCTGATCCCCTGGCTGATAGCCCACCTGGATCTCACGCTTCTCCACACCCAGTGCGGCGACCTCTTCGGGGGAGAGGGGGATGGCCTTGATCTCTGACTTGATGTCGGAACCGACAAAGCCAGTGACGCCCCGCACGTTGCGAACCACGTGCCAGCTTTCGTCAGTCATGATCATCTTCACCAAGACGTAACCGGGGAAGATTTTGCGCTCTACAGTCTTGGGGCCATCGTCGTTATACTCCACCACGGTTTCTATGGGGATGCTGACCTCCTGAATGAGGTCATGCAGGTTGCGGCCCTCCACATGTTTCTGGATGGTGCTGGCAACGCTGTTTTCATAGCCGGAGTATGTGTGAACCACATACCACTGGGCAGTATCCATTTCACTCATGAGCGGTCACCAGCTTAGTGGAACAGGTTAATGAGTGCCTTGATCACCGCCGAAGCCAAGGCGTCGAATATCCAGATAAAGATACCAACGATGATGACACACGCGATGACAATCAGGGTGTTGTTGACCACCTGACTACCCGTGGGCCAGACGACCTTTTTTAACTCGCTCTTCATTTCCTTGAGCCAGCGGCCGATCCGTCCGAAAAAGCGCCTCACAGCGTTGGGCTTCTTCTCGCTTTTTTTTGTTGCTTTCTCTGCCATAATGCTTGTTACACACCTTTCCTTTCAAATGCTGCCATCACTTGGTCTCATCGTGGACGGTGTGCTTCCGGCAGAAGGGACAATACTTGTTCATGTGCAGCCGATCAGGGCTGTTCTTCTTGTTCTTCTTGGTATTGTAATTTCTCTGCTTGCACTCGGAGCATCTCAGGGTGATTTTCACCCGTGCGCCGGCTTTCGCCATAGTTGGCACCTCCTTAAAAATAGTTCTGCGCCGGAACCCGGCCCTCTGTGAGGACATCTACCGGTTCCAGCGCAACGACAACAGCAGCTCGGCCATCCCTTGAGATGACGCGCCACGCCTTATGCGATTGGTTTCCGGCAGGTGGGCTGCCTCCCTGTTAGGCGGGATGACGGTGGGTTTCCGCTGCGAAGAGGGAATTTTACGCACTGAAGAATGCGCAAAAAGAAAGCCTTCTTCTCACAGGTGATGGTATTATATCACATTCCAGCAGGCTTGTCAAGGAAAATATCGGAAAAATGTAGGTTTGTCAATGATCATTGTAACACCTACATTTTTCCGCGAGATATGCCTGACTGTCCAATCCTGGCTCGCCAGACTCCACCGGGCAGTAATTTCCCCAGGCATCCAACCGCCGTCCCTTCACGGTATCCCGCCATAAAAGCTCCAGATAGGCGCGAAGCCTGCGTCGGTGTTCCTCTGACTTCACCGGGCAGGCCACCTCCACCCGGCGGCAGAGGTTCCGATTCATCAAGTCGGCGGATGAGAGATAGACCCGCCCTTCATTCTCTCCGCCAAAGCAATAGATCCGGGAATGCTCCAGGAATCGCCCCACCACCGAACGCACCTCAATTTTCCTTCCCTGCTCTGGCTGTCCCGGCAGCAGGCAGCAAATACCTCGGATCAGCAGCCGCACTCTGGCCCCCTGCCTGGCGGCCTGTTCCAGGGCATCCATAACATCCGGGCAGTTCAGCCCATTGGCTTTCAGGAATATCTCTCCACCCATTCCCTTCTCTCCCTCCCTGTGAATCAGGTTCAACAGGGCAGGTAGCAGTCCCTCCGGCGCAACCAGCAGGGAGCGGTATACGCCAGTCAGCTCTCCCGACAAAAGCCGCCGGAAGAGCAGGCCGGCGTCTCTGCCGATGTCCTGATCGGCCGTCAGCAGGCAGAGATCGGTATACTGTCTTGCCGTCTTTTCATTGTAGTTCCCAGTACCAATCTGGGTGATTGTGCGGAAGCCTCCCGGGACACGGCGGGTAATCAGGCAGACTTTTGCGTGACATTTCATCCCCTCTTGGCCGTAGACCACCTGGCAGCCCGCAGTCTCCAGCCGCTCCGCCCACTGTAGGTTATTCCTCTCATCAAAGCGGGCCCGCAGCTCTACCAGCGCCGTCACCTCTTTGCCGTTCTCAGCGGCGGCTGCTAGCCAGGCCGCCACACGGGAAGCGGGAGCCAACCGGTACAGCGTGATGCGGATGGAAACTACATTCTCATCTAAGGCCGCCTCCTGCAACAGCCGCAAGAATCCCTCCATCCCCTCGTAGGGATAGCAGATCAGCCTATCCCGGCTCTCCGTTTGCTCCATCACCGGTTTTTCCCGTTCTAACTCCGCTGGGAAGCGGGGCCGCAGAGTCGGCCAACATAGGGACTGTCGCTCTTCCGGCAGCAGTTCACGTCCCAGGCCCCCCACCCAACAGAGAGCCAGGGGCGTACTCTGTTGGAACACCTGTTCCTGGCTCAGTCCCAGTCGCTTACGCAGCAGGGCAACCAATCGGCTGTCTCCCCTGCCCTCAATTTCCAGACGCACTGGGGCCAGGCGATCTCGCTTCTTCAATGCCCGAACCATCCGTCGGCGGCAGTCTTCCTGTCCGGCAGCCAGGGGATTCTCCCAGGGCAGGTCACCGCTGCGGGTAACAGTCACGATGCTGGCAGTCTCCACCCGGCTGCCCCCAAAGCTGCCCTCTGCCTGGGCCAGCAGCAGCCGTTCCAGCCGCACATAGGAGAACCCCTCCCCCGGCAGAGTCAGGATAGGCCGCAGACACCGGGGCAGAGGGAGCAGTCCCAGCACCTGTTTTCCCTTTTTATCCCGGAGCAGGGCAGCCAGATAGAGAGCCTTGCTCTGCATATGAGGAAAGGGCTGACGGCCGGTCACTAGCTGGGGAGAAAGAAGGGGGTGTACCATGTGTTTCCAGTATTCAGCGCACCGCTTCTTTCGCTCTCCGCGCAGTTCCTCTGGCCGCTCCTCCCGGATGCCCATCGGTTCCAGACCAGCCATCACATCCCAGTATACCTGATCCCGCTCCTCCACCAGCCGGTGGGCAGCGGACAGCACATCTTCCAGTTCCTGAGAAGCTGTCACCTCCGGGCAGACTACCAGCCGTCGCAGCAGCCCTCCTACCCGTACCATAAAGAATTCGTCCAGATTCCGGCCGCAGATGTCCACAAAATTCAGCCGTTCCAGCAGAGGAACCGCCGGTGACTCTGCCTCCTGCAGCACCCGCCGGTCAAAGCGGAGCCAACTCAGTTCCCGGCTCTGCCGCCCAGCCTGTCCCATAGATACCCCTCTCTCACACCATATCGGCTCACCGTGATTATTTCCGACTCCCCCGCCTCTGCCAGCCCTGCCAGCAACGTCAGTCCCGGTAGAATTGTGTGGAGCCGCCCCGGGCAGCAGGATACCAGCAGCCTGGCTCCTGCCCTATCCTGCCGGGAGAATTTCTCCAATAGCTTCTCCAGCTGCCAACGAGAAAAGCTCCGGCTCCCCTTTGGCAATCCAAAAGACTGTACCGCCAGGGAACGTGCGGCCCGGGCTGTCCCACCGATGCAGGTCAGCGTCCCTCCTTTGGTCCAATTTCCGGCAGAGGATCCGAAGAAGTCCGCTGCTCTCTGTCTCATGCATTCCAGTTCCGCCGGAGCAGGATATAGCCTCTCCACACAATCCTGCCAGAGGCGCAGGGAACCAACAGGAAAACTCTCCCCTGCCGCCGCTTCTCCCTGCCGAAGTATGCTGACCTGAGTACTGCCGCCTCCGATGTCTGCCGCCAGACCATCCTCCAGAGGACAGTCCTGTCTGGCTCCCAGCACTCCCAGTCGGGCCTCCTCTCTGCCGGAGAGTACCTGGATTTTCCAGCCCGTCTGCTCCTCCATCCGGGCCACCGCTTCGCCGGTGTTGGTGATGTTCCGCAGGGACGCTGTTGCAAACACCGCCGGGTCGGACAGCCCAAGTTTCTTTAATATTCCTCCCAGCCTATCCAAAGCATTCCCTGCCCGCCGGATGCCATTTTCACTCAGCGCTCCCGTCTGCACATAGGCCGCCAGTCCTGCCGTCTCCTTCCAGGTCAGCAGCGTCTTGAAGCTCCTGCCTTCCACCTGATAGACGGACAGCCGAATATTGTTAGAGCCTATATCAATGACAGCTTGTCTCATTGCTTTCCCCTCCGGCCTCTTTTCCGGGCAACGCCCTGGAGCTTGGCAAAATGCCGATGCAATAGTTTACCCGGAACGGACACAAAAAAATCCGCCCCAAAACGAGGCGGTTTTTTCGTCAATGTTCGGTTAACCGTAATAGACCAGCTTACTAAATTTTGGATACCGCTCCATGACACCGGCCAAGGTGGCAGCCCGTCCAGCCGGATCGTTGACCAAGAAGCCACTGGCAGTCAACTCATCACCACCAGTATACCCTGTCACCAGCACATAGTGGGTGGTGGCCCCTTTGACGCACACCAGCACCGGGTTGCCCCGCTGGAGCTGCTTGTAGATGGCAGAGAGGTAATCGGTAGGACGGTAGGAATGGTAGCCAGAGGGCCAGCCAAGACAGCCGTCATCGTTAAAATAGAGATGTTCCACCATATAGGCAGGTGTATACTCCTCGCCAGTGCGGTAGGACTTGGCCATGGCCAAACAGGTAACCGCACAGCCACTGCTGCTCATAGTGTAGCTGGAGGCGCCAAGCCGCATGGTCTTCCAACGCTTGTCCCCCTGCCGATAGCTGACCACATCCATGGTGACGGCAGGATAGGCCGAAATGTTCTCTTCCGTCTCCGTCTCCGCTTCCGTCTCCGCTTCTGTCTCCGCTTCTGCTGCGTCCGCATCTGCCACTGCCCTATCATAAACCTGCACAAGGTTAGAATCCACTATCTCTAATGAAATCAGACTGTACTCCGACTGAGCCGACTTTATCGCATCAGCCATAAAGCTCTCCACATCATAGCCCAGGGCAGTCAGCGTCAATTCCCCCGCCAACAGGACCTCAGTGTCCTGTTCCGCTTCCTCCTGAATGGCGGAAGCGGGCAAAGTTACGTCAATAAACAGAGACAGAACCACCGCCAACACAGTAGCCAGGGTAATCAATTTTTGTGACATTGAGCGATACGTATGCACAGATCCACCTCCCGGAATTGTAATTATTTGTAACAGATGTTACTACTTTACTACAATCCGGCAGGCTTGTCAAGGGTTTTTGCGAAATTTTTGTGTAGAAAATTGTAGAATATTGTATTTCTTCGCCAAAATGGTCGGACTGAAACAGCATTTGCTGGGTCAAAACTGTTACAAAAATATATCTGGAAGGTGAAAATCCCGCTGAGTAGTGGAACATCTCAGCGGGGACAACAATAGGATCACTTTGCAGCCTATTCGCCACAGTGCCGCAAAATCAGTGCCAGCAGTTCCTCCCGGCCCGTCCCCTTCTCCGCGGAGAAGGGGATTGCCGGTACATCCTCCGTCAGCTCCAGCGTATCCCGGATGCGCAGGAGATTAGGTTCTATCTCGCTCTTTTTCAGCTTATCCAGCTTGTTTGCGACCACCGCAAAAGGTCTGCCGGAATTTCTAAAGAAGTCCGCCATGGTGACATCATCCGCCGTGGGCTTGTGACGGGCGTCCACAATTTGCAGTCCCAGAGTCATAAGCTCCGGGTCGGCAAACCACTGCTCCATCAGCTTGCCCCATCGCTGCCGTTCCGCTGCAGAAACCCTGGCATAGCCGTAACCCGGCAAATCCACCAGATAAAAGCACTGGTCGATGAGAAAATAATTGATGTGTATCGTCTTTCCGGGGGTATTCCCCACCCGGGCAAAGTTCTTCCTGCCCAGCAGCCGGTTAATGACGGAAGACTTGCCCACGTTGGATCGACCGGCAAAGGCAATCTGGGGCCGGCCATCCCGTGGGAAATCTGTTGGCTTTACAGCAGATCGGATAAACTCCGCCCTTTGCAAATTCATGACTGTACACTCCCCTGTACCACGGCAAGACGGTTCTGCTCCCCCACCCGTACAGACGGAGCGTTTGCCGGAACTGCCCGCTCCTGATATTCCAGTGCTTCGGCCAAGGCGGAATCTGCCTGTTCAATAGTGATGAAGTGGATACCTTGCCGGACAGTGGGGTCAATATCCGCCAAATCACTCTCATTTTCGGCAGGAATCAGCACTGTCCGGATACCGTTGCGATAAGCGGCCATGGTCTTTTCCCGCAGACCTCCGATGGGCAGGATACGGCCCCGGAGGGTAATCTCGCCGGTCATGGCAATGCCCCGGCGCACCGGTCGGCCGGTAAGGGCAGATACCAGCGCTACAGTGATGGCCATGCCCGCCGAAGGGCCGTCCTTGGGAACTGCCCCCTCCGGGAAGTGAATGTGAATATCCCGGTTCTGGTAGAAGTCCGGATCAACCCCTAGCTGTACTGCCCGGGATCGGATATAGGAAACAGCAGAATGGCAGGATTCCCGCATCACATCTCCCAGGTTGCCGGTTGGCTCCACCTTGCCAGTGCCAGGAACCACATTGACCTCTACCTCCAGTAATTCACCCCCTGCCTGCGTCCAGGCCAGGCCATTGACCACGCCCACCTGGGGTGTCTGGGGCAGCCGCTCTGGATGATACCTCCGGGGGCCAAGCAGCTCTTCCAGATTGTCTCCCGTGACACTGACCCGGCGGGTCTTGCCCTCCACCAAGCGGCTGGCCGCCTTCCGACACAGAGCCGCCAGCATCCGCTCCATCTGACGTACGCCGGATTCCTTGGTATAGCCGGTGATGATCTCCCGCAGAGCATCATCCGTGATACGAAGAGCCGTCCCCTTTATACCATGGCGCTTCATCTGCCGGGGCAGCATATGCCGCCGGGCAATCTGCAGCTTCTCCTCATCGGTGTAGCTGGGAACCTCAATGATCTCCATCCGATCCAGCAGAGGGCGGGGAATGGTGTCCATGCTGTTGGCAGTGGTGATAAAGAGGACATCAGAAAGATCAAAGGGCATCTCAATGAAATGATCCCGGAAGGTAGCGTTCTGCTCAGCATCCAGCACCTCCAGCAGAGCGGCGGAGGGATCACCTCGGTAGTCGCTGCCCAGCTTGTCGATCTCGTCCAGCAGCAGCAAGGGATTGCTGCTGCCTGCCTGTCTGATGGCATTAATTATGCGGCCCGGCATAGCGCCTACATAGGTCTTTCGATGGCCTCGGATCTCTGCCTCATCCCGGATACCGCCCAGGGAGATGCGGGCCATCTTGCGATTCAGCGCCTTGGCCACAGAGTAGGCGATGGATGTCTTGCCCACCCCCGGTGGTCCCACCAGGCAAAGGATCTGCCCCTTAAGCTGGGGGGCCATCGTTTTCACCGCCAGAAACTCCAGCACGCGCTCCTTGACCTTTTCCAGGCCATAGTGGTCGGCATCCAGGATTTTCCTGGCAGCATCCAGCTTCACCCGCTCCTTTGTACGCCTGTTCCAGGGCAGTTCCAGGCAGATATCCAGATAATTTCGCAGGACAGCCCCTTCCGCCGAACCGAAGGGCTGCTTTTCCAGTCTGCCGACCTCCCGGAGCAGCTTTTCCTCCACCTGCTCCGGCAGCTTGGCTTGTGCAATCTTATCCCGGTACTCCTGTATTTCACTGTCGCTGTCCTCCCCCAGCTCGTCCTGGATAACTTTCATCTGCTCCCGCAGGAAGTAGTTCCGCTGGGCATCGTCCATGTGTTCCCGCACCTTGGACTGGAGCTGGTTCTCCAGTTCCAGCACCTTCAGTTCCTTTTGCAGGAGCTGATTCAGCCGTTCCAGCCTCCGGAGAGGGCGGAGTTCCTCCAGTACCGCCTGCTTATCCTCCCCCCGCAGGGCAATGTTTTGGGCAATATAGTCCGCCAGCACCCCCGGCTCACGGGTAGCCAGCACGGTGATATAGACATCGCTGGACACCCGTCCGGACAACTCCCGGTACTTCTCAAAAAGGCCCAGTGTGCAGCGCACCATGGCCTCCGTGCGGGCGCTGCTCCGGCTGGGGATATTCTCTTCCACAACAGTCTCCACACGGGCGGCCAGATATGGATCCGTCTGCTCCAGACGATGGAGCAGGCCACGGGAAAGGCCCTCCACCATCACCCGGAGGCCATTCCCCGGCAGGCGCAGCATCTGCCGCACCTCAACAATGGTTCCCACTTTACACAGGTCGCCCTGCTGGGGCCTCTCCGTAGCCACATCCTTCTGGGCCACCAGAAAGAGCTTTTGCCCCTCCTCCATGGCCACCTCAATGGATCGGATTGAGGCCTCCCGCAGCACGTCAAAGTGGATGAGCATTTGCGGAAAGACACTCAGTCCCCGCAAAGCCACAGTCGGCAGCAGGGGAAATTGCTCTCTCTCTTCCAAAATTTCGCAGGTCTGCTCCACAGTGATGTTACCTCCTGTTGTTCAAAACGCCGCAGGACCGTCAGACGTCCTGCGGCGACAGATGGTGCTGTCTGATTATCTTACGATGCGCTGTCCGCCGGGAACTGCGCTTGCTGCCGCACGATTTTCGGGGGCTTGCCCTCGTTGATGCAGGCGGCATCCACCACCACCCGGGTGATGGTGGGGTCGGAGGGGGCGGCGTACATAATACCGGTCATGGCACTTTCCAGCACTGCCCGCAGGCCCCGGGCACCGATTCCTCGCTCCAGCGCCTTGTCAGCGGCGGCGGCGATGGCATCCGGCGTAAAGTCCAGCTGGATGTTGTCAAAGCCCATCAATGCCTGATACTGCTTCACCAACGCGTTTTTCGGCTCGGTGAGAATGCGCATCAGTTCCTCCCGCCCCAAGGGATCCAGGGTGGTCAGCACCGGCAGGCGGCCGGTCAGCTCGGGGATAATGCCAAATTTCAGCAAGTCGTGGGGCAGCAGATCCCGCAGCACCTCACCGCTGCTCTGGTCGGCCTTGCTGTGGACTTCCGCCCCAAAGCCAATGCCCTGCTTGTTCTGGCGGCTCTCAATGATCTTCTCGATGCCGTCAAAGGCTCCGCCGCAGATAAACAGAATATTGGTGGTGTCGATGGAGATGAACTCCTGATGGGGGTGCTTCCGTCCCCCCTGGGGAGGCACATTGGCCACCGTCCCCTCCACGATTTTCAGCAGGGCCTGCTGTACCCCCTCACCGGAAACATCTCTGGTGATGGAGGTATTCTCGCTTTTGCGGGCAATCTTGTCGATCTCGTCCACGTAAATGATGCCCTGTTGGGCCATTTCCACATCATAGTCCGCCGCCTGCACCAGCCGCAGCAGGATGTTCTCTACGTCATCGCCCACATAGCCTGCCTCTGTGAGGGTGGTGGCATCGGCAATGGCAAAAGGAACCTTCAGCATCCGGGCCAGGGTCTGGGCAAAGAGGGTCTTGCCGCAGCCGGTGGGACCAACCAGCAGGATATTGCTCTTTTGCAGTTCAACACCACTGGTTTTCGCATTCCGCACCCGCTTATAATGGTTATAGACCGCCACAGAGAGGGCGATTTTTGCCCGTTCCTGACCGATGATATACTGATCCAGCCCAGCCTTTAGCTCCGCCGGGGTAGGCAACTCGTCCAATTGCAGAGGACTGCTCTCGATATCATTCTCCACATCCAGCTGGTCACCAAGGATACTGCAACACAAGCTGACGCATTCGTTGCAGATAAAGACGCCCGGCCCGGCAATCAGCTGATCCACCTCGCTCCGGGGCTTCCCGCAGAAGGAACAGCGCATACTCTTATCGCTTTGCTTTGCCATTCTCTCTTTTCCTCCCCGGACGGTTTACCGCTGATAGATTACCTGATCAATCAGACCATACTCCTTGGCCTCCTCAGCGGTCATAAAGTTATCCCGCTCACAGTCGGCAGTGACCACCTCGATGGACTTGCCGGTGTTCTCCGCCAGGATGCGGTTCATCCGGGTCTTGACAATCTCCAGCCGCTTCAGGTGGATGGCCATATCGGTGATCTGGCCTTGGGCGCCGGCAGAGGGCTGGTGAATCATGATCTCCGCGTTAGGAAGGGCAATGCGCT
>CAYUUP010000058.1:0-768 GCA_964447925.1 uncultured Oscillospiraceae bacterium
ACATCGTGTTCGTCACCACTGCCCAGACCGATGAGGAGGCCCGTGAGCTGCTGACCCTCATTGGGGCCCCGTTCGCAACGAAGTAAGGGAGGAGAAGAAGATGGCGAAGAAATCCATGATCCTCAAGCAGCAGCGGGAACCGAAGTTCTCCAGCCGCCGCTACAATCGCTGCAAGATCTGCGGCCGCCCCCACGCCTATCTGCGGAATTACGGCATATGCCGCATCTGCTTCCGGGAGCTGGCTTACAAGGGCCAGATCCCTGGCGTGAAGAAGGCATCCTGGTAAGGATGCCCCAATCCGCTCTCTCTCCGTCCCCGGAGGGAGGGGACACATCGCCGGTCGGTCACGGGAAAACAGGGCTGCACTGTCGGCCTATGTTCCTCTGATACCCCGGCGCATGAACAGGCGGACCATAGGTCCATACCTGTAACCTGATAAGGAGGTCAAAATCCATGCACATTACCGACCCAATCGCCGATATGCTCACACGGATCCGCAATGCCAGCTCTGCCCGGCACCACACCGTGGACATCCCGGCGTCCAACATGAAAAAGTCCATCGCCCGCATCCTGCTGGACGAGGGCTATATCAAGAACTTCCAGATAATCAATGGCCAGGGCCAGGGCATTATCCGCATCACGCTGAAGTACAATGGCAATGAGAAGGCTATTTCCGGTCTGCGGCGGGTTTCTAAGCCTGGCCTACGGGTGTATGCCGGGGCTGATGAACTTCCCTATGTTCTGAAGGGGCTGGGCATTGCCATCATC
>CAYUUP010000058.1:778-5360 GCA_964447925.1 uncultured Oscillospiraceae bacterium
ACGTCCAAGGGCGTCATGACCGATAAAGCGGCACGGGCCGCCCACGTCGGCGGCGAGGTCCTTGCGTTTGTCTGGTAAAGGAGGTCACAAGATATGTCCCGTATCGGAAAAAAGCCTGTGACCATTCCCGCCGGAGTAGAGGTCACTATGGCTGACAATAACCTGATTACGGTGAAGGGTCCCAAGGGTACCCTGAGCCGCCAGTTCCACCCCGACATCGAGTTCAGCCAGGACGGCGGTGTCATCACCGTCACCCGGCCCGACAACACCAAGGAGAACCGTTCTCTTCACGGATTGTCCCGCACCCTGCTGAACAACATGGTGGTGGGCGTCACCACCGGCTTCTCCAAGGAGTTGGAGGTCAACGGCATCGGCTACCGCGCTGCCAAGCAGGGCAAGCAGCTGGTGCTGAACGTGGGCTACTCCCACCAGGTCACTATTGATGAGACGGATGAGATCTCCATTGAGGTCCCCTCCCCTAACAAGATCGTGATCTCCGGCTGTGACAAGCAGAAGGTGGGCCAGTTTGCCTCTGAAGTCAGAGCTGTCCGTCCCCCTGAACCCTATAAGGGCAAAGGCATCAAGTACGCCGATGAGGTCATCCGCCGCAAGGAAGGCAAGACCGGCGCAAAGAAATAAGGAGGTGTGCCAATTATGATCAACAGACCCAAGACAAACGCCCAGCGGCTGAAGCGGCATAAGCGTGTCCGCTCCAAAATCAGCGGCACGCCTGAGCGTCCCCGTCTCAATGTGTTCCGCAGCGAAACCAATATCTATGCCCAGGTAATTGATGACACCCGCGGCGTCACCTTGGTATCTGCTTCATCTCTGGAGAAGGGCTTTGAAGGCAAAGGCGGCAACGTCGAGGCCGCCACCAAGGTGGGCCAGGCAGTGGCCGAGCGGTGCAAGGCCGCCGGCATTACCACCGTGGTCTTTGACCGGGGAGGTTATGTGTATCACGGCCGCGTCAAGGCCCTGGCCGAGTGCGCCCGTGAGGGCGGCCTGGACTTTTAACGGGAGGAGGAAACAGCAATGGCTAGAAATGAACGCGACAACAGAAATCGCGATAAGCAGGACGATCTGCTGGAAAAGGTTGTTTATCTGAACCGGGTCAGCAAGACCGTCAAGGGCGGCCGTGTGATGAAATTCTCCGCCCTGGTGGTGGTAGGTGACCAGAAGGGTCATGTCGGCTATGGCCTGGGTAAGGCAGCCGAAGTACCTGAGGCCATCCGTAAGGGCATTGAAGTTGCCAAGAAGAATATGATTACCGTTGCCACCTCCGGCACCACCATTCCCCATGAGCTGATCGGCAAGTTCGGCGCGGGCGTTGTGCTGCTGAAGCCCGCCGCCCCCGGTACCGGCGTTATTGCCGGCGGCCCGGTACGTGCGATTATGGAGGCTGCCGGGATCAGCGACATCCGCACGAAGTGCCTGCGCTCCAACAACCCCCAGAATGTGGTGTCTGCCACCTTTGAGGGGCTGAAGTCCCTGCGGACACCGGAGCAGGTGGCCAAGACCCGCGGCAAGACCGTGGAAGAGCTTTTCAGCTAAAGGAGGGCTTTCAAAATGGCTGATATCAATATTAAGCTGGTGAAGAGCCTGAACGGACGGCTGAAAAAGCATATTGCCACAGCAGAGTCCCTGGGGCTGCGGAAGATCGGTGACACCACTGTGCAGCCTGACAACCCCCAGACCCGTGGCAAGATTGCCAAGATCGGTTACCTGCTGCAGGTGACCGAGGAAGCGTAAGGAGGTGCAAGGAATCATGAATCTGCATGAACTGTCTCCCGCTCCCGGCTCCACCCACGCGGCCAAGCGCAAGGGCCGGGGCCACGGCACCGGCAACGGCAAGACCGCAGGCCGAGGCCACAAGGGTCAGAAGGCCCGCTCCGGCGGCGGTGTCCGCATCGGCTTTGAGGGCGGCCAGATGCCTTTGGCCCGGCGCGTCCCCAAGCGCGGCTTTAACAATATCTTTGCGAAGCCCCTTGACGCTGTCAATCTCTCTGCCCTGAACCGCTTTGACGATGGGGCTGAGGTTGACGTGGCCAAGCTGCTGGAGGCCGGTGTGCTGAGCAGCTGCAAGTACGGCGTTAAAATTTTGGGCAACGGCACACTGGAGAAAAAACTCACCGTCCGTGCCAACGCCTTTTCCGTTTCCGCCAAGGAAAAGATCGAGGCCGCAGGGGGAAAGGCCGAGGTGATCTGATATGCTTGCCACCATTCGAAATGCGTGGAAGATCGCTGACCTGCGGAAGAAGCTGCTTTTCACTCTTTTAATTATTCTGGTGTTCCGGTTGGGCAACAGCATCCCTGTCCCCTATATTGACACTGCTCTGCTCCAAAACTATTTCGCTGCTCAAGGCAGTAATATCCTGGGCCTGATGAATGTCATGTCCGGCGGCGGTTATGGCCACGCTACCATGCTGGCGCTTTCCATTCAGCCCTATATCAATGCGTCCATTATCATCCAGCTGCTGACCATCGCCATTCCACCTCTGGAGCGGTTGGCCAAGGATGGCGGCGAGGAGGGCAAGAAGAAAATCGCGGCCATCACCCGGTATACCACCGTGGGCATCGGCCTGCTGCAGGGCTTTGGCTATTATGTTTTAATCCGTTCCTATGGTTTCCTGGCAGACACCAGCATCTGGGCGGCAGTGGTCATTATTCTGACCTTTACCGCCGGCTCTGCTTTTGTCATGTGGCTGGGTGAGCAGATTACGGAATATGGTATTGGTAACGGCATTTCCATTATTCTGTTCGCCGGTATCATCTCCCGCGCACCCAACGCCGTCTACTATATGTATCTCGGCGTCTCAGGAAAGTCCAGCTCCTTCAAGCTGCCCTGGTGGGGCGCTATCCTGATCGTGCTGGGTATGCTGGCCCTGGTTGTATTTATTGTCTTCATCACCAACGCTGAGCGGCGGATCCCTGTCCAGTATGCTAAGCGAATGGTGGGCCGGAAGATGTACGGTGGTCAGTCTACCCATCTGCCCATGAAGGTGAATATGTCTGGCGTGCTGCCTATCATCTTCGCTCAGACCATTGCCAGTCTGCCGGCAACTGTGGCGGCCTTTGTACCCGCCCTCTCCAACTCCGGCTTTATGAAGTTCTTTGATAGCGACGGCGTCCCCTATGCCATCATCTATTTCCTGCTCATCATTGGATTCAGCTACTTCTATTCCACCATCCAGTTTAACCCCATTGAGGTGGCGAACAACTTGAAGAAGCAGGGCGGCTTTATCCCTGGATATCGTCCGGGACGTCCTACTGTGGAGTTCCTGCAGAAGGTGCTGAACCGTATCACCATGTTCGGTGCCATTTACCTCTCTGTGGTGGCCATCCTTCCCATCGTTACCGGCAACATCATCGGCTTGAGTTCTCTCTCCATCGGCGGCACCTCCGTCATCATCGTGGTCAGCGTGGCGCTGGAGACTGTGAAGGCTCTGGAGGCCCAGATGATGATGCGGCACTACAAGGGCTTCTTAGAGTAAGGGGGCAGAGACATGAAGCTGATCCTCTTAGGCGCTCCTGGCGCCGGGAAGGGTACCCAGGCGGAGATTCTCTCCAGCAAACTGGAAATCCCTACCATCTCTACCGGAAACATCCTTCGGGCCGCCGTTAAAACCGGGACTCCCGTTGGACTGAAGGCCAAGGAGTATATGGACGCCGGAGCGCTGGTACCCGATGAAGTTATCATTGGGGTCATCTCTGAGCGCCTCCAGCAGCCGGACTGCCAAAAGGGCTATATTCTGGACGGCGTACCCCGCACCATTCCCCAGGCGGAGGCATTGGAAAGCGCCGGCATCACCTTCGATGCCGTCATCTCCCTGGAGGTTCCTGACGCTGACATCGAGAGCCGGATGGCTGGCCGCCGGGTTTGCTCCTCCTGCGGAGCCAGCTACCATGTGGTGGCTGCGCCGCCCAAGACGGAGGGCGTCTGCGACCTGTGCCAGGGTGCGCTTGAGCAGCGCGCCGATGATAAGCCGGAGACTGTCCGGGCACGGCTTGCCACCTATCACAGGGAGACAGAGCCGCTGAAGGACTTCTACGCGGCCCGTGGACTGCTGCGGAAGGTGGAGAATCAGACTACCATCCAGGGGGTCACTGCAGCCATCCTGGAGGCGCTGGGCCAATGATCACAGGCAATTGTCTGAATTTCACCTCCCATCAGCTGGATCTGATGCGAAAGGCCGGACGGCTCACCGCCCAGGCCAGAGCCTACGGCGGGAGCCTGGTTCAGCCGGGCATCACCACCCGGGAGATCGACCACGAGGTGGAAAAGTTCATTAAGAAGCATGGGGGCTATCCCTCCTTCTACCATCTCTACGGCTTCAAGGGAGCCGTGTGTATCTCCGTGAATGACGAGATTATCCACGGGGTACCCGGTTCCTACCGGCTCCGGGAGGGAGACATCGTCTCCATTGATGTGGGCGTCTGCATCGGTGACTATAAGCTGGACCGGAACAAGGTGGCTGTAGGGGGCTATCATGGTGACTGCTGCGGCACCTTCCCCTGTGGGGAGGTCAGCGAGGAGGCCATGCGCATCATCCGGGTGACGGAGCAGAGTTTCTGGGAGGGCATC
>CAYUUP010000058.1:5460-10563 GCA_964447925.1 uncultured Oscillospiraceae bacterium
CGAGGAGGCCATGCGCATCATCCGGGTGACGGAGCAGAGTTTCTGGGAGGGCATCCAGTATGCCCGGGCCGGAAATCACGTCCACGATATCTCCCGGGGGGTGCAGACCTATGCCGAGGGCCAAGGCTACAGCCTGGTGAAGGATTACACGGGCCACGGCATCGGCCACAGCGTCCATGAGGACCCAGAGGTTCCCAACTACGTCCCGAAGTCGGGAAGCAATCCCCGGCTCCGGCCGGGTATGGCCCTCTGTGTGGAGCCCATGCTCTACGCTGGCCCGGGTACTCACAACAAGTGGATGCCAGACGGCTGGGCCATACCAGTAACAGTGGGGGGGAATCTCTCCGCCCACTATGAAAACACCATCCTCATCACGGAGGGCGAGCCTGAAATACTCACCTCCATCGGTGAATGAGATATGGAAACGGGAAAAATCGTTCTCTCTCTAGCCGGAAACGACCGGGGGCAGTTCTATTGTGTTGTTGGGATGCGGGAGGACCGGATCCTGGTGGCCGATGGCAAGAGAAGAAAGCTGGACGCGCCGAAGGAGAAAAGTATCAGGCATCTCCAAAGCGTGGGAACCAGCGCACATCCGGCAATCCTCAGATTGCAGAGAGGCGAGCCTGTAACAGACCGGCAACTGCGCCGGGCGCTGGCCGCTTTCCGCCTGTCAGATTCCAAAGGAGGAACCTAACTTGTCCAAGAGTGATATGATCGAACTGGAGGGCGTGGTCACAGAGGCCCTGCCCAACACCACCTTTCAGGTGGATATCGGGAATGGACACACCATCCTGGCTCATATTTCCGGCAAGCTCCGTATGAACTATATTCGGATCCTCCCGGGCGATAGGGTTAAGGTCCAGATGTCACCCTATGATCTGACTCGCGGCCGGATCACCTGGAGAAGCAAGTAAGCTGAAGCCGCAGATGGGGTCTGTCCCTAGGGGCGGACAGAGCGGCAGAGGCAGCCACCGGCATCAGGGAGTCCTCCCGGCTCCCCGCCGGAAGGACGGCACACGCCCTCTGGATAAGGGTACGGTGCCGCCACAGCAAACACAGGAGGTACAACGATGAAAGTAAGACCGTCCGTCAAGCCCATGTGCGAGAAATGCAAGGTCATTCGGCGCAAGGGTAAAGTTATGGTGATTTGCGAGAATCCCAAACACAAGCAAAGACAAGGTTAAAGGAGGTGCATTGAAGTTATGGCACGTATTGCCGGAGTTGACTTACCCCGTGACAAGCGCGTGGAGATCGGCCTGACCTATATCTATGGCATTGGCCGCACCAGCGCCATGAAGATTCTGGAAGAAACCGGGATCGATCCCTCTACCCGCTGCCGGGATCTGACCGAAGAGCAGGAGAGCAAGCTGCGTGAGTGCATTGACCACAACTATATTGTGGAGGGCGACCTGCGCCGTAATGTGGCTATGGACATCAAGCGCCTCATTGAGATTGGCTCTTACCGGGGTATCCGCCACCGGAAGGGCCTGCCCGTCCGGGGACAGCGTAGCAAGACCAACGCCCGTACCCGTAAGGGCCCGAAGAAGACCATTGCCAACAAGAAGAAATAAAAGGAGGGATATGAACAATGGCTACTAAGAAGCGTGTGGTGCGCCGCCGTCGCGAGCGCAAGCATATTGAGAAGGGGGCTGTGCATATCCGCTCCTCCTTTAATAACACCATGGTCACCGTGACCGACACCCAGGGCAACGCCATTTCCTGGGCTTCCTCCGGTGGACTGGGTTTCCGGGGTTCCCGGAAGTCTACCCCCTTTGCGGCGCAGACCGCCGCCGAGACTGCGGCCCGTGCTGCCATGGAGCATGGCCTCAAGACTGTTGAGGTCTATGTCAAGGGTCCCGGCGCGGGCCGTGAGGCCGCCATCCGTGCCCTGCAGGCAGTGGGCCTGGAGGTCACCCTCATCAAGGACGTGACCCCCATTCCCCACAACGGCTGCCGTCCTCCAAAGAGACGCCGTGTCTGATCGAAGTACAAGGAGGAATGTAAATTATGGCTAGAAATACGCAGCCTATCGCCAAGCGGTGCAAGGCGCTGGGCCTCTCCCCCGCCGTGCTGGGCTACAGCAAGAAAACTACCGAGCGGGGCAACAAGAACCAGGTGCGCCGGAAGCAGAGTGAATATGCCCTCCAGCTCCAGGAGAAGCAGAAGGTCAAGTTTGTCTATGGTATGCTGGAGAAGCAGTTCCATAGCTATTATGAGAAGGCCTCCCACCAGAAGGAGCAGACCGGCGAGGCTCTGCTGTCCATGTTGGAGCGCCGGCTGGATAACGTAGTATTCCGTCTGGGCTTTGCCATGACCCGCCGTCAGGCCCGTCAGCTGGTGAGCCATGCCCATTTCACTGTCAATGGCCGAAAGGTGAATATTCCCTCCTACCAGGTCAAAACGGGGGATGTTATCGCCGTCCGGGAGAGCAGCCGCTCCTCTGCCATTTTCAAGCGGCTGACCGGGGAGGATGCCATCCTGGTGACCACCCCTGAATGGCTGGAACGGGAACAGAATGAGCTGAAGGGAACCGTCACCCGGTTGCCTGAGCGGGGGGACATCGACTTCCCGGTGGAGGAGCATCTCATCGTCGAGCTGTACTCCAAGTAATCGGCTGCCCTCGGAGGATTGGTGAGCTGACAAACCAAAACGGGGGGGCGGGTATAGACCAGCCCCACTCCCCCATCAACGAGGAGGGTAATATTCTATGGTAGATATGGAAATCGAGAAGCCCCGCATTGAGTGTGAATCGATAGACGGAAGCGATAGCTATGGCAAGTATGTGGTGGAGCCCCTGGAGCGGGGTTATGGCACGACATTGGGAAACGCCCTGCGCCGCATCCTGCTGTCTTCTCTGCCCGGCACAGCTGTCACTAGCATCAAAATTGCCGGCGTCCAGCACGAGTTTTCTACCATCCCCGGCGTGAAGGAGGATGTCACCGAGATCGTGCTGAACGTCAAGAGCATTATCGCCAAGCTCCACTGCTCCGGCGCCAAGACAGTGTATATTGATGCTGCTGGTGAGAGTGTGGTTACTGCTGGTGATATCCGCGGCGGCGGTGAGCTGGAGGTGCTGAATCCTGATCAGGTCATTGCAACCCTTGGCCCGGAGGCCATGCTGAATATGGAGTTGACCTTCAACCACGGCCGGGGCTATGTCCCTGCGGACAAAAACAAGCCGGATCCCGCTGTCATTGGTATCATTCCGGTGGATTCTGTATACAGCCCCATACAGCGGGTGAACTACTCCGTGGCTAACACCCGTGTGGGCAATATGACCGACTATGATAAGCTGACCTTGGAGGTCTGGACCAACGGCACCATCACCGCACGGGATGCGGTTTCTCTGGCAGCCAAGATCCTGTGCGACCATTTTATCTTGTTTACGGATCTCTCCGAATCGGTGGGCAGCCGCTCCACGGTTGTGGAGAAGGAGTCCACCCAACGGGATAAGATACTGGATCTGACTATCGAGGAGATGGATTTGTCCGTCCGATCCTTCAACTGCCTGAAGCGAGCCAACATCAATACTGTTGCCGACCTGATCTCCAAGACTGGGGAGGAAATGATGAAGGTTCGCAATCTGGGGCAGAAGTCCCTGGAGGAGGTCTTAGGTAAGCTCTCTATGATGGGCCTCTCCCTGGCCGATGGAGATAAGGGGTAAACGCCCCGGCAAAGAGTTTGAGTTTGCTCCCGCGTGGGCGGGAGTGTGAAGGAGTGAAACAATATGCCCAGTAATCGGAAGCTCGGCAAGCCTACAGACCAGCGTATGGCGATGCTGAGGGCTCAGGTGACCGACCTGCTGAATTATGGTCAGATCAAGACAACTGTCACCCGGGCCAAGGAGGTCTCATCCCTGACGGAGAAAATGGTGACGCTGGCTAAGAAGAATGATTTGGCTGCCTACCGACAAGCTTTGTCCTTCCTGACCCAGGAGGATGTGGCCCACAAGCTGTTCCATGAGATCGGTCCCCGCTATGGCGAGCGCAACGGAGGTTATACCCGTGTTGTGCGCGTCGGCCCCCGCCGGGGGGATGCCGCTGAGATGGCTATCATCCAGCTGGTGTAAGAGCTGGAAAGGAAAAACTCCCCGCTCAAGGCGTTTGCCTGGGCGGGGAGTTTTTATAGTGCCTTTTGAAAATTCACTTTTTGGGTTTGAAGCTGTCCTTCAGGCTGACAGAGCGGTTAAAGACTAGGGCGCCAGGCTTAGAATCAGCACTGTCGGGGCAGAAATAGCCCAGCCGCATGAACTGGTAGGAGGCGGGAGCCTGGGCATTAGACAGGAAGGCTTCCAACTGACAGTCCTTCAGTATTTCAAGGGAGTTGGGGTTTAGGCAGTCCAGAAAACTCTTTCCGCCGCCATCGGGGTCGGCGTCAGAGAAAAGATTATCATAGAGCCGCACTTCCGCCGGAATGGAGGTGGCAGCGTCCACCCAGTGGAGCGTGGCACCCTTTACCTTGCGGCCATCAGCGGGATTGCCGCCGCGACTCGCCGGGTCGTACTCCGCCAGCACCTCTACCACATTGCCGCCGCTGTCCCTGACGCAGCCGGTGCAGCGGATAAGATAGGCCCCCTTTAGGCGGCATTCCGGACCAGCTGGATAGAGACGCTTGTATTTGGGTACGGGAGTATCCAGAAAGTCATCCGCCTCAATATAGAGATTGCGGGAAAAGGAGACGGTGTGGCTGCCCAGCTCCGGGCGCTTGGGGTGATTTTCAATTTCAAAGGTTTCCGCCTGGTCTGCCGGATAGTTCGTGATGGTGAGCTTCACCGGGCGGAGAACGGCCATGACCCGGGGGGCCTCATAGTCCAGCCGCTCCCGCAGGCAGTGTTCCAGGAAGGAGAACTCCACCGTGGAGGACGCTTTGGATACGCCGTTTCGCTGGGAGAAGGCCCGGATGGACTCCGGGGTGTAGCCCCGCCGCCGCAGGCCGCAGATGGTGGGCATCCGGGGGTCATCCCAACCGGAGACATAGCCTTCCTCCACCAGCTGCCGCAGCTTCCGCTTGGACATAACGGTGTGGTCAATGCCCAGCCGGGCAAACTCGATCTGCCGGGGCTTGGAGGGGCAGGAGATATTCCGCACCACCCAGTCATACAGG
>CAYUUP010000059.1:0-10329 GCA_964447925.1 uncultured Oscillospiraceae bacterium
TGGCCGCCAGCACCAGCATTCTGGTGGACTTCATCTCCGCCGCCGCCAGCCGCCAATAATTGGCGGAAAACGGGGTTGCAAACAGGGTACGGTCGGGTTCAGGCATAAAAAGACCTCCTTAAAATATGTTGGCAGAAGCCACACATACAGGAGGAAGCGTGTGCCGCTGGGGACAATTCCGGCTGAATATGCGGCAGCGGGATGCGGCGGCCATACTGCTGTCCGGGCCTTTTCCCGGTCAATTCGTCCGGCGGACAACTCCCCGTTCCGCCGGCACTGCACATAGCCGCCTACTCTGCCTATAAAATAGCACATGATGCCGCAGTCACCAACCTTATCGTTCGCCTACAGCTCCAATTGGCTAAGTGTCCGGGCATTTGTTCTCACGTAAGGCTCTCACTTTACCGCTTTGCGGTTCGTACTCGCCTAGTGTTTTTATTATACCACCCGCATATATTCCCGTCAAGCAGAAAATGCGGCAGGGATTTGGGTCATGGTCTTGGCTTAATCGGATTGCCCCTTGCCTTTTTCCACAAAATATGCTATCATTTAAAAGCTGAACAAATGCGGGCCGCCAGGGGAAAACTGGATTTTGTGACTGCAACGTCATTTCCCGGTTTCGCATCTCAAAAAGGAGGATTTCTCGTGAAAAAACGACTACTGGCGCTGATGATGGCGCTGATGATGCTGGCCCTGACGGGCTGCGGCAACGCCTCTTCTGATCCCGAAAATGACAGCAGTGAAGGGACTGCCTCCCTGACGGTGGATCTGCCCCAGGAGGCCATGGATGACGTAATCTCCTACTGCACTGACGGGGCGATTACCAAGGATTCCGTGCTGTATACCGTAAACGGCGTAGATGTCACCGCCGCTGACTACTTCTACTGGCTAACCTATGAGGAGTATTACTGCACTTATATCTATGCCTATTATAACTACAAAACCATTGAGCTGACCGACACCTTCTATGGTGACATGACCCTAGGTGAGTATATCCTGGCTCTGGCCGAGAGCTATTCCACCCTCTTCGCCGCTCTGGAGAACGCAACCACCTCTGCTGGAACTACCCTCTCCGCAGACTATCAGGCTGCGTTAGATTCTGTCCTATCCGATCTTGCCAACTCGCTGGCGGAGAGCGCCTGGAACACGGCTGTGGAGGACGGCACCGTGGTGGCGGATGACTTTGACGATGAGGCCAAGGCCGCCTGGCTGGAGGCCGCCGGCCAGGAGAGACTGAAGCAGTTCCTCATCTACTATGCCACCACCCAGGATGCCTATGAATCCTTCTGCACAGTGGACTATCTGAGTATGCAGCTGCAGGACGATCTCTATGGCGAAGGCGGGGAATTGGAGCCAACCCAGGAGGAGCTGGCCGACTATGTGGAAGACAACGGCATTTACGCCTGCCGCTATATCCTGTTCTATGCCAAAACGGATTCCGATGGCAACCGAGTGGATGCCGATGGCAATGTGTTGGACGATGACGGCTTAGCCGCCTTGGAAAGTAGCGCAAGGGACTGCTTCAACGAGATTTATGCGCTCTCCGGCGAGGAACAGAATAGTGCTGTATCCACCTACATGGCGAATAACTATGACGGCAATACCTCCCAATACATCTTCGACAGCTCTAGCACCCTGGTAGACGGCTTCCGTGAGACAGTGGCCGCCCTGGACGTGGGGGCCGTGGGTCTCTCTGAGCTGACGGATTATGGCTATTTTGTGGTAGTGCGGGATGAAGTCACTGCAGATACAGAACTCAGCACCGACACTACCCTGCTGGACACCTATATTGCCGAGGCCTATCAGGTCTATGTGGATCAGCTGATAACCGATGCCGAAATTGTGAACCATGGCCTGCTGGATGACTTTGACGTGGTGGCCTTCTTTGACAAGCTGTATGAGCTGCGGGACATCATTGATGAGGCTGAGGACGCGTCTGACAGTGACGCCACAGAAACTGACACCCTAGAGACAGAATAATATCCCGGGCTGCGGCTTGTCCGCTCCCTTTGCACCTTCCCCGGAAAGCATTTCCCTTCCGGGGAAGGTCTTTTCTATTTCCCGACTCTCTTTTCATTTCTCCGCCGGTATACTGGTAGGACAAGCACAAAAGATCCGTAAGGAGTTGGGATATATGAAAGCAGCAGTCAGAGAACATATCCAGGATTTAGGGCAGCAGCTGCGGCAAGGGCGAGTGATCCTCCATACTCCTGCCCTGCTGCTGGCGGCGGAGTGCGCCACCCGTTTTCTGTTAGCGGCAGCCCTGGCTGGGGCGGAGATACTGGGATCCTGTTACCCTTTCGCTCTGGGACTGGTGGCATGCTCCGGTTCCGGTATCACAGGCTTCTGCGCCCTGCTGGGAGCGGTGACAGGTTATTTCCTCCAGCTGGGTCTGGCGAACAGCCTGCGGTACATCGCCGCCGCCATTTTGATCTATGCAGTGGCCTTTGCCCTTTATGACACCAGGTTTTACCGCCGGAGCTGGTTTATGCCCCTATGGGCAGGACTGCTCTGCGGCATCACCGGATTTGTGGTTCTCTCCGAGCAGGGGTGGACCGCCATAACTGTTGTTTCCTTTACCTCCGAGGTCTGTCTGGCAGCGACCTCCGCCTGGCTTTTCCGCATTGCCCTGCCCTTTGGGGAGGAACGGCGGGATTCCCCGGCCTTCCGCTCCGCTGCTCTGCTGTTGCTGTTGGCCGCCGCACTGATTTCCCTGGCCCAGGTGAAGTGGGCCACCGTCACCCTTGGAGGCATCTGTGCCGGAGTAATCGCCCTAACAGTGGGTTGGCGCGGGGGTGCGGGCCGGGGTGCCGTCACCGGCCTGACCTTGGGCTTGGCACTGGATTTGTCTGCCGGGGGCGGCAGCATCTACGCCTGTCTGTTTGCACTGGCAGGACTCTTTTCCGCCCTGGGCAGCCGATGGGGCCGGCTCGGTGCGACCGGCTTTGGCCTCTGTGCCGCAATTGCCGCCGGACTTTGGGCCCTGCCTGCCGGAGACAGCGTCACCCCCATGCTGGACGGCATCGGCGGCTGTGTGGTCTTTCTGATTTTGCCCCCCGCCCTGCTGTCCCAGGCAGACAGCCTTCTGCCCCCAAATGAGGGGCCGCCGCCCCCTGCCGCCGTCCCGGTGATGGCCACAGTGTCTGTCCGCTCCCAGCTGGAACAGCAGGCCGCCGCCTATCGGAGTCTCTACCACCAGCTGCGGACAGAGCTGGAGGATATCCGGCCCCAAAAGGAGATGCCGGAAAAGCTGGCGCTCCGGGCCATGGAGCAGGTGTGTCCCGGCTGCCCTATGGAGAACGCCTGTCACAAAAGCGGCCATCCCCCTGTCCAGCTGGAGGAAGCCCTGGCCGCCATGCTGGAACGGGGCCGGGGGCAGCAGGAAGACTTCCCGCCTGTCTTTGCCGCCCGCTGTCCCCGGCTGACCCAAATGCGCATCGCCGCTGGGGGGGAGGTTGCCGCCAGCCTAAACCGACGACAATACCGGGCGCGGCTGCGGGAGAGCCGCAGCGCTGTCTGTTGCCACTATGCCCAGCTCTCCCGCCTGTTAGAGCTGGCCGCAGTCCGGCTGACGGAACCGCCCCAGCCGGCCGGGGAACCCCCCTTGGCCGTCTCTGCTGGCGGGGCCTCCCGCCGCCGTTTGGGGCAGGAGGTCAGTGGGGACGGCGGGGCGTGGTTCCGGGATGGGCGGAACCAGCTCTGGGTAGCCCTGTGTGACGGCATGGGCAGCGGTCGGGAAGCCGCCCGGGACAGCCGCCTGACTCTGCGTCTATTAGAGGACTTTCTGAAGGCAGCAGTGGAGCCGGAATCCGCCCTGGCCATCATCAGTGGGGCCCTGGCCCTTCGAGGTGATGAGGAGGGTGGCTTCACTACTATTGACCTGCTGCGCATCCACCTGATTACCGGGGATGGCTCACTCTATAAGCTGGGGGCAGCTCCCACCTATCTGCGACGGCGGGGACAGGTAGGCCGAGTCACCGGCAGCGCCTTGCCCGCCGGTCTTGACCCCGGCGGCGGGGGGCGGCCAGACATCACCCACTTCCAGCTGGCGGTGGGCGATTTGGTAGTACTGGTATCCGACGGCATCACAGACGGTTACCACGATGACTGGCTCCGGAGACTGGTAGCCCTCTTTCAGGGAGAGTCACCCAGAGAGCTGGCCGCTGATATCCTAGCCGCTGTCCCAAAGGACACGCCGGGAGATGACTGCTCCGTTATTGTCCTGCGGCTGGAACGGCGGGACGGAGCAGAGGATGACGGCGGTTCCCTCGTATAATTCTCCCCTGCGCGGGAAATACTGACAGAGAAGCAAGATTCTGCCAGCAGGCAAGGGAGGAATTTTCTATGGTAAAGGGTATTTCCCGGCGGGTCATTGTGGTGCGCTCCCCCGACCCCCGGTTCTTCGAGCAGGCCATCTTCCTGATGCGTGAGGATGCGCTTTCCAGCCCCGGTGTCACCGCCGAACAGGTGGTGACTGAGGCCCGGCAGGTGGCGGCTGGATATATCCGGCGGAATTCCGGACTGGGACGACGTTTTCCCCGTCTCACCTGGCTGGAAAATTTGCCCCGCTGGGCCTGGGGGCTGTCCGGTGCCGCCGCAACGGGCCTTGTCTGGCTGCTCACCCTGCTGATTGGAGGGTAGCGTCTGCCCAGCAGTCTGGCAAATATCTCTCAGCTTCCGGCGTTCGCCGAAAAACAGCTTTTTGGCGGTGCCAAAGCAAAAGGGGAAGGGGCTGTCCCGTTGCGGGACAGCCCCTTCCTTGAAAAGAGAGAAAAGAAAAGAGAAGAGGAAAAACATGAAAGACTTCTATTGCTCCTGACGATTTATATTATAGCAAGAACGGAGCGCAATGGTTGAAAATTCCGTGAATTGATTTTGAACCTTCTGTAAACATCACCTCTGTGCAATACCGCCCTCTTTGCAGGTCTTTCCGGCGGCCACTCCGCCACCCACAGCACAGAATCCCCCTATTCTCGCTGGGCGAGAGGAGTTTTCGCTCTGTGGGGTGGCTTCTTTCTCTTTCCCGATGTAGAATAAAGACAGATAGAGGGAATTCTGTCGGCCTGAATACCCGGGACGCCGGGTTAATTCACAGTGACGCCCGAATCTGATGAGAAAACTAATATAGAAAAAGAGACTATGGCAACTTTAACACCGCCCTTGGCATAGGGCCGGCGGGTTTGCTGGCCGCCTGCATCTCTTACAGCAACAGCGCCGACTGCCTGCCCGTCACAGTATATACCTCGACAGACCAGCTGGCCCAGGTGAACGAAATAACTGCTAAGATAACAGCAGCCGACTCTGTACAGGGGTCGGCTGCCCGTGTGTTATTAGAGCGCGAAGCAATAGTCACACGTAAGCTGTTCTGGCCTATTGGATCAACAACATCAGGAAACCGGGCAAAGACTGTTTTTCGCCCTGTTTGCAGAAAATTAAATTTTATCCGCTTGCTATCTTCACATACATCAGGTATAATATATAATGTGTTGATAGTGCTTCCGCCGTCTGCTCCTGTCATATGCGGCGAAAAGAGGGGTGAAGAAGAAGTGGATTTTCTGAAGTCGCTTGCCCATGTGGTGCTGAACTACGTCCTGACCATCAAGTGGACCGACCTGCTGGACGTGGCCATTATTGCCTTTGTAATCTATCACCTGCTGGTGATGACTCGGCGCACCCGGTTTGGACAAGTATTAAAGGCCCTCTTTTTCATCTTGGCAGCTCTGTGGATTTCTTCCGAGCTGAATCTCCATATCGTCTATTTCATTTTGAACAGCCTGGTGCAAATCGGCGTTCTCGCCCTGATTGTTGTCTTTCAGCCTGAGGTGCGGCGTTTCCTGGAGCGCATCGGCAGCGGGATTGTCCTGCCTCAGACCAGCTATGCGCCTGGCATAGAACAGGCCATCGTCCAAACCGTATACGCCTGCCGCTCCCTCTCCCAGGATAAAATTGGCGCTTTGATCGTGTTTGAACGCAGGGTGTTACTGGATGACATTGTAAAAACCGGCACTGCCATCAATGCGGACGTTTCCAGTGAATTGCTGAAAAACATCTTCTGGCCCAAAGCCCCCCTCCATGATGGCGCTGTAATCATACGAGAGGGCCAGATCCTCTGTGCGGGCTGCGTACTGCCCCTCTCCGGCAACACCAACCTCAGCCCGGATCTGGGGACCCGCCACCGGGCGGGCATCGGCATGAGCGAACACTCCGATGCCGTAGTGGCCCTTGTCTCTGAGGAAACAGGTGCCATCTCCGTGGCAGTGGGTGGGCTGCTGAAACGCAAGCTGACTCCGGAGACTCTGGACAAGATCCTGCGTGCTGAACTGCTGCCCCCCCAGGATGAGAAGAAAACTCGAAGTATCTTCAGCCGCCTCCGCCGCAGGAAGGGGGAAACCAGCCATGTGGAATAAGCTCCAGGGGAAAAAGTGGTTTACCATCGGGCTTTCCATTTTGCTGGCCATTTTGTGCTGGCTCTATGTAGATATCGTCCAGGCTCCGGACACCCGACAGACCGTGCGAAATATCCCTGTCACCTTTCTGGGGGAGGATGTGCTGGCGGAGGATGGCTATATGCTGGTAGACAATAGCGCCACGGTCACCCTGACTCTTTCCGGAGCCAGGTCGGTAGTCTCCCAGCTCACCCGGAACAATATCACTGTCACCGTCCAGCTGGACGGCCAGATCAACAGCGGCGAGGGCAGCTATGACTTGGACTATTCCATCAGCTACCCCACCGGCGTCTCCAACTACGATGTCACCGTCATCGACCGCAGCGTCTCCGCCATTACAGTGGAAGTGGTGCAGAACGCCTCCGTCACCCTGGATATCACCGGGAAATTTACCGGCAGCGTGGCCGATGGCTGCATCTTTGACGAGTCCAACTTCGTGGTGAGCCCCACCACCGTGGATATCAGCGGCCCCAGGAGCGTGGTGGACACGGTGAGTTCTGCCGTGGTGATTCTCGACAAGGATGACCTGGCCTCTACATGGACAGGCACCCTGGATGTTACCTTGCTGGACAAGAACGGCGATCAGGTGGATTCCTCTGCCCTGACCCTCAGCGTCACCCAAGTTACCGCCACCCTGCCCATCAGTATCGTCAAGGAACTAAAGCTGACCGTGGACTTCATCGAACGCGGCGGCGCCACCGTGGATGACATCAGCTACTCCATCTCCCCCCCTACCATTACAGTCACCGGCACGGAGGAGCAGCTGGCCGATTTGGACAGCATCAGCCTGGGTACCATCGACCTGTCCCAAATCATCACCTCCGACAACATCGCTTTTGACATTGTCCTGCCCAATGGCCTCACCAACGCCAGCGGTATCACCACCGCTACAGTCACTGTCTCCATCGTGGGGCTGACCACCCAGGTGATTACCACCAGTAATATCCAACTCATCAATAAGCCCGACACTATCGATGCCGTCCTGATCACAGAGAGTTTGGATGTACGCATCCGAGGCAACGCCGGGCTGATGGCCCTGCTGACAGACGCCGATGTCGTTGTGACAGTTGACCTTGCCAACATTGATGAGGCAGGCTATGGCACCAGTACACTGCCTGCCACAGTCAGCGTCACCGGCATGAGTGAGCTGGGAGCGGTGGGGGAATATAAGGTCGTGGTCAGCATTCAGGAATCCGGCGGATGACAGGCTATATCCTGCCCTATAGGGATGAGCTGAAGGTCAAGGATTGGGAGCGGTTCCGGGCCGCTTACTGCGGCCTGTGCCACACCATTGGAGCGCGCTGCGGCTTTACCGCCCGCTTTCTGCTGAGCTATGACTTCACCCTTCTGGCCCTCCTGCTGGAGGAGCCTGGCTATACCGCTGATCCCCGCTGCCGCCGGTGCATTGCCGCCCCCTGGGGGCGGCAGGTCTGCCAGCCGGGCCGCCATCTGGAACAGGCGGCAGACGCCACCGTCATCCTGAGTTGGTGGAAACTACAGGATCAGTATCGGGACGAGACAGGCCTGAAACGGATACAGGCAGGGGCATTATCCCTGGTCTTCCGCAGGGCCTATCGCAAAGCGGCGGCACGCCGCCCGGATTTTGATGCCAACACCAGCCAATGTCTGGAAGAGCTGCACACGCTGGAGGCGGAAAACAGCCCCGCCATGGATCGGGCTGCGGATACCTTTGCACGTATCCTGAGCTATGCGGCACCCGCCACCGGCAATACCGCCCGGGACCGTGCGTTAAAGCAACTGCTCTATCACGTAGGCCGGTGGATCTATCTGGTGGATGCCTGGGATGACCTGGAGGATGACATCCGCACCGGCAATTACAACCCTGTGGCCCGGCGCTATGGTCTGCCGGGTACGCCGGAGGCAAAGTCCGCCGCCGCAGATGCCCTGCGGCTGACCTTAAAGCACTCTGTCAATCTGGCCCTCTCTGCCTTCCATCTGTTGGAGGAGCGGGAGAGTGACCCTGTTGTGGAAAATATTCTCTGTCTCGGTATGCCGCTGGTGGAACACCTGGTCTTCACCGGCCAATGGCGGGAACAGAGAAAAAAGTTAGGGAGACGTTAGCAGTATGAATGATCCGTACAGCGTATTGGGTATCAAGCCGGATGCCACCGACGATGAGGTCAAGCAGGCCTACCGTCAGCTGGCCCGGAAATATCACCCGGATAACTATCAGAACAATCCTCTGGCAGACCTGGCAGAGGAGAAGATGAAGGAGATCAATGAGGCCTACGAGTCCATCACCAAGATGCGTGCTGGCGGCAACTACAGCAGCGGCGGCAGTCAGGGCTCCGGCAGCTATACCAGCTCTGGCTCCAGCTATAACGGCTATCAGCAGCGCAGCCGCAGCAGCGACCCCATTTATGCCCAGGTCCGCTCTGCCATCAACATGGGGGACATCGGCCGGGCGGAGAGCCTGATGCGGCAAGCCCAACGGCAGGATGCCGAGTGGTATTTTCTCCAGGGCAGCATTGCCTACCGCCGTGGCTGGCTGGACGAGGCTCTCAGCAACTACCGGCAAGCCGTCACTATGGATCCGGGCAACGTGGAATATCGCCAGGCCCTGAATCAGATGCAATCCGGCGGGCAGGCCTACCGCTCCACCGGTTATGAAACCGGCATGGACGCCATGGACTGCTGTACCACCATGATGTGCATGAACTGTCTCTGCGGGGGGTGCCGCTGATGAAAGCGGGAAAACGCACCGGCCGACTGGCCTTATGTGCCATGATGGCCGCCCTGGCCCTGGCCCTGCTCTTTCTGGCCAGTCTGATCCCCACTGGCCAGATCGGTGTGGCGGCAGTGGCTGGACTGTGCGTAGCAATTTCTGTTGCCGCTGTGGGATATGGCGGCGGACTGCTGTGCTATGGTGCGGCGGCTCTGCTGTCCATCCTTCTGGTGCCTGCCAAGGGCATCGCCGCCTTGTTCACCGCCCTTTTCGGTCTATACCCCGTGCTGAAGGCATGGGCCGAGAGCTGGAAAAAGCGGGCATTGGAGTACATTGTAAAGCTGGTCTTTTTCAACGCTGTTCTGGCGCTGCTGCTCCTGCTGTTTTCCTCCCTGCTGCTGGACTTCCTTCCGCTGGAACAGCTGACATCCTCCCTGCTGTGGCTGATCTTTCTTCTTCTGGCAAACATCGTGTTCCTTTGCTACGACTTTGCCTTCACCAAGGTGATGAGTTATTTCCAGGGACGCTTCCTGCCTCTCCTGAAAAAGACGGGGTTTATATAATTCTTCGCGTAAATTGCACTTCGTGCCAAAGAAAGGCGTAAAAAATAATCAACGGGCAAAGTCTGTTCATTCGCCCCGCTCTGCTGCCAAGAGTCCCCTTTGAGGCTGTCTTTTCAGAAGGCAGCCCCTTTTACCGTCGTACAGTGGGAAATTCCCCAGCATTTGCACTTCTCTGCACAGCACATTTAACAGCACGTTCACAAAAATCGTGGTACAATCCCCTTGTCAAACAGCGGAAAATGCGCTATGATAATGAAGCGCAATTTAGATAGCAATCAAAACAGACAGGAGAAACTTTTATGGGCTTTCGCATCGGCATCGACATCGGCTCCACCACCGTCAAGGTCGTCCTGCTGGATGAACAGAATAAGCTGCTCTTCCGCTCCTATGAGCGGCACTTCTCCAAGGTACGGGAAAAAGCCTGTGAGCTGCTGGAAAAAATCGCGCCCCAGGTGGCAGGGCAGAATGTCCGGCTGGTCATCACTGGATCCGCCGGGTTGGGCGTAGCCACTTCCAGCGGGATAGACTTCGTCCAGGAGGTCTACGCCACCGCCGCCGCCGTTAACACCTTTATCCCGGACACCGATGCCGTCATCGAGTTGGGCGGCGAGGATGCCAAGATCATTTACTTCGG
>CAYUUP010000060.1:0-7588 GCA_964447925.1 uncultured Oscillospiraceae bacterium
TATCGGATCCCGGTGCCTCCGGCTCATCCTGCGTCAGCAGCCGGTGGCATCTGACCTCCGGGAGGTCTATTCCGCCCTGAAGATGATCTCCGATCTGGAGCGCATCGGCGACCAGGCGGCGGATATCGCCGAGCTGGCCCGCTTCCCGGCAGTCGCCGGGGAAAAGTCCCAGACTGACCTCCAGGAGATGGCCCGGGAGACCATCCGGATGGTTTCTGACAGCATAGACGCCTTCGTCCGGCAGGATCTTGTCCTGGCCCGGTCAGTGATCGCCCGCGATGATGTGGTGGACGGCTGGTTCCAGCGCATCCGGGACGATCTGGTCAGGGCCATCTCCGCTGACGGCGCGCAGGGCTCTCAATGGCTGGATATGCTGATGGTGGCCAAATATCTGGAGCGCATCGGCGATCACGCAACCAACGTGGCGGAGTGGGTGGAGTATTCCATTCTGGGCATCCACCCCGGAGCGGCAAACACCTTGGAAAACGATGCCGTCCCCAGCGAGCGGTAGACCGCCCCTCAAGCACAAAAAGCACGGCCCGGACGGCTGTTCCGTCCGGGTCTCGGTGCGTTATGATGAGGCTATACTTTCCCAGGCATATGCAATAAGGGGATGATATGATAAAATTTTTCAGAAAAGCTGCAAGATTCAGATACAAAAGTCGTGTATATAGGTGAGGGACAATTTGGAAGGAGGTGAGACCCGGTGGATGACGCAAAGATCGTCCGGCTGTTCTGGGATAGAGATGAGCAGGCGATCTCTGCCACAGCAGACAAATACGGCAGCTACTGCACCGCCATCGCAAGGAATATCCTCGGAAACAATGAGGACGCAGAGGAATGTGTCAACGATACATACCTGAACGCATGGAATTCCATACCCCCCCACAGGCCCAGCGTTCTGTCTGCATTTCTCGGAAAGATCACAAGGAACCTGTCCTTTGACAGATACAGGCACAACACCGCTGACAAGCGAGGCGGCGGAGAAGCTACCGCCGTTTTGGATGAACTTCTGGAGATCGTATCTGACACGGACAGCGTGGAGCGGGAGATCGACCGCAGGGAGCTTGTGAAAGCCATTGATACATTCCTTGGTACATTATCCGCCGACAGGAGAGGTATGTTTATTTGCAGGTACTGGTATTTTGACAGGATCTCCGCCATAGCTTCCGGCTTTGGCACGACGGAAAACAATGTGTCTGTCAATTTGAATCGGATACGGCTGAAGCTGCACGACTACCTTTTGGAAAGGGGATTTGAACTGTGAAAAAAGAAGAATTCAGCGAAGTCCTCGGTGACATCAATGAGAATTATGTGAAAAGAGCGAGATCGTCGGACACATCGTCCGGCAGGCGCAGGCCCCGCCGTGCCGCGTGGATGGGTGCGGTGGCCGCGGGACTGGTCTTGGCTGTGCTGGGGGCGGTCCTGTTCAGGCCGAATGGCGGCGGGCTTCTCTCCACGCCGGAAATCGGGGAGCTTCTCCCCGCAGCAGCGGCGGCCTATGAACCGGATCACACTGAGGAATACAACGGTGAGGCGCTGAACGAGGACTATCTGAACAGCATCCGCAGCTTTTCCGCCAATGCCGGGCTGGCGCTGCTGGACGGCTCAGACACCACCGCCTATTCTCCCACCGCCCTCTACACCGCCCTGTCCATGGTAGCGGAGCTGGCAGATGGGAGCAGTCTGGATGCGCTGCTGGACGCGCTGGGCGCGGAGAGTACGGACGCCCTGCAGCAGTATAGCGGTGACCTGTGGCGGTATCTCTGCGCTAACCCGGACACTAAGGACCCCGGCAAGGTGACAATTGCCAACTCTCTTTGGCTCAATCAGGATTATATATTTAACGGCAACACGCTTCAGGAATTGGCCAATCACTACTATGTGTCCAGCTTCACCGGGGATATGGTAAGCGAGATCCCCGGGCTGGTATCGGCGTGGGTCAGAGAGCAGACCAACGACCTGCTGGACTGCCAAATCAAGCCGAGGAAGGACACCATGGCCGTGCTGCTGTCCGCCATCTATTTTTATGACGAGTGGGCAGAGCAGTTCAGCGAGAGCGCCACCACCGAGGGTCGGTTCCAGACGGGAGCGGATAAGCGGGTGAACTGCAACTATATGCACCGCACCCAGGAGGACTGGGCTTACTATCAGGGTGAGGGCGTCACCGCCTCCGTCCAATATTTTCAGAACGGCGGAAAAATGCTGTTTATTCTCCCGGACGAGGACAAGACCCCCTCCGACGTGCTGGGGAACACCGAACTGCTGGCCTCCCTGCTAAACTGGGAAGGGCTGGACAGATCCACCGCCCCGGTGGAGTGGACAATTCCCCGGTTCACCTTAAAAAATACGCTGGATCTGGAGGACGGTCTGACCGCGCTGGGGCTGGGAGAGCTGTTCAACACGAACGGAAATCCCCTGGCACTGCTCTCCGGTGACGGAACTCCCGCCTACATCGGTCACGCCGAGCAGGGTGCCGCCGTCTCCATTGATGAGGTAGGCTGCGAGGCGGCGTCCTATGTGGAGATCGAGGTCAGAAACGGCGCTGCTATGCCCCCGGATGACCTGGTCGAGATGTCCCTCAGCCGGCCCTTCGTGTTCGCCATCCTCAGCGAGAACGATGTGCCATTATTCTTGGGGATAGTGAACAATCCCAACGGTTAATGCCCGGGGAAGGCTTTTGACAGAGAGCGCTTCCGGCCAAGGAACGGCCGGAAGCGCTTTGCTTTTCATTCCGTCTTGTCAGAGCCTGTCTGGGAAGGCCCCGTCCCCGGACTGCGGAGCTGCCGCAGTGGGGACGGGCCTTGTGCCAACTGACTGCTGCTAATCCCTCGGCGGATCAGAGCCGTGACAGAGCCGCCTCGTCTGCCACCAGAGTGAAGTCTCTATGGAGCTGGAGGATGGATGCGGGTACCTGAGGCGTAACAGGGCCATAGAAGGCCTGCCGCACAATGTCGGCCTTGCTCTCGCCGCTGACCACCATCACCACCCGACGAGCCTGCATGATATCGCAGATACCCATGGTGTAGGCGCTACGGGGTACATCCTCCTCCCTCGCAAAGAAGCGCTTGTTGGCCTGGATAGTCGCGTTGGACAAAATCACCTTATGGGTACCCTTGGTGAAGCAGTCCGCCGGCTCATTGAAACCGATATGCCCGTTTGGGCCAAGCCCCAGCAGCTGCAGGTCAATTCCCCCCAGGGCCCGGATTACGCTGTCATACCGGGTACACTCTTCCTCCGCATCCAACTGGCTGCCATGGGGAATATTCGTGTTTTTCAGGTCGATGTTGACATGATCCAGGAAATTCTGCCGCATAAACCAGGCATAGCTCTGGTCGCTGTCCCGGTCCAGCCCAACATATTCGTCCAGGTTGACGGTGCGCACCTGGCTGAAGTCCAAGTCTCCCTTTTTGTACCATTCAATCAGCTGTCGGTATGTGCCGATAGGGCTGCTGCCGGTGGCTAGCCCCAGGACACAGTCCGGCTTCAAAATCACCTGGGCGGAAATAATGTTAGCCGCCTGGCGGCTCATGTGGTCATAGTCACGGGCGCGGATGATTCTCATAGCATTCTTCCTCCTTAAGTTCAAACGGCCCTGCGGCCATCAATGTAAACAGCTTTTACCTGCAGGTTCCGATCTAGCAGCACCAGATCGGCACATTTCCCCGGTTCCAGAGATCCGATTTCACTCTCTCGGCCAATGACACAGGCAGGCGTCAGGGTGGCGGCAGTGACAGCAGCCTCCAACGGGACGCCGAAGGCAACGCTGCGGCAAACGGCGTCCATCAGGTGGATACAGGATCCGGCGATGGTGTCGGTGCCAGTGAGGGTGCATTTGCCATCCTTCAGAGTCACCGGCTGTCCCCCCAGGGTATACTCCCCGTCCGGCATCCCCGCACTGCGCATGGAGTCAGAGATCAGCACCAGCTTGTCCCCGAAGAGCCGCTGGGTCATGCGGATGACAGAGGGATGTGTGTGAAGCCCATCCGCAATCAGCTCCACCGTGGCCCCGGCATCGCTGGCGGCGGTAATGACGCCGGGATTCCGGTGGTGCATGGGGGGCATTCCGTTGTAGAGATGAGTCGCGTGGCTGGCACCGGCCTGATAGGCCGCCATGGCAGTGTCGTAATCCGCCGTGGTATGGCCAATGGAGACGGTGCAGTACCGGGAAACCTCCTGGATAAATGGGATGGCCCCCGGCTCCTCCGGGGCCACAGTGATCAGCCTGACAATGCCGCCGCTGGCATCGTTCAGCCTGTGGAACATGGCAGCATCAGGTGCGCGGAGATGCTCTGCTGCCTGGGCCCCCCGCTTGGCATAGGACAGGAAGGGGCCTTCCAGATTCACCCCCGCCACCTTAGCCCCTTCAGCAGGCCGGATGAAGTCCCGGATCACGTGCATGGCACGGGTCAGATCCTCCTCCGAAAGGGTCATGGTGGTAGGACACCAGGAGGTGACGCCCCGGGCGGCGTAATACCTTGACATAATCGGCATACCCTCCGGCCTGCCATCACTGGAGTCCTCCCCCATGGCAGCGTGGCTGTGGATATCCACCAGGCCGGGAATCACATAGCCGCCCTGGGCATCCAGGCCGCCAAAGCGCACCTGCGGCCCGACCTGGAAAATCCGCTGGCCAAAATCTATGCCGCCGTGAACAAACCCGCCGTTAATAAATACCTGCGCGTTAGAAATACGCATGGGAAACGCCTCCTTACGCCCGTATGGCGGGCAGGCTGGCGGCGGCGGCGGACTGGCCCACCCGGCGGAATTTCTCATCTGGCAGAGCGGGAACCATCTCTGCCGCCTCCGGGTACTCATCCGACAGCACCCGCTTGGCCTCTGCCAGAATCAGGTCACCTCCCTTGCCGCTCATGACCCGGCCCATCAGCAGGACGTGCTTGCAATGGTAAGTCTCGTAATAGTAGGCTAGGGTGTGGCCGAGATAGGTTCCGATGGACTGATAGACGGCAATGGCTGCCGGGTCATCCTGAGCCATCCGCTCCTGCACCACCTTCAGCTTCTGGGCGGGCGCGAGGCTCTCATCCAGTTCAATACCCGCACGGGGCGCCAGCTTAATTACGGCATCCTGGGAGAAATATTTAACGCCGCAGCCAATGTCACCGCTCCACTCGTCCACCATGGCGCCGGGCTGACAGTCCACCGGGACGAAGGCCAGCTCGTTGAGCCAGCCTGTGACCCGGCCCTGTCCGTCTACAAAGCCCACTGCCTCACTGGTTCCCATGGCGATTCCCAAAACGCTGGGTTCGCCCAAGGCCATCATGCCTGCCAGGGCAGAGACATCGCCGTCATTCACCACCTCAAAGGGAATGTCCCCAAAGGTGTCAGTAATGGCCCGGATATAGATATCCTTGACCTTGGTCTCCTGCAGTTCCTTTGGTACAGCCAGGAAGAGAGATGCGCTCATGGTACGGTTGTTGATATAGATCCCGGCAGAGGAGACCCCCACAGCATCCACCCGGGGCAGATGCGCGGCGGCAGATTTCAGGGCGTCCACAATACCCGCATAGTGATAGTCCGGGTCAGCAGTGACCTTGGGATACCACACCACCTCCTCGGAGAACACGCTTTCGCCGTCAATGACAGCGCTGACCTTCCGATCGCTGCCTCCGGCGTCAAAGCCGATGCGGCAGCCCTCCAGATGACCGCCCATGGCCTTGGGAGAATCCACCGTCTCCGGCACACGCGCCTTAAGCACCACCTCAAAGGGCCGCTCGAAAATCCCCGACATAAAGTTGGCATCAAAGGCCTGCTCCCCTGTGGGAGAAAACGCCTTCTTCAGATATTCATAGACGCCCTCGTCTCCGGCCACATAAATCCTAAAGCCTCCCTTGAGCCAGATGACGGTCTTTACCAGCCGATTCACATAGTAGCAGTCGGCCTCCGCCATTTCCGGCGTGCCGTGGACAAAAGTGTGTACGGTTGCCATCTGTCCATCCGCCCGCTCCACGGCAATGGAGAGGGGCTTTTGGGCAGTTTTCAGAAAGGCCCGATTAAACTTTAGGATCGGCAGAAAATCCGGATCCAGCTTGGGGGCGTTTTTCACAGGGACTTCAATTCCAAAACATTTCATAGGAACTCCTCCTTATCTCCACAAGGTACGTTTGTTGGGACTTTTCCCCGTCACCGGGAAATTTTTCAGGTCAGGCAAATTCCGCCCGGTAGGTGTAGGTTCTGCTCTCTCCCGCTGGAAGGATCTGAATGCCGGGCTTGTCGGTGAGACGGCGGCCCATAAAGTAACCATCGGGCAGCGTTGTCCATGGCTCCAGGCAAAGGTAATTTCCAGGCGTGGCCGTCTGCGCCGTCCAGATACCCAAATAGGGGAAATCCGGAAACTCCACTGTCACCCGCCGAGGGCTTTTCCTGCTGAACAGGCTCACCCGCCGGATCGGGATATCCCCCAGAATAACGGTGTCCAGCCCCAAAGCCTGCGGCAGCTTATCCAGAACGCCGCCATTCAGGGGGATCCGGCCCTTGGGCAGGGTCAGGATGCCCTCCCCGTCCATGCCGTAAGGCTCCAGCACCTCCATCCCCTCAAAGGCAACCGCATAGTCCTCCCGGCACTCCCCCGGCATCAAAGCGGTGCAATAGGCATCGTGCCCCCCCAGTTCAAAGGGCATCTCCTGCCGGGAGCGGTTGGTCACCGTCTGCTTCTTGACAATGACATTTTTCTCCAGCGAAAAGGCCACCTCAAGGGTAAATTGAAAGGGATAAACGGCCAGGGTCCCCTCATCCTCCCGGGTGCGGTAGCGAACGGCGGTGTCCGCCTTTTCCACCGTCTCAAATGGGCGGGCGCGGCAGAAGCCGTGACGGGGCGCCTGGATGTATCTGCCATCCAGCTCGTACTGCTGGCCGATGAGCCGCCCAATCAGTGGGAACAGCAGGGGGGAATGTCCCGTCCAAACGGCCGGATCCCCCTGCCAGATACGCTCCAGCCCTTCCATGCGCAGACTGGTCAGCTCCGCACCGACAGGATTGATTTGGGCAGTCAAAATGCCGTTTGCCAATGTGTCCATCTACATCACCCCAGCACATTCCGCAGGATATTGAAGACCGCGATTGCCAGCACCAGCAGCTGCACGGCATTAAAAGACTTCTCCACAGCAATCTCGCTGCACCTTCGGTTCAGGCTGGAACCGATAAACCCGCCCGCAATCGCCCCCACAATCATCATCGGGGCCACACTCAGATCAAAAACGCCGAAGCCGGTGGTGCAGTGTACCGCACAGAGCTTGGAGATTTGGGCAAATAGGATGGTCAACAGTGAGCAGACAGTGGCGGTCTTAGTGTCATAGGAGAAGAGATAGATAATCAGGGCCACATTGATGGGGCCGCCTCCAATGCCTAAAAAGGAAGAAAATATGCCCAGGCACACCCCTGCCAGCAGGGCGGGTACGACACGGTTCCAGTGGTGGGAGGGGATGCTGTCCTTATGCCGCATATAGAGATATACCGCTAGGATCAGCAGGGCCAGCACACCGTTCTGTACCGCTGTTACCATGCGGTTGTCCAGTCCGCCGGTGAGGGCGGAAAGGAAAAACTGCCCCAAATAACCGCCGCCCACAGAACC
>CAYUUP010000060.1:7688-9987 GCA_964447925.1 uncultured Oscillospiraceae bacterium
CCCATAGGATAGTCATAGATAAAGCTGTCACCGGAAAACTGCTGCTGCCACCCCCGGAGGAAAGCCAGATTCTCCCTCAGGCCAGTAGGCAGAGTGATTTTGTTCCGGCAGTATTCAGGCAGATCCGGCAATTCTCCCTCCAGCTGATAGGAGTGTTCAAAGGTTCGGCTGATGGGGGCAAACATCAGCACAAACCGGTCGGGATTTTTCAGCCGCTCCCTCCGGGGCGGCCAGAGCAGTTCCTGATACAGCAGAAAAACCAGCCGGGTGTCCAGTCCCTCCGCCGTCAGTCGGCTGTCAATCTCGTTGAGGAGGGAAACATACTGGTCAGACAGTGTTGTCTCCCAGCATCTGGGACACTCGCAGACATTGTTGTATTCGTCCGCCAGCCAGATATGGAGATAGTCCACGCCGGGGTGGTTCCTAGCGTACTCCACCACCAGCGTCGCAAAGGCGTCCCGTGCGTCCGGATCGGCATAGCACAGATTGGTGTCAGCGGGAATCTGGTGAAACAGATCCCGCCTGCCGTTCAGTTCCGCCGCCCTGTGCCGCAGCGCCGGGGACAGGCCCTTGCTGTCAGGATGCCAAGACATCGTCTCATAGCCCAGCACCTCTCCCGTCCAACCGTGGCCCACCTTGTGGAGCAGCAACCCCCGGCGAGCCATCTCCGTCTCGAAGAGCCTGGTATCCGTCTCGGCGTCCTCCATGGTATAGTCCTCCGCCTGGCAGAGGGGGTTGCCCTCGTGGTGGTACCACCGAGCCAGGAAGGTGTATGGCACCTTAAACTGCAAAAAAAAGCTGTTACAGCCGATCTTGGGCAGCCAGTCGATAAAATCCAGAACGTTTTCTCTGGAATCCGCTCCCTCGATGCACACCCCACGGCTGCGGAAGGATGCCTGTTTTTCATAGTTGATTTCCAACTGTCCCAGGCCGATTACAGGAATGACCTCCCCCGCCCGGCCCGGCAGTAAAAAGCGGCAGCCCAGGCGCCGAAGATAGTCGTATACCGCCAGCAGCACCCCTCTGGGACAGCTTGCGGTGATCTCTCCTCCGTTGGAGGAAATTCGCACAGAAAACCGTTCCGGCAGCTCCGGCCCGTCATCCGGTGTCACGGACAGGGCCAAGGCAAAGTCCCCCGCCGCAGGCGTACCCACCATCACCACCGTACCAGGCAGCATCCGACCCAGATAGTCTGCCAACTCATGGGCAGCAAAAGCAATTGTCTGATGGTCAGAAGAACAGGTAATCGTTACATTCACATTAATCCCTTTCCCCCAGGTGTCCCTGCCACGTCCGGCAGAAAGGACCCTGCGGAGCAGATGTTCCACCCCACAGGGTCCCTTTCAATCAGTCATAAAGACGGTTAGAGACTATCTGCTCCTCAAGACATGGTGTCCACGGCCTCCTGGAGAACGTCCAGCAGCACCCAGTTAGACACATCGTTGACCTCTTCCTGGGTGATGCTCTCAGCAGCCAGGAAGTCGTTCATCACGCCCTCATAATAGCCCTCCAGCGTGCCGTCGGCCAGATAGGTGGCCACATCGTCAGCGCTGAACCAGATGGCGTCGCCGGTCTGGTTATAGCAGGCATCGAAGTCGGTAGCGGTCTGGTCGGCCACCCACTGGGCAACCTCTTCCCAGTTGTTAGAGTCGGCGCCGTAGGTCATTGCCTTCAGCAGGGCGCGGGCATAGCGCACCAGCACGTCACGGTTGGCCTCGTAATAGTCGGGCAGGCAGATCCAGCTGGACATATTGGTGGAACCGTCAGAATAGGCAATCTCACTGGTGCCCTCCACATTCTTCAAAATCTCGTTGGTGTAGGGGTTCCAGGTGAACGCGGCATCCACAGTGCCGGAGGCCATGGCAGACGCGATGTAGTTGATATCCAGCGCGGTGGCGGTCACATCATCGCGGGTCAGACCGGCGGCGGTCAGTGCGGCATCCATGGCGGTCTCAGAGGAAGAGCCGGCGTTGTAGGCAATTGTCTTTCCCGCCAGGTCATTGATGCTCGTGATGCCGCTCTCGGCGGTGACCACCATGGTATCTGTGGTATGGACAGAGCTGGGAGCGAAAATCACAGCGGAACCCAGCACGCAGAGCCGGTGAGCGCCCTTGCCAATGTAGGCCAGCTGAATGCTTCCGCCTTCCATTGCGGCGATCTCCGCAGCGCCATCCTCAAACTGAACCAGATTGATGGTGATGCCCTCTTCCTCGAAATAGCCCTTGTTGATGCCGCAGAGAACGGCCCACAGGGAGGCGTAGTTGGACATATAGCCCACATTCAGGGTGACCGGCTCCAC
>CAYUUP010000061.1:0-3531 GCA_964447925.1 uncultured Oscillospiraceae bacterium
CAAACACATTGATGACCGTGCTGGCGGGGGTCACGGTGTCGGTGGCCTCGGTCGCCTTTACCCAGTAGATGTTGCTGCGGGGTGTGGCCGCGCCGGTGGTGTCCGTCACCTGAATGTACCAGGTTCCATCCAGCTCCATATAGGTTGGTGTGATTGCACCCTTGCTGGTGGTGGAATCTGCATCATAAGCACTCGGCACATAGACGATGGGGTAAGTGTCCGCCTCGGCGCTGTTGAAGGTGAAGCCTTCAAAGGCATCCTCCAGATAGGAAACGGGAATCAGATAGGTGATGTTGCCCGCATTGTCTATGACTTGTTTTGCATCGGAGATGGTGGTATTATCGGAATTTACCACTTTTGTATCATAATGAATTTTTCCATTGCCGCTGGTGTCTTTGTTATACTCCGCTGTATGGAGCCAGAGGGTCATGGAATCCAGGTCATAGGCACCCGGTTCCCTCAACTCATAGAGACGGAGTTGGCTGCCTGTGTCAGTTGTTCCGCCGTTATACAGGTAAAACCGTGAGAAATTGCCCTCACCGCCATAGGCGTTCACATAGTAATTAGTGATCGTATTCGGCGCCAGCAGGATATGGCCTGTATCGCCAGACGGTGTACTCACCGTAAAGGTTGTTGCATCGTTTGTGTTGGTTGTGGTAGTCAAATAATATGATGTACCACTCGGAAAGCTATCTTGGCTATAGGCCCGAAGATATGTGTTTGTGCCGGTTCTGATGCGGTATGTGCTTTGGTTTGCGTTCACCGCCACAAATGTCCAAATGACGGAATCTGTGGTAGGTGTTACCCCCGTCAGGCCGCTTTGAGTGCCATACGATGTTGCGGTCATAGCGTACACACCGCTATAGCTGGTGATGGCAAAGGTTTTTCCGCCCAGCGCAGTTGTATCAATGCCCGTCACCCATGAGAGGACAGATCCCCCCTCCGCATAGGTGGACGCCGTCTCCGAATAGGTGGATGCAATCTCCGAGTAGGTGCCAGCCTCGCTCGCAGATACAGCGGCGTAGCCCAGGATGGCTGTGTCCGTCAGGCAATAAGCAGCTTGGGTGACGCTGTCCGCGCCGCTGTCGCTTGCATAGTCGCCCTGGATAACCGAGATGCCGGTGGCGTCATCCCCGCCATTTGCCGAATCCAGGCCGGAGACGATGCCCACCCGGTCGGCGGTGCCGTCGGCGTCCGTATCCAGGAACACCAGGCCGCCAAGGCAGGGGGAACCATCCGCCGCAGAGCGGTACAGATTCCACTTGGCGCTGCTCAGGGTCTTCACCCAGGCGGCGGCGGAGCCGGCCGTGGGAAATTCAGACTGGGACACGCCGGCGCGGTCCAGGCAGAAGGCCACAAAATAGGCGTCCCAGGCGCCGTAGGGGTCACCCGCCCAGGCGCCGTAGCGGGTGTAGCCGCCGGTGATGTACTCCTCGCCGTTTTCGTCGGCAGCCGTAGCGTAGTTGAGCGTACTCTCAGCGTAGCCCAGCTGAGTCCTGGCCACGGCCAGCAGGTCCTGGGCAGAGCTGCCGGTGAGTTCCGCGCTGGAGGCGGTCAGCTCCCACATCTCCGCCGTCTCCACGTCGGCGTCAGGGTCGGAATAGCACGAGAGGGTGTGGACGTGTTCCTCCTCCCCGCATGTGTATATCAGCTCATAGCAGGCGTCCGTGTGGACATGGGCGGCGTCCTCCGCCAGGCCGCAGGTCAGCACCTTCTCTGCGCAGGAGTCATCATGCTGATGCTCTTCCTGCCCGCAGTAAGCCTGACCGGTCTGGCTCTCGCCGGTCATGTGGAGCGACCAGGCCACGCTCACCACCACCACCAGGGACAAGCAGGCCAGCACCGCCGCCAGCTTTCTCTGCCGGGCGTGATCCTTCCGCAGCCTGCTTACATAGCTTTTTACTGTGTTCTTCATGTCCTTCACCTCTCATGAAACCAGGGAAAACCCGGTAAGCGGCCAGATCCGGATGATTACCCGGCCAATTACCTGGTCATATGGGATACAACCCACCTCGCTGCTCCGGCTGTCCACCGAAACGCTCCGGTGGTCACCCATGACAAAGATACTGTTGTCGGGAACCTGGTAGGGGTAGGTCAGGTCTGATATTCCCAGCGCCTTGTCCGTCACATACGGCTCCTCCAGGAGTTCCCCGTTGACATATACGTTGCCGTCGCTGTCGATATTCACCCAGTCACCGGGGCCGGCGATCATGCGCTTTAGCAGCACATTGCCGGATACCCGGACGGCACATAAATCGCCGGTGTTGAAATCCGACGTCTTTACTAGGACTATGACGTCTCCGTTTTCCAGGGTTGGCTCCATACTGGTGCCTGACACCTGCAGCACCGGCAGGAACAGCGTCACCAGCAGCACCGCCACCGCCGCCACCACCAGCAGGATTGCGATTGTGTTTCCCAGGATGCGCCGGAACTGTCTCCCCCGCCGCAGACGGCGGCGCTCCGACAGCACCTGCTCCTCAGAGGGGACGGGTACAGGCACGTGCCGTTTTCCCTTTGCCTCCGCCATTACGCCGGCCCTCCGTCCTGGCTTGGGGCTTCCTCGCCCTGGCGATCCTTCCGGGCCGTCTCCCGCAGCCCCCGGCATTCTTCTTCTGTCTTTGCCAGCAGTTCCTTGCGCTGCTGCATCGTGACGGAGGCCAGCTTTGCCGCCTGCCGCTTGACGTCGGCCAGATAGCTGTCCGCCTGCTCTCGGGTGCTTTTGGCCTCCTCCAGCAAGGTCTGCGCCTCGGCGCGATCCCGCTGCGTCCCCTCCACGTACTCGTCCGCCGTGGTCTGGGCCGCCTCAAACAGCCCGCTCAGCTTCGCCAGCACCTCTGCCAGGGAACCGGCATTCTCGATTGTAATCCGCCGATCCTGCAGCTGCCGTTTCAAGTCTTCGACCTCTGTCTGGAGCGCCTTCTCACTCTGCTGAAGCTCATATATGATCTCGATCAGGTCGGCCCGGCTTAACCGCCGGAACTCCTTATCTGTCATGTTTCATGCCTTCTTTGCTCGCGGGGGTCACTCCAATCCGGAACAGGCAATTTGTGTAACCCAAACAGGCGCCAACCGACGCATCTACTCATTCGCATAATATTATACCCCCCCCCGCCTTCCATGTCAATAGCATAATCTAAATTTTTTTGTAAATTTTGGGGGAAATGTCCCCGCGCACCGGGGCGCGATCTCAGCCTCTTATTCCCACAGCAGGGTGGCGAAGTAATCCTCCGGCGTCTCAGCCCGGCGGAGCAGCCGGGTGGAGCCGTCCTCCCGCAGCAGCACCTCAGCGGAGCGCAGGCGCCCATTATAGTTATAGCCCATGGAAAAGCCGTGGGCGCCGGTATCGTGAATCACCAGCAGGTCACCCCTCTCGATTTCCGGCAGCATCCGGTCCACTGCGAACTTATCGCAGTTCTCGCACAGGCTGCCCACCACGTCATACCTGTGGTCGCAGGGCATATGCTCCTTGCCCATGACGGTGATATGATGATAGGCCCCGTAGATGGCCGGGCGCATCAGGTCGGCGGCGCA
>CAYUUP010000061.1:3541-9943 GCA_964447925.1 uncultured Oscillospiraceae bacterium
CCAGATGCCCGTGGGGCGCCAGCATAAAGCGTCCCATCTCGGTGTAAATTGCCACGTCACCCATGCCGGCAGGCACCAGGAGTTCCTCATACTGCCGCCGCACACCCTCGCCGATGGCGGCGATGTCGTTGGCCGGCTCCTCCGGCCGGTAATCCACCCCAACGCCGCCGGAGAGATTGATAAAGCTGATGTGACAGCCCGTCTCCTCCCGCAGCTCCACCGCCAGCCGGAACAGCTGTCCCGCCAGAGCGGGGTAATACTCGTTAGAAAGGGTATTGGATGCCAGGAAAGAGTGGATGCCGAATTCCTCCGCCCCCAATGCCTTCAGGCGGCGAAAGGCCTCAAAGAGTTGGGGCCGGGTCATGCCAAATTTAGCGTCTTTGGGGTTATCCATCACCTGGAACCCCTCCCGGCTCTCCCCCAGCCGGAACACCCCGCCGGGATTATAGCGGCAGGAAATCACCCTGGGGATCTCCCCCAGCGTATCCTTCAGATAGTCTATATGGGTGATGTCATCCAGATTGATGACGCCCCCCAGCTGATGGGCCAGGACATACTCCTCCGCCGGCGTCTCATTTGATGAGAACATAATCTCGTCTCCAGCGAAGCCGCAGCGCTGGCTAATCATCAGCTCCGTCAGGCTGGAACAGTCCACACCACAGCCCTCCTCCCGGAGGATCTTCAGGATGCCGGGGGGGGGGGTGGCCTTGACGGCGAAGTATTCCCGGAAGCCGGTGTTCCAGGCAAAGGCAGCGTTCACCGCCCGGGCAGTCCGGCGGATGCCAGCCTCGTCATAGAGGTGGAAGGGGGTGGGGTATTTCTTACAAATGGCCTCCAACGGCTCCTTTGCAATAAACGGTATCTTCTCCATGGCACTTACTCTCCTCAGAGGTCTTTCCGCGTGATTGGGCGGAGCGGATCCGCCCTGGCGCATATCATCTTAACCTGGCTACCATTATATACAATTCAATGACACTTGACAAGCAACGGGTGAATTTTGATTGAATTTTTTCCGTCTTAATGCAAAAGCAAGGGGTGCAGCCGGTGCTTTTTTGTAAAATCTGCAAATTTTAAGAAAACAGGTTGCATTTTATCCATATCTGCGCTATAATAATGCTGCTATTTCATCGCTAATGGAAGTCAGCAGAAGGCCAACGTGCCGACCGCTGACGGATAGCTCTCTGGAGAAGCCCGGTTCTGCCGGGTGCCGAAGGTGCAAAGAGATGCGGCCCCTGCCATTCTCGAAACTCTCAGGCAAAAGGACAGAGCGAAATGCCCGCCCGTCTTTCCGTTGATGGGCGAACTGACGTTCACGCTTTTGTAGCTGGCAGCGAGGCCCTTTCTGAGAGGCGCCCGCTGCTTTTTGCATTTTTCAAGCGACAGCCCGCGATGATATGACGCAAATCTATTGCAAAAGAAGGAAGGAACGCAATTATGGAACATTTTTTGGAAGCTGTCAGTGCTGCCAATGAGGTAGTCAATAACATCGTCTGGGGCTGGCCCGCCCTGATCCTGCTGGCTTTTGTGGGCGTACTCATGACCTGCGTGACTAAGTTCTTCCAGATCAGCCACATCGGACACTGGTTCAAAAAGACAATTGGGGCTATTTTCAAGGACAAAAACGTCACCGGTCACACCAAGGATAAGTCCATCTCCCAGTTCCAGTCCCTGTGTACCGCTCTGGCAGCCACCGTGGGTACCGGCAACATTGTCGGCGTGGCTGGCGCCATTATCACAGGCGGTCCCGGCGCGGTATTTTGGATGTGGGTCATCGCCTTCTTCGGCATGATGACCAACTATTCCGAAAACGTGCTGGGCATCCTCTACCGCCGGAAAAACAAAAACGGCGAATGGTCCGGCGGCGCCATGTATTATCTCCGGGACGGTCTGGGGGCCAAGAAGGGCTGCAAGTGGATTGGAAAAGCCCTAGCCGTACTCTTCTCCTGCTTCTGCCTACTGGCCTCCTTCGGCATCGGTAATATGACTCAGGTGAACTCTATCTCCGGCAATATGGATTCCGTCTTTGGCGTCCCCACTTGGATCACAGGCATTGCTATTCTTATTGTGGCCGGACTGGTCATCGTGGGCGGTCTGAAGCGCATCGCCTCCGTCACTGAGAAAATCGTACCATTCATGGTGATTCTGTACATCGTCGGCACCCTCATTATCCTTGTCACCAACTTCACTCAGATTCCCGCCGTCTTCGTGGCCATCTTCAAGGGGGCCTTTGCCTGGAGCGCTGCTGGAGGCGGCATTGTGGGCTACGGTATCAAGCTGGCCATCGAACAGGGTATGAAGCGGGGCGTTTTCTCCAACGAAGCCGGCCTCGGCTCCTCCGTTATGGTACACTCCAACTCAAATGTCAAGGAGCCGGTAGCTCAGGGTATGTGGGGCATCTTTGAGGTCTTTGCCGATACCATCATCGTCTGCAGCCTGACTGCCTTTGCTGTCCTGTCCTCCGGGCTGGTGGATCTGACCACCGGAAAAGCGCTGGTCGCCTACCAGGGTGTAGAGCTGACCAAGGCCAATATCGTCAGCACCGTATTCTCCATGCATTTCGGTTTCATCGGCGGTGCCTTTGTGGCCATCGCCGTCATGCTCTTCGCTTTCTCCACTGTACTGGGCTGGAGCCACTACGGTACCAAGACCTGCGAATTCCTCTTTGGTGAGAGATCCACCCTCGTCTATCGTATCATCTTTGTTGTTGCCATCTTCGGCGGCGCCGTCATGGGCGATAATCTGGCCTGGGATCTGGCAGATACCTTCAACGGCCTGATGATGATTCCCAACCTAATTGGCGTACTGGTACTCTCCCCTGTGGTGTTTAGGTGTACCAAGAACTATGTGGACCGGCATATACGGGGCATGGACGAAAAGCCTATACTGTCTATGTTCCCAGACATTCAGGAGACCCATGAGAGGGCGCTGAGCCAGGAGACAGCGGCAGAAAAATAACTGTCTGAATACACAAAACGCAAGGGGGCTGTCTCGTTTGGGGCAGCCCTTCTTGCAAGGCCAGCTTTTTTGCACCCATCGGCGGCGGAGGCATAGACTGTGACTGAGGGCATCAAATCCCCCTCGTTCATATCCTATCTTTCCGACACAGGAGGTACTTTTTATGGGGTGCTGTAACAACGGTTGGGGCGGCGGCGGCTGCCTCTGGATCATTATCCTGATCATCATCATCTTCTGTTGCTGCGGCAACGGCTGCGGCGGCGGCTGTGGCTGCGGCGGCGGCAACGGCTGCGGCTGCTGACTGTCAGACGCGGAAGGCCCCCGGCACACGCTGGGGGCCTTTTGCGTATGCTTCCAGCCGTCAATTGGGCATCCGGCCCCGTTTCAGCTGGCGGATGTCATTTCCGTCAAAAAAGATCGTCTCATATTCCCCCCGCAGGCGAGAGATAATCTGGGCCGAATAGCGGTCGGCCAACGCCCTTTCACCGAGATTGGATGAGATGATAGTATGCTTCCGTCCAATGAGCCGACTATTCACCAGGGTATAGAGAGCAGATTGGAAGAGCGGCGAGGTCATCTCACTGCCCAAATCGTCCAAAATCAGCAAATCGCAGCGCTCATACCGCCGCAGCGCGCCCGCCGCGTCCTCATCTCGGGCGAATCGGACAGCTTCATACTGGGAAAAGATATGCACCGCTGTGTCGTACACCACAGAGTAGCCCCGGCGGGACACCTCCCGGGCAATACAGGCGGAGAGGAATGTCTTACCCAGCCCCGGCTTGCCATAAAAAAACAGGTTTTTGATTGGGAAACCGGGAAAGCGGCCAGCATACTGCCGGCAGATGTCTAGGGTGACGGCCATGCATTGGCGGGGAGACTGCCCCAACTCCGGCCAGACCTCATTGGGATAATAGTCCAGTGAGAAGGTCTCAAAGGACTGCCCCTGCAAGTCCAGCATGGAGGACAGCTCTTTAATTTGCTCCTGGGCGCACAGCAGGGACAGGCAGCTGCACATTTTAGCCCCCACCCAGCCAGTATCCCCGCAGCAGGGGCATTTAGGTGTCAGCTCTCCGGCATCCCGGGGCAGGCCCAGGCCCTTCAGCAGAGCTGCCCGCTCCTCTTGCAGAGATTGATTCTCCTGCCGGAGCCGGGCCACCTCCTGCTCCGGAGGGACATCCCGGCGGAACGCGGCTGCAGCTACCCCAACAATTGTCTGGCGCAGAGCAAGGTCAATTTCCCCCAACCGGGGATATTTCTCATATAACTGAGCCTGTTCCTGTTCCTTCATACGGCGGTGAGCCGCAGCCTGTTGCTGCAGCCGGGAGACGGCCCGCCGCAGAATTGCAGGTTCATATGCCATCTCAATCACCTCCTCCGGCCCCGTCGCCGGTCTTCAGGCTTTCAGCCAAATCCAACAGGTGCCTGGCATTGGCCAAATCGCTGGCAGAGCGGGCCTGTTCCCCCTCCCCGGGCAACCTGCCTCCGCTGGCCGGGACGGGATCCGTCCCCGTTCTGCCTCTTGACCGCGAGGTCGGCTCGGCCGCTTCGATCTCCTCCACGGTATGAATGCCCTTCTGATGCCAGCGGCGCAGAATTGAATTGCAGTAATACCAGTTCATACTGCCCTTGCGGAACAGTGTCCGCTCATAGGCCAGGGCCACCGTTTCCGCCGAAAAGCCCATCTCCAGCCAGCTGTGGAGATATCCTTTCTCGCCTTCAGCAGCTCTGCGATCCCGGATGCCCACGGCAGCCAACAGCTGTCCCTCCCCTTTCCGGAAATACTCCTGTCGCTGCAAATAGGCATCCACCTGCTCCAGGGTGTCGATCCCCTGGCGCTTCCAGGCATAGGCTTCCTTTTTCAGCTGACTGAAGCGGGGACGGCGGCCAACCCCCAGCCGCTCCTCCGTCCGGGCGATGAGGTCGGTCAGCAGAGGGAGCAGCACCTCTGCCGGCATATCCAAATGGTCAAAGAGTTCAAGCAGGGTACGGGTTTCCGGGGTGGTCAATTTCCTGCCCATCAGCCGCTCGCTCTCAGACAGCAGAACTGGAAAGGCGGAGTGGGGCGCTGTCAGCTCAGCAGAGATATCGTCGGCGGTGTACGCCGGCGGATCCCCCTGGGGCAGCGTATTTTCCTCCGGTGCAGCCGCCCCGCTCACAAGTCCCAGCTGCTGCAGATGGGCAAAAGCGTCCAGCAGGCGGGCTGCATTCCAGTTTAGGCGTTTGCCCGCTTGGGCCGGATCATAATAGCCTTCCTCCCGCAGAAGATAGAGGTACAGCAGAGCGGCATCCCCACTGCCCTGGGACACCAGCTTGTCCACCGTAGTGTTGTCCAGCGACACCGAACCGGAGGAAAGCGAAATGCGCTGCAGGGACACGGCAGAAGCACCTCCTTCCCCACACAGAATTGCGACAACTTATTATAGCACAATCTGTGGGGAGTTGTCACCTGTTATTTCTGCAAAGCATGCGTAAACCAGAATTATAAAATAGGTTGACAGGCTTTCAGAAATATGGTATGCTTCTCTTGGAATCAAGTTTACAGTAGGAGGAATCCCCATGAATTCTAAGCTGCGCTCCATGGTGCTAACCGCAATGCTGGCCGCTATTATCTGCGTGCTGGCCCCCATCTCCCTGCCAATTGGTCCGGTATCTGTTACCCTCGGCACCTTCGCCGTTCATTTATCCGCCTGCGTACTGGGCTGGAAGCGAGGTACTGTCAGCATCCTACTCTATCTCTGTATTGGTGCCATCGGCCTTCCGGTTTTCTCCAATTTTTCCGGTGGGCTGGCCAAACTCGTCGGCCCCACTGGGGGCTACCTGGCGGGTTACATCCCCCTGGCCCTGATTGTCGGGCTGTGTGCCGGCCGGCTGGCCTCTCCCTGGCTGGATCGAGGGCTGACTCTGATCGGGATGGCGGTTGGGGAAACCGCCATGTATGTTCTCGGCACCGCCTGGTACTGCTTTGCTACAGAGACACCGGCAGCGGCAGCCCTGGCCATCTGCGTATATCCCTTCCTGCTGGTGGACGCCCTAAAGATGGCCGCAGTATTGGTCATTGCCCCTCCCTTGCGGCGGCAGCTGGACAAGCTGCTGTCTCCGTCAAATAAAATGACGCAACCGTGAAATGTGTCCTGCCACACCGCATCATGTAAATCTTGCAATCTGTCAGCTTTGGGGCCTGACCCGTTCTGCCGCAAATTGCCGGATTGTCCCGGTTTCCATAAGGAGGGATCCGGGGCAGAATATTCCTGTAAAGGCAAAGTCCGCCCTCAGTGAAAGACATATACTTCCTCTCTTCCCTGCAAATCCCCTTTGACTTTCCGCCGGACATCGGGTATAATAGGATGCGCAAGCGGGCTGGACAGCCGCGCAGCCGGGGCGAAAGGCCCGGCTGTGAGGAAAGTCCGGGCTCCATAGGGCAAGGATAACGGGTAACGCCCGCCGAAG
>CAYUUP010000062.1:0-9835 GCA_964447925.1 uncultured Oscillospiraceae bacterium
CCAGCGTTTTCTTGGCACCCTCGGACTGCTTCGGGTGCTTCCTTCTTCCTGGCCTGCCTGGACTGTCTGCGCCGAGCGGAACGAGCGGTCAAGGGCGGCCATCAGGCCGCACAGGGCCGTGAGTGCAGCGGTTGGCGCATACCTCATCGTTATAGAACGTCTGTTGCATCATTGTAACACTTACAAATGATGCCTTCCGCCAAACGTAAGAGTTTTGACAATTCCACTCAGACGGAGTATAATAAGAGGGAAGCTCAGCAGCCCACCCATGGGCGGGCCGTTGAAACCGGAAGGAGACTGCTTTATGTCCTATCCCCACATCATCACTCAGCGCAGGGGGAACCACAACGAGATACTCTATCTGGTACTGCATAACCCCTCTGCTCTGAACGCCCTGACCACTCAGATGCAGATTGACCTGGTACGGGAACTGAAAAAAGCTGGCTTGGATCGCACGGTGCGGGCCATTGTCCTCCGGGGGGAGGGCGATAGGGCTTTTTCCTCTGGCGGCTCTATGGAAAGCCTGAAGGAGCTGGACTCTCCTGAGGCCTGTGAGGCGATGTACCAGCGGGGGGTAGACATCCGGGAAACCATCGCCGTCATGGATAAGCCGGTAATCGCCGCTGTGAACGGCTATTGCATCGGTGGAGGGTTTGAGATTGCCATGTGCTGTGATATGGTCTATGCCAGCGAGGATGCGAGATTCGGCCTTACTGAGGTGAATATCGGCCTGGTGCCAGGTTGGGGCGGAGCAATCCGCCTGCCGCGCAAGGTGACAGTTAACCAGGCTAAGGAGATGATTTTGCTGGGGGAGAAAATCGACGCCCAAACCGCTCGGAATTGGGGCATTGTCAATCGCATCTTTCCCAAAGGTGAACTCTATCAGCGTGTGGATGAAATCATTGACCGGCTGGTGGAGAAGCCCCCTTTGGCTATCCGAGGCGTTAAGGCTATCGTTAACCACGGGGTGGTGGATGGAGATATTGAGGCGGCAAAGGCCATTGAACACCGGCTCTCTGTTTATCTGATGTCAACCCAGGATTTCCACGAGGCGGTGGATGCCTTCCGGGAGAAGCGTACCCCCCAGTTCCAGGGGAAGTGAGGAGACATATGAGGAAATATCTGATTCCCGCTGTTGCCATCCTGTTGGGTATCGTCGGCTTTAGCCTACGAAGGGTGGCACTGCTGACTGCCTTTGAGACAGATACCGGCCTGGCAATCACCAGCGCACCAGCCCTGCTGGTGCTGAAACTGTTCACCTTTGCCACCATTATCCTGCTGGCAGGGATCGCTGCCCTGGTGAGCCATGGCTGTAACCCGCAAGAGGTGTCCACCTCCAGTTCCTCCACCGCTGTAATGGTCAGCAATGTCCTAGCCGGGTTGAGTTATCTGGTTTCCGGTATCCTTGTCATTCCGGATTTCGCCGCACGCTTTGCCGTCCTGCGAGTGTCGGGAAAAAGCGGCCTTGCCGAGCTGACCCTGCTGCTGCTGGGCGGTGCCATGGTGTTGGGGGGCGTAGGTATGCTGGTGACCGGCGTCCGGGAATACCGGGGGCTGAAAACGGGAGATTACTCCATCTGTGCCATGCTGCCTGCACTGTGCTGTTGCGTCTGGCTGATTCGCATCTACCATGAGCAGGCCTCCGACCCGGTGATGGAGAACTATTTTTGGAATCTGCTGGCGGTGATCGTTTCCATGCTGGCCTGGTATTTCATGGCGGGCTACTCCTTCTCCATCTCACGCCCCTTCCGGACCCTGCTTTTCTCTCTGCTGGCTGTCGCGGGCTGTATGACCGCCATGGCGGACAGTCACACGGTCTATAGTTACTTGATGCTGGCTTCCACGGCGCTGGTTATGGCGGTGCATAGCGGTATTATAGCGGAGAGTATGTTGAAGCAGAAGGGCTATCTGGGCGCCCGCTTCCTTGCAGAGTGAGGAAGGGGTATGTATTACGTCTATATGGTAGAGTGCGCCGATAGTAGCCTGTATACCGGCTGTACCAACAATTTGGAGCGCCGTCTGCGAATGCACAACAGCGGCGCCGGGGCAAAATACACCAGGAGCCGTCGTCCAGTGCGGCTGGTCTACCAGGAGCAGGTGGAGGGCCATTCCCTGGCTCTCCGCAGGGAAGCTGCCATCAAGGGGCTGACCCGGCGGGAAAAGCTGGAACTGATTGCCCGGGCGGGGGAGATAGAATGCTGACGCTAACTGCCATGACCCGTTGGGAGGTGGAAATGCACTATCCCGCCATGACGGAGGACTTTCCCCCCAGCGAACTGAAGCCCCTGCCCCGTCTGCTGGCACTCTTTGACCGGGGAGTTTACGATTGCTGGTGGCTCACAGAGGATAACGTCCGGGTGGGCTATGCCGCCCTGCTGCAGACAGAAGCTACGCCTTACTGCCTGCTGGATTACCTGGCCATACGGGAGGACTGTCGGGGCGGCGGCTATGGATCCCGCTGTCTGGAACTGCTGAAGGCTCGGTATCCCAAAGGCTTCATTGTCGAAGCCGAAGCGCCGGAGGAGGGGCTTCGGCGGGAGGTAAATACATTGCGCCGCCGCCGGATCGCTTTCTATCAGCGGGCGGGCTGTACGCCCTGCCCCTTTGAAAACCGCATTTTTGGTGTCCGCTATCTGGTGCATCTATGGGCCCCCATTCTGCCGGAGCATCCCTTCCAGGTGACAGCGGACGGCCTGCGGGAGCTGTATCGCTGTCAGCTGCCCTCGGAGGTGTTTCACGCCCAGGTAGCTATTCAGACGCCGACAACATGATCACAGGGAGGTACCCGATCATGGAACTGAAACTCACCAAAAAACAATTCCGCCGTCTGCTGGATATGGCGTATATCGGAAATTGGGTGTTGAACTCTGCCCGGGGAGAAGATCGCTTCACCGATTATGACGAGGTGGAGTCCCTGCTTTTCGGCCGGGCGGAGGAGGAGGGAATGACTGCCCTGACAGAACACTGGGAGGGAGAGTCCATTCCGTCCCGGGCCTTCGCCGAGGGAGGTATTCATGAGGCCATCGCCGACTACGAGGATGCGGTGTTCTTTGACATTCTGGCGGAGGAACTTGCCCGGCGGGATATGCAGGAACACAATATCGATCAGGATAATTACGCAGAACTGAACCGCCGGATGGGGGACTATCTGGAGGAATTTGAGGCCTACGGTACTGACCATATCCAGGTGGATTCTGAGAGGGGAGGGAGATGATGAAAGACATTGCTGCTCTGCGGGGCATCCTGGAACGCAGGGGCTTCCAGACCTCCTATTTTGCTACGGCGGCGGAGGCCTCAGATTATCTGGACAGGACACTGGATGGCGTCACCATCGGATTTGGCGGGTCTCAGACCGTCCGGGACATGGGGCTGTACGAGCGGCTTTCTGCTCACAACGACACTCACTGGCACTGGGACAAGGAGAACAATATTATCCCGGAGGAGGCCACCCGGGCGGAGGTCTATATCTGCTCACTTAACGCTGTGGCTGAGACGGGAGAACTGATCAACATCGACGGAGGAGGCAATCGCCTGTCATCTAATCTCTACGGGCATGAAAAGATTTATTTTGTTGTGGGGACGAATAAGATCGCCCCGGACTATGACGCGGCCCTCTGGCGCGCCAGGAATATTGCTGCGCCCAAAAATGCACAGCGGCTGGGTCATCAGACGCCCTGCGCCCGCAGGGGGGATAGATGCTACAATTGCAGCAGCCCGGAGCGTATCTGCGCCGCCCTGCTGGTTTATTGGCAGAAGCCTGCCCTCTCTGGGGATATCGAGATTGTGTTTATCGACCAAGAGCTGGGCTTTTGATTGGGCTTTATCCCTGTTGCACCAGATTCTTTCGGAGGGAGGGGGGACTGTGTGAGACGAATCATTGCCCTGCTGTCAGTTCTGCTGCTGCTCATCTCTCTCGCTGGCTGCGGACTGCTGGAGAAGAGCTATTCTGTGGTCAGCCAGCATGTGCCACAGACATCCTCTGGTGATGAGACGGGTGCCATCCGGGCAGAAAATTATACCGAGCTGGTCAGCGGCGTCCAATACTTTGTATCCGCCGGGGTGACGGAGGGGAGTATTCACCTCTACCACTACACCGGCGATATCGAAGCTGACCTGGCTGCCGCCTGCCATGAGGTATTGACAGAGGATCCCCTGGGCTCCTTTGCCCTGTCTGACATCACCTATGTTTATAGTCGCATCATCTCCTACTATGAGTGTTCCTTTACGCTGGAATACGCCCATACCCAGGAGGAGATCGACAGCATTGTCAGCGCTGGCGGCATCTCCACTTTGAAGTCTTGTCTCAGTGAGGCAGTGACTACTTTTGCAGACACCCTAATTTTGGAGGTCAGCAGTTATTATGCCGGGGAGGAGGAGATTTTAAGCCTGATCTGGGAAGCATATTATGATTCTCCTGCCACTGCCCTGGGGTATCCCAAGGTGGAGGTTACGGTCTATGCGCCGGCTGCAGTCCGGCCCATTGTGGAGATCACCTTCACCTATGAGGAGTCCCAATCCGTGCTGACCGCCCAGGCCCGGCAGGTCAGCAGCGCCGCCGTCCAGCTGGCAGGCCAGCAGACGGGGCAGGATTCCACTGCTGCCTGGCTGCTATATTCCCGGCTGGAGGACAGCCTGATCTATGACTCCCAGGGCAGCAGCAGCGTTTATGCCGCCCTGGTGGAGGGGACAGCCAATAGCGAGAGCGCTGCATTGGCCTATCAGCTGTTGTGCCAGCTGGCGGGCATCGACTGCCTGCTGGTAGAGGGAACACTGGACGGGCAGGCCCACTGCTGGAACATGGTGGAGCTGGAGGGCGTCTGGTGGCACACTGACGTCACTGCCAATGCCCAGCAGGAGAACTTCCTGGCATCGGATGATGCCTTTGCCGTCTCGTACAGCTGGGCCGGAGAGGGCTATCCCGAATGTCCCGGCGATGCCTCGGGGACGGTTGACGGTGAAGATGCTGCTGCTGCGGTCGGGGAAGAGAGCCTTGGTGCGCTGGCAAATTGAGGGTATCAGCATCTTGACAAAGCTGAATTTTTCCTAAAAAAGACAAGAATGCCCAATTTAACCTTTTTTCAGATTTAATTTAAAATTTCTGCATGTGCGTATGCATTCGACCTGTTTTTCCGTTATAATAGTTAAAAAGATTTTAGAGAGGTGATTTAAGTGAAAGTTAAGGAAATGGTTGTCCTGAGGTTTCGGCAGATCTGCCGTCAGCGGGGACTCCGTCCAAATCAGTTGGCGACGTTGGCAGGAATCACGCCCTCTACTGTCTATAGTATGTTAGATAAGAACCGGCGGGATGTCTCCATCACTACCATCAAAAAACTCTGTGACGGTTTGGATATCTCCCTGGGCGAGTTTTTCAGCACGCCTGAGTTTGATGGATTGGATCAGGAGGTCAAGTAAGACCCCCATCCTCAGAACGCACAGATGAAACCCCTCTGGGCAAACCGACCCAGAGGGGTTTCTGTCATTTATTTTGCTGCTCAAAAACCCTCAGTCAAGAGACTCTCTAAGTGGAGGCCAGACTGGAAAGCGTCTTTCCCACTGAAGCAGAACATCAACCGATTGCTGCTGGCTCCGGCGTCAGCGGCTGCAGACAGCTGCGCATTGGTATCGCTGCCGGAAACCCACAGTCGGGCGGCGTGGGAGGAGAGGAAGGAGATGGCGTTCTGACCGTTATCCGTCTCTTCGGCGGTCAGTGTACCTGTTTCCAGCCACAGGGAGACAGTGGGCGCGATCCAGCTGCTGTCAGTATCCGGGCTATCCGTTATATCTTCATCACTGCTGCCCGTCTCACTGCTATCATGGACGGGGAGACGCTGCGGTATGGAGACCGCTGCGGTGATGGCATCTACAAAGCCGTTAATGACCTCCTGGCGGGCCTCTGTGCTGGAGAGATAGGTGCTGTTGGTGAGATTATCGCTGGCTGTGGCGGTGGTAGGGTAACAGACAGACAGCAGCAGAAGCTCATCAAAGCCCATAGCGGCCAGCTCCTGGCACAGGGCACAATAGTAATTCTCCACATCGCTTTGGCCCAAATTTGCCCAGCTGTCGCCGTTGCTGTCTATCCAAATAACACTGGAATTGCCGCCGCTCCGCTGGCGGATGGCATAACTGCGCTCCTGGGCCAACAGGTCATCCCGGGCGCACTCGATCGCGGCAGTGACGGTATAGCCCGCCTGTTGGAGCCGCGCCACCGCTTGGGCAATGGCCGTGGGGTCAGCGGCATCTTCAGCCAGATAGCTGCTGTCCATCCCTGGGGGAGAGCTGACCTGAGAGGCCCAATGCAGAACGCCGTCGACATCTTTTAGCTTGACCACTGCTCCGGTGCCATAGACCGCTTCAATCAGGGCGGTGCCGCTGCCGGAGAGCAAATCCTCCAGCGAGAGTTCCAGCAGATAGGATCCGTCCTCATCCAAAACGGGAATATCATCTGCTTCCAAATCGCTGAGATCAATATCTTTGCCATCGTCAACGATTATATCAATACCGCTGCTGTCATCCCTGTCAGTGCTGGAGCTGTCCACCTGAACTGACCAGGGGAAGACGATCCGTGCGCCATCCTCGCCGTAGACCACAAATTGATCCAAAAGAAGAATAACGGACAGAAACAGAGCTGCCGCAACCAGCAGCAGGAGCAGAAGCCACCGGAGGGGATGACGGTTCTGTCGCCGTCTGCCCCGATATGGGGTGGGACTGTATTGTCGATTCGTCAGGATTCCTCCTTATCAGCGCTTGCTTCGGCGTCCCGCTTCGTCTTCAGCTTTAGTTGAGTCTCAAGCGCCTCTGCCAGCAATTCAAGGCCCTTCAGAATGGTCTGGCTTTCTTCGGGTGTCATCTGGGAATGGATGACCTCTGTCAATTCCTTGATGGCAGTACCCTTGCTGCTCTGCAGCTTCCTAAACTTGTCAGTGACACTGACATAGATGACCCGATGATCATCGCTGGAACGGTCACGCTGTACCAGATCAATGCGCTCCAGCCGGTCTACCACGCCGGAAATTGTGCTGTTGGCGCTGCCTACGGTTTCGGCCAGCTTGCTGATGCGCATGGGCCCTTCTATGCTCAGTACAGTCAGTACCATAGCCTGAGGGTAGGTCAGGGTAGTCTTTCCAAAGCTGCCACAGAACTCCTGAGTGATCAGACGAGTAACCTTTAAGTAGGATTTGATAATATCGTTGACGGTTTCCATAGTGGGATATCCTCCTTATGATTTCTATGACTGCGATATCTTATTATTACATATTAAGAATATCCTGTTTTACCGGCTTTTGTCAATGGGAAAAAACGCAATTTACGAAATGTTCACAATATATTGACAATATTTCCATAATCACTCTGGAAGTTTTCCCAATCCGGCCCAAAGCAGCCACCCGCCCAGCAGCAGCAGGGAAAAATTGCTGCCGACCCAAGCCAGCCAGCCTCCCGCCAAAAGCAAAAGCCCAGCCAGAAGGTGCGAGACAAGACGGGCCACCCGTTCAGCCAGATCTTCCGGCCCTAAAAGCGCCAGAATGTGGAGCAGCAGCTCACCACCGTCTAGAGGCAGGATTGGCAGCAGATTAAAGCAGCCTAGCAGGGCGCAAGCCCCGGCCAATGGGGGAGGGGAGAGGGGGAGAAAAAGCAGCAGGAAATTCATCAGAGGTCCCGCCAGGGCCAGCAGCAGCTGTTTGCCATGCCCCAGGAGCTTCCGGTCGGGCATCACCAGCTCCGCCCCGACCGCCGTCAGCAGCAGCAGATCTGTATTCACCCCCATCAGCCGGGCTGCCGTTAAATGACCCAGCTCATGGAGGATGGCAGCCAGCAAGAGCCACAGGAGGGCTTCTCCCATCCCACAGTACCATAGAAAGGAAATCCACAGCAGAAAACCGCCGGATACCCGGATCCGACCCAGCCGCAGCCACCCCATGGGTTCAGGTCAGGAGGACAAGGGCAGACAGTGGGTCGGTGGTTTTCCCGTCCACCCGCAGTTCAAAGTGGAGATGGGGGCCGGTTGCATTGCCGGTATCCCCCACGGTGGCAACGGCCTGTCCTCCTGACAAGGAGGTTCCTGCCGTGACACGGAGGATGGAGCAGTGGGCATATCGGGTCGTAATGCCTCCTCCGTGGTCAATCTCCAAATAAGCGCCATAGTCTGCGCTGTAGGCTGCGGCTGTCACCGTTCCATCGGCAAAGGCGTAAATTATAGTCTCTTCATCGGCGGCAATATCCAGCCCGCTGTGCCAGCCTTCGTGGCCGGAGAGGGTTCGGCTGCCATAGGCGGAGGTGATGGTTCCAGAGGACAGAGGGCGAGTTACATGGGACAGCCTCGCAAAAATCAGCGGTGCGCAGGGGAGAGGGGAGAGGAACGCAGCCTGGCCGACCGCAGCAATGGGAGTACCCTCCGGCAGCGCGGCAGGCAATGCGTCTGCCTTGTCCTCTGTCACGGTTCCTGATCCGGCTTTCCTGTCAGAATCCGATGCGACCTCCGTCTCAGACGTTTCACCGGTATCATTTCCCACAGATTCCTCCTGCTCCCCGTCTGAGGGGGCAAAGACTTCTATACACCAGTCGCCCACCGCTGCCAGCGCGGATCGCCCCTCTTGAAGTCCCTGATTTAGGGTGTCCCAGGCATCCTGAAGTGTGGTAGTCTGGCCCAACAGGGCCTGCAGAGAACTCCGCAGGCTTTCCCATCGGGCGGGGAATAGCCCCCGACCGGCGAATACGACCAGACACAGAAGCAGCGATGCCCCCAGCCGCAAGAACCGATGGTTGTTTCGGCGGTTGTCCTGTCTCCGGCTGCCTGGGGGAACCTTTCCGTTCTGCGAGTGTGTAACCCAATTCATCTTTACAGCCATACGCATGCCCCCTTTGCCCTACATTTATGAAGTGAGCGGTAAAAAAAGACCTCCCCCGTTTTGAATACCGATTGGAATCCATGAGGGAGAGGCATAAAAAAGAGCAGGCTTGACGGGGCAGTTTATTCAGGGCCCGCTGGTAAGCATAATAAATCTGAGTGCTGAAGCGGAAAAGCACCGCTGTGTGCCAGGAGAAACAGGGGGCAATATTACAGCTTGCCAGCTCGCACTAGGGCGGCGGTCTTAAGCACACCCACCTGGGTTTTTCCATCGGGGATCCTGCCCTCCATGACCATCTGCTCCGCTTCGTCCAAGGGGATAGCTTCCACATCCAGAAGTTCGCCGTCATCCAGATGCTGTTCACCATATTCAGAGATACGGCAGGCCCATAGATACAGGATCTCCGAGCAGTAGCCCGGCGTAGCGAACATTTTTCCCAGGGAGACATAGCACTCCGATGTAGTGCCAGTCTCCTCCAGCTGCTCTCGGCGCATGGCCTCAAAGGGATCCTCCCCCGGCTCCAGCTTGCCTGCAGGCAGTTCCAGGGTGTGTTCTCCCACAGCATAGCGGTATTGCCTGACAAAAAGCAGCCTGTTGTCAGCCGTCAAAGCGGCTACTGTCACGCCGCCAGGGTGCTGCACCACCTCCCTAGTGCGGGGTTTGCCATCGGACAGCGTGACCCTGTCCAGACGAAGGGTCACGATCTTGCCCTCATAGAGAGTCTCGCCGGAGAGTCGGCGCTCGGTGAAATCAGATGCCATAGGTGAGTTCCTTTCTTAAATCATACAATTACGAACGATGCCTGGTCAGATTTGCCTCAGCTGTTCCAAAACGGCGGTGAAATATGCCGGCAGTTGGCACGTTATCTCCATCCGCTCACCGGTGCGGGGGTGGGTAAAGGCCAGCCTCCGGGCGTGGAGGCACTGGCCCGCCAGCAAAAAGCCGGCGCGGACGCCGCCATAGACCGGGTCACCCAGAATGGGGTGGCCCAG
>CAYUUP010000063.1:0-9122 GCA_964447925.1 uncultured Oscillospiraceae bacterium
CTGCTTATATTTCCAGTGGGCGGCGATACCGTATTCCGCCGTCTGGTGCATCTCCCAGGTGCGGATCTGTACCTCAAAGGGAACACCGTCCCGGCCAATAACCGTGGTGTGGAGGGACTGGTACAGATTGGGCTTGGGGGTGGAGATATAATCCTTGAAGCGGTCAGGCACCAGATTGTACATATCGTGTATCTGCCCCAGCACATTATAGCAGTCGGAAACAGTATCCACAATAACGCGAAAAGCGTAGAGGTCGAAAATTTCATAGAGACTCTTCTGTTGGGCGTACATCTTCCGGTAAATAGAGTAGATATGCTTTACACGGCCATAAATGGTACACTTGATCCCCTCTCGATCCATCCGCTCCTGGAGCTTCCGCTGAGTGGCATTCAAAAATTCATCGTGATGGCTGGAACGAGAACGCAGCTGTTCTTGAATGTTCCTGTAGCCCTCCGGATCAAGATACTGGAGAGATAAGTCCTCCAGCTCCCATTTAATCTTCTGCATACCCAGTCGATGCGCCAGGGGAGCGTAAATCTCAATAGTCTCCAGGGCCTTCTCCCGCTGCTTTTTGGGGGTCTGGTATTGCATGGTACGCATATTGTGCAGCCGGTCACAGAGCTTAATCAGAATCACGCGGATATCCTTGGACATCGCCATGAGCATCTTCCGCAGATTTTCCGACTGACTCTCCTCCTTAGATGAGAAGTTTGCCCGGGTCAGCTTGGTGACCCCTTCCACCAGGTCAGCCACTGGCTTGCCAAACCGCCGAGCCACATCGTCATAGGTGGCATCGGTGTCCTCAATGGTATCGTGGAGGAGAGCGGCGATGATGGAATCCAGGTCCAGATTCAGATCCGCCGCCAGATCCGCCACCGCTAAGGGATGGGTGATATAGAGAGAGCCGTCCTTTCGCCGCTGGGCGCTGTGATGGACATCGGCATACTGAAAGGCATTCTGGAGCCGTGCCTCATCTAAATCTGGCAGGTAGCTCCGCACCTTGTCCTCCAGCTCATGATAACGCTCTAAAATCGGATCCATATGCTTTCACTCCTCGGCTCTGTCATCCGTCTCAAATTCCGCTGCCATCTGCCGCAAGCGCAGCATGACGGAGGAACGCTCCAAATCCACCTTGCCAACCACCGTCTTAGTCTCAATCTGCAGGCCGTCTTGATTCGCCTGAAGCCAAATCAGCCCTCGCTCCTGAAAAACCTCAAGACAGACCATCGTCCGGGAATAAGGGATGTTCCGCCCCCGGGCCAGGGCAACCTCCCGGCTGAAATTCACCGGCGTATTGTCTGTCCGCCCCACCTCGGCCAAATAGCGCCATATGGCAGCAAAATCGGGTCGTTCTGGAATCAGCAGCTGTAGCTCCGGCGGGGTCAGAACGGCCCCCTCTCGCCAGCGGCGGTAGGCTTGCCGATCCCAGTCCTCAGTTGACAGGGCGGGCCGGATATCCTGCACCTGGAGCTGCACATTCCGATTGCCCCGATATTTATTAACGCACAGCTGGCCCGCCACATCGATTCTGCTGTTCCGCCGCACCCCCAGCTCCTGGGGACTGCCGTAAAAGCAGATAGCATCCAGAGTCAGGCCATCCCGCGAGAGGGTCAGGCGGGTATGCCGCCCGCCACCCACACTGGCCAGTCGGGTGACCGTCATGCCCCGCAACAGGAATACGGGCCTGGGATTGCCCATGCCAAATGGCTCTAACTCATCCAGTCTCTCCACATTGTCCTGGGTCATCAGAGCATTCTCCCAAAGCTCGGCATCTACCAGGAGTGGAAGCGTCTCCCGGCGTTTTTGTTTCCTGGCTAGCTGCACCATCCTATGCTGGAAAGCGTCAATATTCTCCCGCCGGAGGGTAAAGCCCGCAGCCAGGGCGTGTCCGCCAAAGTCCAGAAGCAGGTCGCGGCACGTCTCCAATGCCTCAAAGAGGTTGAAGTTGCCGCTGGCCCGACAGGAACCCTTGCCCCGCTCCCCTTCCAAGCAGATAATAAAGGCGGGTACACCATATTTCTCCGAGAGCCGGTTGGCCACAATGCCGATAACCCCCTGGTGCCAGCCCTCACCCGCCAGGACAATGACATTTCGCCGCAGATCCGGTCGCTCTTCCAGCTGCTGGAGACACTGGGTATAAATCTCTTGCTCGATCATCTGCCGCGCCCGGTTTAGAGCGCACAGTGTCTGTGCCAGGCCTGCCGCCTGGCTAATGCTCTGAACTGTCAGCAACTGTACCGCCACATCGGGCCGCCCCATCCGCCCCGCCGCATTGAGCCGGGGAGCCAGCCCAAAGCTGACCGTAGATGCGGTCACTGGCTTATCCATAAGTCCGCACTTCTCCATCAGCGCCGCAATGCCCGGCCTTTGGGGGGACCGCAGGGCCTCCAGCCCTTGAGAGACGATGACCCGGTTCTCCCCTGTCAGTTCCATCACATCAGCCACTGTGCCGATGGCAGCCAGGTCGGCATAGATCTGCAGGACATGGGGTGCCTGCTCCTCTCCGCTCATGGCCAGAACCAGCTTCAGGGCCACCCCTACACCGGCCAGCTTGGGGAAAGGATAATCGCAGTCCGGCCTGCAAGGGTTCACCACCGCCAACGCTCTGGGCAACCCCGTCTTACACTCGTGGTGATCTGTGATAATCATCTCCATGCCTAGCTGGGCGGCATAGTCCGCCTCCGCCGCGCTAGTGGTGCCGCAATCCACCGTCACCACCAGGGAAACCCCCCGGCTGCAGAGATTGTCAAGTGCAGCAAAATTTAGAGAATAGCCCTCCCGGAAGCGGTCAGGAATATAGATGAGGACATCGCCCCCTTGACTTCGGAGATAATCCGTCAGCAAGCAGGCTGCAGTGATGCCATCCACGTCATAATCGCCATAAACGGCAATGCGCTCCCCGGATATTAGGGCCTGTCTCAGCCGAAGCACCGCCTTGTCCATATCTCGCAGCAGCATGGGGTCATGGAGCTGCCAAACCCCCAGATTCATCAAGGCAAGGGCAGCCTTTGGCTCAGTGATGCCCCTGGCAGCCAGTACCACGGCGGACAGTGGGGAGAGTCCCGCAGCGTGCAGTCTTCGCTCACCCTCCGGGTTCCGGCTTGCAACATTCCAGCTTTCATATTTCATCGTTTTACGCGCCTCATTACAACAATCTGTATTCTCTCTATTATATCGGAAAGAGACGAAAAAAACAAGATGTCTTTTCCAGTGCGATGGCATCTTCTGACGGCATACAATAAACTACTCCTTCAATCGCACCTGACAACATCATGGAATACTGACAAATGGGATCTGCCAGATTCCGCATCTGGGCATTCAACTACCGGCAAATAATAATGCATCTGTTTTCCTGATGACAGGATTCTGATTGATCGTAAGCTGCAAGTGTTACACCTCTTCAGTCAAAGACGCCGACACTCTCAGAGAGCGCCGACGCCTTTGTGGTTTCACAAATCGAAGAGCTTTTTCTGTCATCCTCCTTCAGGAGCAGATTGCAAAGACTGCTCAGCGTGTCCCCTTCAGGCTGCCACAAAAGAAACCATCCTTGCCGCAAAGCATTACAGTCCGAAAAACTCTTTTGCGTTCTTCCAGCAGACATTTTCTACCAGTTGCCCTAACCGCGTCCGGTCATCAGGATACTGTCCGGTGGCCACCAGCTCACCCAGCCGGGCACACAGAATCCGGCGGAAATATTCATGCCGGGGGAAGGAGGTAAAGGAGCGGGAATCTGTCAGCATTCCCACACTCTTTGCCAGCTGCCCTGTCTCCATCAATTCGTCCAGCTGATTGCGGATGCCCCGGAGGGTATCGTTAAGCCACCAGGCAGCGCCATACTGCACCTTGGGTGCAAAATTGACTGCCATTGTAGACAGCACAATGTTGTCTGCCGGGTTCAAGTTATAGAGGATAGTGTTGGGCAGGGCGTTCTCCCTGTCCAGATCCCCCAAATAGGCTCCTAAGTCAAAAGGATCCACCGTAAGCCCTACGCTGTCGCCGCCGGCATCTGCCCCCAGGGCAGCATAGAGACTGGGCCGCACATTTCGGATTGGCCCCAGATGAAGCTGCATGGCGATGCCCCGTTTGGCATACTCCCGTCCCAGGAAACGGAGCAGATCGCCCTTATAGTCGGCAACCTCCTGCGGTGTAAGGGTTTTGCCTTTCACGGCCTTTTCAAAGGCACCATCCCCCCTGCCCTGTCCATAGGAGAAGTGGGAGAAGCCATGGTCAGAAACCTTGCAGCCCGCCTGCTGAAAACGGTCAAGCGACCGGGCAAGCGCCTCTTTCAGATCCTCCAATGATGAGATCTCACCGCCGCTGCGCTGGGCAAGCCGAGACAAGGCGGTTCGGAAAGCGTTCCCATCCTCCACCGTCAGGAAACGGTCGGGCCGAAAAGAGGGAAGCACAGCAAAACTCAGGTTTTGCTCCCGGGCAATTTTCAAATGCCATTCCAGGCTGTCCGCCGGGTCATCGGTGGTGCAGAGGACCTTCACCTTTTGTTTTTCCAGCAGGCTAACAGCGTCAAAGCCGGAACCCTTCAGCATTTCACAGGTCTGTTCCCAGATATCCGGAGCGGACTCCGGGGTCAGCAGTTTGGTAATGCCGAAGTAGCGCTGCAGTTCCAGATGGGTCCAGTGGTACAGCGGGCAGCCTACCAGCTGTGGCAGTACCTCTGCCCAGGCCAGGAACTTCTCATAGTCGCTGGTCTTCTGCCCGGTAATCAGAGACTCGTCCACCCCGCAGGAGCGCATGGCCCGCCATTTATAATGGTCACATTCCAGCCAGATCTCTGTCAGGTTGTGGAACCGCCGGCGGCTGGCAATATCCGGGGTAGACAGATGGTTGTGGTAGTCAATGATAGGGCAATTCTCTGCATAGCTGTGGTACAGATCAACCGCCACATCGGTACTCAGCAAGAAATTTTTGTCCATGAACATACCCGTCACCCCTCAAATTTTTCTCGGTTAATCCAAAGGCCCAAAGCCGGATTGGGAATAAAGAAAACCTCCTCCCCATCCACCTGATTATAGCCATACTGCAGCTTGTGGGGGTCGTATTTGGCGGCCATCTCGTCATAATCGGCAGGCTGGAAGCCTACTCCGGCAATTTCCTTTTGGCTAATCTTTCGGACAGCATAGGTGATGGTAAATCGGCCGTCAGAGGAGCCATGGATCAGGTGGGCAGCGGCACTCATATTGTCCCGCAGATCCTGATTTTCCGGCTTTTCAAATTCCTCTAGAGTGTGGATGCGACCACGATAGCCATACTTGCGGATCAGAGCATCCACCTGTTCATCCTCGCCGAACTTCTCCACGCCGGGGGCCAAAATAATCAGCTCACCCCCGTCCGCAATAGCCATCCGGGTGCGATACACGGCCTTGTTCCCCAGCCAGGTACTCTTGAATTCTGAGGGTTCCAGATAGACCACACATTTTTTGATGCCCGTCTCCACAAAGTCGATGTTTTTCTCCTGAGAAAGGGCTATAGCGTCCTCCAGCACCTTCCGTGTGTCACCGATAAACAGGCCATGGGTCTGGATATTCCCCTTTGGGGCCGTTGTCACTGTCAGAGCAAAGAGAATGGGCCGCTCTGACAGATAGCGCTCCAGAGCGTAGTCCAGCAGTTTACGCACCGGGGTGTAATCCTTTCCCATCATCCGTTCCATGCCGTAGACCGCTCCCACCATGTGTGAGCTGTTGATCATGCTGCTGCCTCCCACACCCACAAAGAGGTTCTTGGCATGGTTGGCCATGCCGATGACCTCGTGAGGCACCACTTGACCGGGAGAGATAATCAGCTCATAGGCCGGATCCATCACCCGGCGGTTAATCTCTACATCGATGGAATCGTGCCACAGGCCCTCGCTGATTTCCTCCACATAGGCAACAGGGATTTCCCCCAACTTGATGACATCAGTGCGCCAGTTGTGGGGAATAAAGCGGTTAAAGGGGATATCCCCAAACATGGTTGCTGCCTGCTCCTCTGTCATCGGCACATGAGTACCTAAGGCAGGCATGATGTCCACCGTTGTCCCCCGCTCCGTCAGCATATGGTAGTACCGGTTGGTGATTAGTCCAGCGTTAGAGTGGAACCGGGTGAAATCGGGCGGGATAATCAGGGCCTTTTGGGGTGCCTTTCCTTTCAAGGATTCCTCCAGTGCAGTCTCAATCTCCTGCCGGGTCAGGCCAGTAGGCTGCTTCGCATAATAGGCCAGCTCCATACTGTCACACCCCAGAGTAGGCCGAGAAGCCGCCGTCCACGGGAATCACCACACCGGTGACAAAGGAGGCCGCCTCGTCACTGAGAAGGAACATCAAAGTACCCAGCAGTTCCTCGGGTTTACCCATGCGGCCCATGGGGGTAGCCGCCAAAATCTTGCCGGTGCGGGCAGTGGGGCTGCCGTCGGCATTCCAGAGGAGAGCTTCATTCTGTTTGGTAGAAAAGAAGCCGGGGGCGATGGCATTGACCCGGATGCCCACCTTGGAGAAGTGTACCGCCAACCATTGGGTGAAATTGGAGATGGCGGCTTTTGCCCCGGAATAGGCGGGAATCTTGGTCAAGGGGGTATAAGCGTTCATGGAGGATACATTGATGATATTACAGCCGGGGCGTCCCACCATATCCCTGGCAAAGGCCTGGGTGGGCAGCAGCGTGCCGATGAAATTCAGGTTAAAGACAAACTCCACCCCGGACTTGTCCAGGTCGAAGAAGCTCTTGACATCCGCGTCCATATCTCCCGTTTCATAGTATTCCTTATCCGTGGAGGCACGGGGATTGTTGCCACCAGCACCGTTGATAAGGATATCACAGGGGCCAAGCTCCTGGAGGACAGCCTGATGGCACGCCTCCATAGCATCCTTGTCCAGCACATTGCAGGTAAAGGCCCCAGCAATGCCGCCGTCCTTGCGGATTTCGTTTACTACAGCCTGGGCCGCCACCTCGTTCAAATCCAGCACGGCAACCTTTGCACCCGCCGCAGCCAGCGCCTTGGCAAACATCCCGCAGAGGACGCCGCCCGCACCGGTGACAACCGCGACCTTTCCCGTCAGATCATTTACAGTTGGAAGATTCATTATAACAGCTCCTTTTATATTACATTGCTAAAGCCCCAAATAGGCAAAGCCTGCTGCTACGCCGTCCTCATCGCAGGAGGGGGCGATCCAGTCCGCTGCGGCCAGCGCCGGTTGGCAAGCATTTGCCATAGCGATGCCGATGCCAGACTCCCGTATCATGGTCAAGTCATTGCTGCCGTCACCAAAGGCGGCAGTCTGCTCCATAGCGATGCCCAGATAGTCCGCCAGCTGGCGAATGCCGTTGCCCTTGTGAGCCAGCCTGTCGTTGATTTCGATATTCTCCGGTACGGAGGAGGACACCGCTGTGTCCGGAAAGTGTTTTGGCAGCTTCCGCAGCAGCATTTCCCGTAGCTCCATGTCATTGGTAAAAAGCTGAATCTTTTGAACCCCTCTCCCCTTCTCCTGGAGATATGCCTTCAGCTCCGGTACCGGTGTCCGCAGTCGCCTTACCATATCCTGATAATGAGGATTGGGCGTAAATTCCTCCACCCGCTCCTGCATGGCCGCCGTCATATATCCCCAATTGTCCTGGTAGCAGTCATAGATGACAGGGAAACTGTCCAGATAATCCATCACTTTGAGCGCCTGCGCCAGAGGCAGCTCTGCCCGTGCGATAGCCCTGTCATGGCGGATGTCATAGACCTGGGCGCCGTTCACCGTAATAGCATAACGGAGGAAGGGCAGACTGCGGATACACTCCGGCATACCGCTGAAGAAGCGACCGGTAGTTGGAACAATCTCTACCCCCCCGGCCGCTGCCCAGCTGAGAGCGGCGGCGTTTGCGGGAGACAGTTCCTTGTCGCTGTTCAGAAGCGTACCGTCCAGGTCAAGGGCAACCAGTCTGATATCAGGCATTGTAGGTGCTGGCGGAGGTGTTGCCGCCGTGTCCCGTCCAATTGGTGTGGAATACCTGCCCACGGGGCTTATCCACTCGCTGATAAGTGTGGGCGCCGAAGTAGTCCCGCTGGGCCTGAAGCAGGTTGGCTGGGAGCCGCTCAGTGGTATAGCCATCAAAATAGGTCAGGGCAGAACTGATGGCAGGCATGGGGATGCCCGACTTGACGCCCCAGGCAACCACCTCTCGCCAGGCGGGAACCAGCTCTTGGATGGTCCGGGCAAAGTAGTCATCCATCAGCAAATTCTGGAGGTCTGGGTTCTTGTCGTAGGCCTCCTTGATCTTGCCCAAAAAGACGCTGCGTATGATGCAGCCGCCCCGCCACATCAGGGCAATTCCGCCGTAATTCAGGTTCCAGCCGTATGTCTGAGCGGCAGTGCGCATCAGAGTGTAGCCCTGCGCATAGGAGATGATCTTGCTGGCGTAGAGGGCGCGCCGCAGATTCTCCAGCATCTCCGCCTTATCCCCCTCAAAGGCAGGAATGGCACGGGGATAGCAGGCGGAGGCGGCAGTCCGCTCATCCTTCATGGCGGAGAGGCACCGGGCAAAGACTGCCTCCCCGATCAAAGTCAGAGGGACACCCTCGTCCAGCGCAGCCACAGCCGTCCATTTGCCCGTCCCCTTCTGTCCGGCTGTATCCAAAATCTTATCCACAGTATATTCGCCGGCTTCATCCCGGTAGGCCAGAATGTCGCGGGTAATCTCAATGAGGTAGCTGTCCAGTTCGGTTCGATTCCACTGGGCAAAGACCTCATGCATCTCCTCATTCGACATGCCCAGGCCGTCCCGCATGAGCTGGTAGACCTCACAGATGAGCTGCATATCGCCATACTCGATGCCATTGTGAACCATTTTGACGAAGTGGCCGGCGCCGTTCTCCCCCACCCAGTCGCAGCAGGGGGAGCCGTCCTCCACCTTGGCACAAATGCCCTGGAAGATGGGCTTTACATAGGGCCACGCCGCCGGGGAACCGCCGGGCATCATACTGGGGCCATTCAGCGCCCCCTCTTCGCCTCCGGAGACGCCTGTACCCACATAGAGCAGTCCTTTGCTCTCCACATACTCCGTCCGGCGGATGGTGTCCGGAAAGTGGGAGTTTCCGCCGTCGATGATGATATCCCCCGGCTCCAGGCAGGGCAGGAGCTGTTCGATCA
>CAYUUP010000064.1:0-8826 GCA_964447925.1 uncultured Oscillospiraceae bacterium
CTGGACAAATGAAAAATCAAATGAAGCGATAGGAGAAGATGACTATGGTGGATCTGCGTGCAAAGCCTTTTTATTTGAATGATGAGCAAATCAAATGGGTGGAGGACACCATCTCAGATATGACGCTGGATGAAAAGCTGGGGCAGCTTTTTGTGATCCTGAAGACCGCTCCCGGTGTGGATGAGGAGCAAATCAAGGCCAGCCTTGCGGTGAGCCACCAAGGCGGCCTGCGCTGGCAGGGCGGCGACAAAGAAATGGTTTATCGTCAGAACACTGCCTTCCAGCGGTACAGCAAGATTCCCCTGCTCATCGCTGCCAACTGCGATGACGGCGGGTGTGGCTGCTTGCCCGAAGGCACCTTTGTGGCCACCGCCGCTGAGTGTGGCGCTGGAGAAGGTACGGAAAACGCTTACCACCTGGGACTGGTGGCAGGCTGGGAAGCTTCCGCTGTCGGCTGCAACTGGATGTTTAACCCCGTCGTGGACGTATATAAAAACTGGCGCAACACCATTGTTAATACCCGCAGCTTTGGCAGCGACCCGGACAAAGTGATTGCAAACGCCAGAGCGTACATCAAGGGCATCAAGGATGCCAATGAGAACATGGCCTGCACCATTAAGCACTTCCCCGGCGACGGCGTGGAAGAACTGGACCAGCACCTGGCCCTGGGCATCAACAGCCTTTCCGTGGACGAATGGGAGGCCAGCTTCGGTAAGGTGTACCGTACCCTCATCGGCGCGGGGGTTGAAGCGGTTATGGTAGGCCATATCGCCCTGCCGGAGATGAGCCGCAAGCTCCGCCCCGGCATCAAAGACAGCGAAATTATGCCAGCCACTCTGGCTCCTGAGTTGCTTACCGGCCTGCTTCGGGAGGATATGGGGTTCAATGGCGTCGTCATTACCGACGCTTCGCACATGGTGGGCATGACCGCAACCAGCAAGCGGCAGGACGCGGTGCCAGGGGCCATCATCGCTGGGTGTGACATGTTTCTGTTCGCCAATGATATTGAAGAGGACATCGGCTTCCTCCGGAGCGCGTATACCTCTGGGGCGCTCACTGAGGAGCGGCTGTCCGATGCGCTTCACCGGGTATTGGGCTTAAAAGCCCATCTGCATCTGTATGAGGAAAGCGTCCGCATTCCTGACAAGGCCCTAATGGATAGGGTGGGCTGTGAAGAGCACCATGGGTACTGCGCCCAAGCCGCCGACACCTGCATTACACTTGTGAAGGACACCCGGAAATATTTACCTATCCGCCCTGAAGAGAAGAAACGGGTCTATCTGGTTTATGTGGGTTCCACACCTACCACCAAGGGCTACAAAGGCGATCCAGTAAAGCAGGTGGTCATTGAGGAACTGGAACGGGCCGGTTTTGCGGTGGACGTGTGCCCCAGCTACCACGATTTGGAGGTGGAAAACGGCGTCTCCCCCATGAACTTTATGAAGATGCTCAACCTCGGCAGACGGGCGGACTTCGTCGCCAACCACGATTTCGCATTGGTGGTCATCAATGTGAAGGGCTATGCCCAGGAAAACTGGGTGCGGGTGCGTTGGAGCTGCAACCATAGCTGTGAGATGCCTTGGTACAATGAGGAGATTCCCACCGTGGGCATGAGCCTGAATTATACCAACCATCTCATCGACGTGCCCCAACTGCACACCTTCATCAATGCCTATGCTCCCAACCGCATCCATATCCGTGCGGCTATCGAGAAATTGATGGGACTGAGCGAGTTCAAGGGCACAGCGGAGGATACCGTATTCTGTGGGCGCTGGGACACCCGGCTATAAGGAGACTTGTGCTATGACGCTGCAAGAGTTCAAAAAGGCGAAAGATTACCTGATCTGCGTAGACAGCGACGGCTGTGCCATGGACACCATGGACATTAAGCACTTCCGCTGCTTCGGCCCCTGCATGGTGGAGGAGTGGGGACTTGCGGAGTGGGCCGAGCCTATTCTGAAGCGCTGGAACGAGGTCAATCTGTACACCATGACCCGCGGTATCAACCGTTTCAAGGGGCTTGCCCTGGCCCTGCGGGAGATTGATGGGAAGTATAAGAAAATCGACGGCGTGGACGAGTTGGAAAACTGGGCAGCAACCGCCCCTGCCCTGTCCAACGATGGGGTGAAGGCTGCCATCGAGGCCGGGGGCGGTGAGATCTTGAAAAAGGCGCTGAACTGGTCAGTCAAAGTGAATGAGAGCATCAACGCTCTGCCCTTTGAGGTGAAGAAGCCCTTCGACGGCGTACTGGAGGGGTTGAAGTATGCTCATTCGGTGGCTGATATCGCCATCGTGTCCTCCGCCAATTTGCAGGCGGTGGAGGAGGAATGGGCGCTGTACGGCCTGCTGGAACACGTGGATATCCTGCTGGCCCAGGACGTAGGCAACAAGGCCTTCTGTATTGCGGAGTTGCTGAAAAAGGGTTACGACAAGGACAAGGTACTCATGACCGGAGATGCCCCTGGTGACCTGGCCGCGGCCAAGTCCAACGGCGTTTTCTACTACCCCATTCTGGTACGCCATGAGGAAGAGTCCTGGCAGGAGTTCCGAGAGACCGCTGTGGATAGGTTGACGGGCGGTGCCTACGGCGGCGTTTATCAGCAGAAAAAGCTGGATGTATTTTTGGATAACCTGAAACAATAAATCGACCTATTTATTCAGGATCAGGGCATCAAAAGCAATGTGCAGGTCATCTGCAATCTGGCCCCGTTTGGGGTGAAGGTGGTCGGCTATATTTTTTGACTGTGACCTCGCATTGATCTTCCCACCCCGCAGGGGAGTGGCTCGGACGCTGATGCTGTAGCCCATAAAGGGTTACGAGTTAAATGGCGAACGCATAAAGGTGATCCGGGCAGTGAACGCCGCCCAAAAAGTGGCCGCAGCCAAGGGCATGAGCCTGGAAGTGAAAATGTTGGGATTTCCGGCCGGCAGGCTTTGAGATACCAATGATAACCGGAGCATCAGCAACCTCACGTATCAGAATCATGACCGGGCGGGCCAATGCGATAGCCCTCACTGCTGAAAGGGCGGCCCAACCCCCGGCAAACGGCCAGTGAGTTTGCCGCTAACCTCCGGAACAGGGGAACGGACTTGCCTTGTAGCAGCCTTTCGACTCTACGGGAGGAGAAAAGACTTGTCCCTACTATAGCTATTGTATCACAGGCATCTCATAGCCTGCTGATAGCGAAATCTATTAACTTGAAACTTATTTTACGAGGAGGAAAAACCATGCAAATGGCATGGCGCTGGTATGGCGAGGGCAATGATCGGATCACCTTGTCCGATATTAAACAGATTCCCGGTGTAGAGGGTATCGTCTGGGCGCTTCACGACAAAATGCCCGGAGATGTGTGGAATCTGGACGAAATTGCAGCAATCCAGCAGCAGCTAAAACCTTATGGCTTTAATATGGATGTGGTGGAGAGCGTCAATGTCCACGACGACATCAAGATTGGCCTACCCACTCGAGACGCACTCATTGAGAATTATAAGCAGACCATTAAAAATCTGTCACAGTTTGGTGTGAAAGTGATTTGCTACAACTTCATGCCCGTGTTCGACTGGACGCGGACGGACCTGTTTCACCCTGTAGGGGACGGCTCCACTGCCCTGTACTACGAGGCCAGCAAGATCCATGACGATCCAAAGGAAATGGCGGATTACGTCATGTCCTTCACCGAGAAGTACAATATGACATTCCCCGGCTGGGAGCCAGAACGGATGGCCAAGCTGGATGAGCTGTTTGAAAAGTACAAGCCCGTTACCAAAGAAAAGCTGTGGGAGAACCTGAAGTACTTTCTGGAGGCCATCATGCCCACCTGCCGGGAGTGCGATATCAAGATGGCCATCCACATGGATGATCCTCCCTGGGATATCTTCGGCCTACCCCGGCTGCTGGTGGACAGCCCGTCCATTGACCGCTTCCTGGCTATGGTGGACGACCCCTACAACTGCCTGACCCTGTGCTCCGGCAGCTTGAATGCCAACCCGGAAAACAACGTGGCGGATATTGTGCGCAAGCACTGCGACCGGATTGCGTTTGCCCACATCCGCAACGTGAAACATTTCGAGAACGGCGACTTCTCCGAAGCCAGCCACCGGGACTGCGACGGCGATACGGGCATCCTGGATATTTTGAAGGCCTACCACGACTGCGGCTTCGACGGCTACATCCGCCCCGACCACGGCCGCCATCTGTGGGACGAGGTCCCGGGCAAGGTGCGCCCCGGCTACGGCTTGTACGACCGTGCGCTGGGCATCATGTATATGCTGGGCGTTTGGGATATATTGGACAAATTGGACGGCAAATAATTTTGTCCCCGCCCGCCTGGACGGGAACACCAAAATAAATGATTTGGAGGAACGAATTATGCTTAATCTGCCTTTGAATGTTGATTTTACCGGCAAAGTAGTGGTTGTCACCGGCGCAGGCGGTGTGCTGTGCAGCACCATGGCCAAGGCTTTTGCCCAGGCAGGAGCCAAGGTGGCCGCCCTGGACTTGAACGAGGATGCTGTGAAAAAGTTGGCTGACGAATGCAAGGCCGAGGGCTTCATCTGTGAAGGCTACAAGGTCAACGTACTGGAGCCGGAGGCGCTGGAGGCCGTTCACCAGCAGGTACTCAAAAGCCTTGGACCCTGCAACATTCTGGTCAACGGCGCGGGCGGCAACAATCCCCGCGCCACCACCGACAACGAGTATCAGCATGAGTGGACGGACGGGATGAAGGGCTTTTTCGACCTGGATGCTGACGGTGTGGACTTCGTGTTCAAACTGAACTTCCAAGGTACCCTCCTGCCCACCCAGGCGTTCGCAAAAGACATGGTGGAGCGCAAGTCCGGCTGCATCTTGAACATCTCCTCCATGAATGCGTATATCCCGTTGACCAAGATTCCCGCCTACTCTAGTGCAAAGGCGGCCGTCAGTAACTTCACCCAGTGGCTGGCCACCCATTTTGCAGGGACCGGTATCCGCTGCAATGCCATTGCGCCTGGCTTTTTGGTGTCCAATCAAAACCGAAAGCTACTCTTTAACGACGACGGCACCCCTACGGCCCGTTCTGCGAAGATTTTGAATGGCACTCCCATGGGCCGCTTTGTGGACAGCGAGGAGTTGCTGGGCGGCGTGTTCTTCCTCTGTGATGACAAAGCTGCTTCCGCCATTACCGGCGTGGTGCTACCCATTGATGCCGGTTTCGCCGCTTACTCCGGAGTGTAAGAGGAGTCGACATGAAAGCATTTATGGATCAGGACTTCTTGCTAAAGTCCAAAACAGCTAAGACCCTGTACCACGACCACGCAGAGGTAATGCCAATCATCGACTACCACTGCCACATCAATCCTGCGGAGATTTACGAGGACAAGAGGTACGACACTATCACGGAGGTCTGGCTGGGCGGCGACCATTACAAGTGGCGAGCCATGCGCTCCTGCGGGGTGCCTGAGAAGTACATCACCGGTGATGCCTCCCCGGCGGAGAAATTCCAGAAGTGGGCAGAAATCATCCCTAATCTGATTGGCAACCCGCTATACCACTGGACGCATCTGGAGCTCCAACGTTATTTTGGCATCACCGAACCGCTGAACGGCAGGAACGCCATGGAGATTTACGAAACGTGCAACAAAATCCTTACCCAGCAGGATATGTCCGCCCAGGGGATTATCCGCAAGTCAAACGTGAAGCTGATTTGCACCACCGACGACCCCGTCGATGATCTGAAATATCACGAACTTTTAGCCGCCAACCCCAACGCCCCGGCGGTGGTGCTGCCCGCCTTCCGTCCCGACAAAGCCATGCGGGCGGATAAGCCTGACTTCTCCCGGTATGTCGCCCGTCTGGAGAGCGTTGTGGGCTACGCCATCAATACGGCGGATGATATGCGTCGGGCCTTGGCCGACCGCATTGAATACTTTGATAAACACCGCTGCCGCGTCTCCGACCACGGGCTGGACTGTGCCTTCTGCATGGAGGCCGATGAGGACACACTGAACGATATCTTCACCCGCGCCAAAGCGGGTAAGGGCATCACCTGGGACGAGCAGCTTGCCTACCACACCGCCCTTCTGATTGCCGTTGGCAAAGAGTATGCCAAGCGTGACTGGGTAGTGCAGTTTCACTTCGGTTGCATCCGGGATAATTCCTCCACCATGTTCAAAAAACTGGGCCCAGACACCGGCTATGATGCCGTCAACGATGCACCCAACGCCATGGGCCTAGCCCGGCTGCTGGATGCGCTGGAGAGCGGGGGGGCGCTGGGCAAGACCATTCTGTACTCCCTGAACCCCGCTGATAACGCCGTTATTGGTACGATTATGGGTGCGTTTCAGACCAGCAGCTCCATCCCCGGCAGGATCCAGCATGGCTCCGCATGGTGGTTCAACGACCATAAATCCGGCATGGAGGCCCAGATGACCAGCCTTATGTCCCTAGGAGCCATGAGCACGTTCAACGGGATGCTCACCGACTCCCGCAGCTTCCTGAGCTACACCCGCCACGAGTACTTCCGCCGCGTCCTCTGCAACCTGTTCGGCCAAATAGTGGAGGATGGAGAGTATCCTGTTGATATGGAGGCCCTGGGCCAAATGGTGGAGAACATCAGCTACTACAACACTCTGCATTATTTCCGGTTTGATGAGATTTTGGACGCATAAAAGGAGAAACGATTACCATGAATATCAGTGAAAGCATTTCCGAAATCGGCGTGGTACCCGTCATCAAACTGAACCACCCCGAGCGGGACGCCATCCCCCTGGCCAAGGCTCTGTGTGCCGGCGGAGTGCCCGTGGCCGAGGTCACCTTCCGGGCCGCCGGGGCAGATAAGGCCATCTGCCTGATGAAGAAAGCCTGCCCAGATATGCTGGTGGGTGCGGGCACCATCCTCACAACAGCCCAGGTGGACGAGGCTGTGGCTGCAGGGGCTAAGTTTATTGTCACTCCCGGCCTGGATTCGGACATCGTGCGCTACTGCCAGGGTAAAGGCCTACCAATCTTCCCCGGCTGCACCACCCCTACGGACTACCACACTGCCTATAAGTTGGGGCTGGAAGTGCTGAAGTTTTTCCCCGCCGAGCAATCTGGGGGCCTCGCTAAGATCAAGGCCATGAGCGCCCCTTTCCCCATGTTCAAGGTCATGCCCACCGGTGGTATCTCGCTGAAGAATCTGAAGGAGTACCTCTCTTCCCCCGTCATCGCCGCCTGTGGCGGCTCCTACATGGTCGCCGCCGATCTCATTGACAACCAGAAGTGGTACGAAATCACTGAACTGTGCAAGAAATCCGTTGAAATCGTAAAGGAGGCCCGTGGAAATGGCTAAAGTCGTAACTTTCGGTGAACTGATGATCCGACTCCAGCCATACAACTATGAGCGTTTTGCCCAGGCCGACCATCTGGAGTTCACCTTCGGCGGCGGTGAGGCCAACGTGGCCGTCTCCCTGGCCAACTACGGCCTGGATGTAGCTTTCGTCACCAGACTGCCCGCCCATGCCATTGGCCAGTGCGCGGTAAACAGTCTGCGCCGCTACGGCGTGGACACCTCCAAAATTGTTCGGGGTGGCGACCGTGTGGGCATCTACTTCAACGAGAAAGGCGCATCCCAGCGCCCCAGCGTGTGCATCTATGACCGGGCCCACTCCGCCATCCAGGAAGCCCAACCCGAGGACTTCGACTGGAACGCCATCTTTGAGGGCGTGGACTGGTTCCACTTCACCGGTATAACCCCGGCCCTGGATCCCAACGTGGCGGAAATCTGCCGTCAAGCTTGCAAGGCCGCCAAGGCCAAGGGTGTGAAGATCTCCTGCGATTTGAATTATCGTGACAAACTGTGGACCCGTGAGCAGGCCCGGATTACCATGACCGACCTATGCCAGTATGTAGATGTGTGCATTTCCAACGAGGAGGACGCCAAGGATGTATTCGGCATCGAAGCCGAAGCGACGGATATCTATGCTGGCGAGATCAACCGGGATGGTTACAAATCCGTGGCCAAGCAACTGGCGGACAAATTTGGCTTTGAGAAGGTCGCCATCACCCTGCGTGAGTCCCACTCCGCCTTCGACAACGGCTGGTCCGCCATGCTGTACGATGCGGCTTCCGGCAAATACTGCTTCTCCAAGAAGTATGAACTGCATATCGTTGATCGTGTGGGCGGCGGCGACAGCTTCGGCGGTGGGCTGATTTACTCCCTGCTGAACGGCTACAGTACCCAGGATGCGGTGGAGTTTGCGGTGGCGGCCTCCGTCCTGAAGCACTCTATTGAAGGCGACTACAACATGGCCACCGTCTCTGAGGTGGAGAGGTTGGTCGGCGGCGACAGCTCCGGGCGCATTCAGAGGTAACATCCAGTGGCACCTTCTTGCAGAGGAAGTGTTCAACAGCTTTTTCCACTGGTTGGGAGGTTTTTGTATCTTCTATACTCATTATGATTATGTGGGCGGCATCGTAGCAAAATGTAGGTCAAGACACACCGCATCTTAGCCAAAGAAACAGACAGACTCCTCCGCTACATCGTTACCGTCGGTAACTTCTTTCTTGCCCATGTCCATTGTTCCGTCTGTCCACCGCATTCTGTTCAAGTTCTTGGAATACAGTATAACACAGCCAAAGCGGGACCCCAAATACTTTTTGCCTCTGCCATTGGCAAACATTCGTTCTATATGTTATACTGTCCTCACTCAGCAGGAACGCCCTGCTGAGGGTACGCCAGCAGAGTCTGTGCCGCGGGGCCGTGGATGAGATCGTCCGCGCCATCTCCCAAGTACCGCCTGTCCGCGTACACAACTGAATGATCGTAAGAAAGCAAGCTTTGTGCCCTGGAGCCGCTTGACGCGTTG
>CAYUUP010000065.1:0-8762 GCA_964447925.1 uncultured Oscillospiraceae bacterium
ACCAGACCGGTGTCAACTATCTGTATCATTCCAGCGGCTATAGCGGCGGGCTGACTCCGCTGCTGGATGCCCAGGGCCATGTTGTTGTCACCTCCACAAATCGGGTGTACGCTTCCCCGGAGGGCTGAGCGGAGGAGGCGTACTTCCGCTACCCTTTTGCACATAACACGCTCACGCAGAAGCTGACCTATCCAACGAAAGGGGAGACACCCCAATGAACCAAATCAAAACGCTTGCCCCCCATGTAGCCGACCTGATTGCCGCTGGAGAGGTAGTGGAGCGCCCGGCCAGTGTGGTCAAGGAACTGCTGGAGAATGCCATTGATGCCGGAGCTACTGTTGTGACGGTGGAGATCCAGCGGGGCGGCATGGCCTATATCCGAGTGACGGACAACGGCTGCGGTATCCCGGCGGATCAGGCGGAAACCGCGTTCCTCCGCCACGCTACCAGCAAGATACAGACGGAATACGACTTGGAGGCCATCGGCACTCTGGGGTTTCGGGGCGAGGCCCTGGCGGCCATTTCCGCTGTTTCACGTACTGAACTGCTGACCCGGACGGCGGATTCTTCTCTGGGAATCTCTGTGACGCTGGAAGGGGGTACTGTCACGGAGAAGCAGGAGGCAGGCTGTCCCCTTGGCACCACCATGGTGGTGCGGGATTTGTTCTATAACACTCCCGCCCGGCTGAAATTCATGAAGCGGGATGCCGCCGAGAGTGCCGCTGTTTCCGGCGTGGTGCAGCGTACCGCCCTCTCCCATCCTGAAGTGTCCATCCGATTTCTTCGAGACGGCAAGGAGGAACTCCTGACCCCCGGTGACGGTCAGCTCCACTCTGCTCTTTACGCCGTACTGGGCCGGGATAATGCCCTGGGCTACATCCCCTGCCAGGGAACAGGGGAGGGGGACATTTTTGTTTTCGGCTTTATCTCCCTGCCCACCTGCTGCCGGGGCAGCCGGGCCTGCCAGCACTTTTTCGTCAATGGCCGCTATGTAAAATCCCGTACCATGCAGGCGGCGCTGGAGGAGGGCTATAAAAATCAGAAGATGGTGGGCAAGTTCCCCGGCTGTGTCCTACACATCCGAGTGGGGCTGGGTAAGGTGGACGTCAATGTCCACCCTGCCAAGACTGAGGTGAAATTCCAGAGCGAAAAGTACCTTTTTGACGCCGTCTACTATGCCGTCCGAACAGCGCTGGAGGGAGATCAGACCCGGCCTGCGTTGCAGGTGACTGAACGGCGAGAGCGGGTTCCTGCCCACGATACGGTGACGCCCAACCAGACCTTCTTCCGGCAGATGACAGCCCAGACGTATCGGCAGAGCGCTGCCGCAGAGCAATCTGCCTCCCGGAAAAAGCCCTTGCCCCTGTATTCCCCGGCAACCGGTTGGACAGATAAGCCCGGTACGCTGCGGGAGACTCCCGCTGTTCAGCGGAACGGCTCTGTCAGGAGGGGGACTTTACCGGGGTTGAACTCGCTGACCCCGCCGCCCGGTGCAGTCTCCGGCGGGAATTCACCCGGAACAGAGAAAGTACAGCCTCCAGATCAGAGGATGTCGGGGGAGAAATCCCACCTGGATGAAGAAATATCCCAATTAAAAATGGCACCTGCTGAGGGAGAAAACCCCGTTGTCTCAGAGAGTGATGTCACGCCCGCCACCCCTGACTGGCGGGTGGTGGGCGAGGTGCTGAACACCTATATCATTGTGGAGCAGGGAGACTCCATCCTGATGATTGACAAGCACGCCGCCCACGAGCGGATGAACTTCGACCGGCTGAAGGCCCAGGATTACCGTCCCATGCCCCAGCTGCTGCTGACGCCGCTGGTATTCACCCCTGCCCCGGAGGAGGGGGCTGTCCTGCTGGAGCAACTGCCCCTGCTGGCTGAATTTGGCTTTGAGGTGGAGGATTTCGGCGGCGGCTCACTGATTGTACGTCAGCTCCCTGATGGACTGGACGCCGGTGAGGGGGAGGCCGCCCTCTGTGAGCTGGCGGAACGGTTGCTAACCACCGGCGGCCGGGCCGACCCCGCTGCCGCTCGGGATGAGCTGCTCCACACCATTGCCTGCAAGGCCGCCATCAAAGGTGGCTGGAAGACCAGTCAGGAGGAACGGGAGATCGTGGCCCGGGCGGTGGTTTCCGGCCAGGTGAAATATTGTCCCCACGGCAGACCAGTGGCCATTGAACTCACAAGATACCAGCTGGAAAAGCAGTTCGGGCGGACGGGCGGTTGAGAATGAAGAAAAAAATGATCGCCATTGTTGGCCCCACAGCTTCAGGTAAGACTTGGCTGGGGGTAGAGACTGCTCTCCTTTGCGGGGGAGAGGTGGTGTCCGCTGATTCCATGCAGGTCTACCGCCGGATGGACATTGGCACGGCCAAGCCCACCACTGCCGAGATGCGTGGTGTCCCCCATCACATGATTGATGTGGCGGAGCCGGAGGAGGACTTCTCGGTAGCCCGGTATGTGGAATTGGGCGCCCCTTGTATCGAGGATATCTTCAGCCGGGGAAGAACGCCCATTCTGGTGGGGGGTACCGGTCTGTATGTGGATTCTCTGGCTTCTGGCAGGACTTTTGCTCCGAGGGACGTTGCCCTGCGGGAGCGGCTAGCAGTTCGGCTGCGGGCGGAGGGGGCGGAGACCCTGCTGGCAGAACTGGGGGAGATTGATCCGGACACTGCGGCCCGACTCTCCCCCAGGGACGAAAAGCGTATCCTCCGGGGTCTGGAACTGTGGTATGGACAGGGAATCACTATCTCCGCCCAGGACAGGGAGAACGCTGCACGGTCCCCCCAGTATGACATCCTGTGGTTGGGACTGGCCTTTCAGACGCGCTCCCAAATGTGGGAGCAGGTCGACCGCCGGGTGGATGAGATGATGGAGAGGGGTCTGGCAGGGGAGGTCAGGGGACTGCTGGACTCCGGTGTGCCGGATACTGCGACCTCCATGCAGGCCATTGGTTATAAGGAACTGGTTCGAGCTATCCGGAGCGGCAGCGGTCTTCAGGAAGCCGCAGAGGAGGTCAAGCTCCGTACCCGGCAGTACGCCAAGCGGCAGCTGACCTGGTTTCGCCGGAATCAGAGCATCCAGTGGCATCTCTGGGGAGAAAAGCCGGATTTTGCAGCGGCTCGACTGTTTGTGACAGAAAAACTGGAAGAATTTGGTATATGATAGGAGCCGGGACAGGCCCCAGGGCTGTCCGAAACGAACATAGAAGGGAATGTATCCATATGACAAGCAGCAACAACTTGCAGGAGGTTTTTCTCAGCAGGGCGGTGCGGAGCCGAATGCCTGTAACCATGTTCCTGATGAACGGCTATCAGATGCGGGGGGTCATCACCGGCTTCGACGCTTTTGTGGTGGTACTGAACACCGAGGGGCGGCAGCAGGTGATCTATAAACATGCCATCTCCACCATCGCTCCAGAGCGGCCCATCGAGCTGTGGGAGGAGTCGGGAGAAGCGTAAGGAACAAAGAAGACCGGAGGTGACTCGTTTATGAAGCCTGGAAAAGTGATGGTGCGGATTGCTATGGCGGTGATCCTGATTGGAATTTTGGCCTACCTTGGCATTGGTGTCTATCGGGGACTTACCGAGAGCATGGAGACTACTGCGGTCTACACCTATACGGCTGAAGAGTCAGTGGAAACCTCCGGTGTCATCATCCGGGACGAAACGGTTATCTCCGGCTCCAGCACCCTGGCAGAGATTCTGGCCGGGGAGGGCACCCGAGTGGCTGCGGGAGATGTTGTGGCCCGAACCTATTCCAGCCAGGCAGACTTGGAGAATCAGCGGGAGTTGGATGACATGAATGCCCAGCTGGAGCAATTGGAATCCGTCCTGGAGCGCAGCCTGTATATGACCGACGCCTCCAATCTGGATGAAGAGATTGTAGCCCTGATCGTGGAACTGCGGTCATCGAGTGCCAGCCGGGATTTGAGTGAGCTGGACGGTCTTACCAAGGAACTGAGGACGCTGACCCTCTATCGGGATTATGCCTACAACAGCGGCAACAGCCTGGAGGCGGAGATTGCCCAGTTGTCGCTGGAGATCAAAAAGCTGGAAGCTGACAGCCCCAGCTATACTGCGGTTTCCGCCACTGTCTCCGGGGTGTTTTCCGCTCTGGTAGACGGCTATGAGGGGGTTCTGACTCCCAGCGTGGTGGACGGACTGACGCCCAGTGCGCTGTCCGGCCTGATGAGCCAGCGCGAGACGGTGGATCCTAGCGGCGTCATCGGCAAAACCATCTCCGGCTACAACTGGTACTATGCATGTACGCTGACAGAGGAAGCGGCGGCTCAACTCACCGAGGGCAAGAGCGCCACCTTGCGCTTTGCCGGCAGCGACCGGGACTATACCATGGAGGTCTGTGAGATCAGCACCGCAGAGGACGGCCAGGTGGCGGTGGTATTCACCACTGATACCTATCTCTCTGAGGTCAGTCTGCTGCGGGATCAGACGGCGGACATCATATACGATACCCTCACCGCCCTGCGCGTTCCCAAGCGGGCCGTCCGGGTGGACAGCGAGACGGGAGAACTGGGGGTATATCGGATTTCTGGCAGTCAGGCCCAGTGGGTGCCGGTGAATATTCTCTGGTCGGAGGATGACTATTATCTGGTGGAGAGCATACTGCCGGACAACCCTACCACGCTGGAGAAAGCGGAGGTACTCCGGGACGGGGATACGGTTATTGCCTCCAGCAGCGGCATCTATAACGGTAAGGTCGTGGATTACGATTGAGTTCGATGTCCTGCCAGCCAGACCGAAAGCAAATAGAGAAAAAGGAGCGGATACCATGTCGGAAGCTGAGTCTAAGGCGCTGAAGTCAAATATCGTTGCTGTCCGTCAGCGGATTGCCGCTGCAGCCCGGGCGGCAGGACGTGACCCAGAGTCGATTACCCTGTGCGCTGCCACCAAGGTGCAGACATCGGAGACGATACGCAGCGCCATCGCTGGGGGCATTGCTGTCTGTGGTGAGAACCGGGTGCAGGAGTTGGTCAGCCATCTGTCGGACGGGGCCTATGAGGGGGCGGAGGTCCACTTCATCGGCCACCTTCAGCGGAACAAGGTAAAGCAGGTGGTAGGCCGGGTGGATATGATCCAGTCAGTGGATGGCGAGGAACTGCTCCGGCTCATCGACGTCCAGGCGGTGAAACTGAGACTAAGGCAGAATATCCTGCTGGAAGTTAATATCGCCAAGGAGGAGAGCAAGTCCGGACTGACTCCTGAGGAGGCCCGCCGCCTGGCGGAGCTTTGTTCCCAATTGCCGGGTATCTCCCTCCGGGGACTGATGGCAATTCCGCCGGTTTCGGAGGTTCCCGGGGACAATCGACCTTTTTTTCGGGCAATGCACCAGCTTTTTGTTGACATAGGGTCAAAAAAGTACGATAATAGAGAGAGTAGCTTTGATGTACTGTCTATGGGGATGAGCGGAGACTTTGAAGACGCCATTGCCGAGGGTGCCACCCTGGTACGGGTGGGAACCGCCCTGTTTGGACAGCGGCCCCCGCGCAGGTGACCGCATACATATACGAAGGAGGAGACATCGCACATGAGTTTTTGGGATGAATGGAGGCGCTTTACCAGCCCTGCTGATGGAGAGGATGATGATGATCTGACAGAGGAGGAAACTTCCCGGCCCCAACAGGAGACACAGCCCGCCTCCGCCCCTGCCGCCCGCAGGGGAAATGGCAGAGTGGTCAACATCGGCGTGAATAATCAACAGCAGGTGGTACTGCTCAGCCCCCGGGCCTTTACTGAGGCGTCTGAAATCGCCGACCATATCCGCGATAAACGCACTGTGATGCTAAACTTGGAGAAGACGGAGAAGGGCGTGACCCAGCGCCTGGTGGATTTTCTGTCCGGCGTGGCCTATGCCCTGGAGGGGAAGATCAAGCGGGTGGCAGTCAATACCTATATCATCACGCCCTATAACGTGGATATTGTGGATCATCTGGAGGAAGAGCTGGAAAACGGCAACCTCTACTTCTAACAAACAGCCTTAATAAATGGTACAGCTTCAATACAACAAATAAATGGGAGGATGATGGATCATATGCTGACGCCGAAAGAAGTAGCCACTCACGGCTTTCCCAGGGCGAAGGTGGGCCAGAAGGGTTATTCCACTAAGGAGGTAGATGACTTCCTCGACCTGGTGACTGAGAGTTATACAACCCTATATCAGGAAAATACTACCCTCAAGGGCAAGCTGAAATCCCTGGCGGACAAGCTGGTGGATTATCAAGCTACTGAAAGTGCCATGCGGGCCACGCTCCATACGGCCCAGAAAATCGCCGATGAGATCAGCGAGAAGGCCAAAGTGCAGAGCGCCGAGTTGGTGGAGAAGGCCGAGAGCAAGCGGCAGGAGTTGCTGAGCAGGGCCCAGGCTGAGAGTACCGCCATCCTGCAGCACACCGAGGAGCGCCGACTGAAGGTCATTGAAGAGACACGGGCCTATGTGGATGGCCAAAAGAGCGAGCTGGGCCTTGAACTGGCCCGGAAAAGCTATCAGCTAGAGCAGGGTCAGGCTGCCCTGAAGCAGATGATAGAATATGCACAAAATGTTCTCCAGCAGCAGACTGAGTTCTGGAACAGCCTGCCCGATCTGCCCCTGCCGGAGTCGGGAGAGGATCTGCCCCGTGAGGCTGTATTTCAGGGGACCCCTGCGGGAGATGCCACCGTCCTCAGTGATCTGGAGGCGGAGGCCCTGTCCATCACCAGCCGGGCGGAGGAGTTTAGCCAGGCCATCGACAAGGATCTGAGAGAGGTGCTGGAACTGCTGGGTGAGCGGCTGGGGGAGTTTGACCAGGACGGGGAACAGGAGTCCCCCACGCCTGAGGATCTGCTAGCGGCCATCTCTGATGAGTTGGCGGCCCAGCCCTTGGATGATCTGGAAGGCCCGGAGGAGACAGAGCAGCCGGAGAATAACGCCCCCGCCGAGGGATAAAACTGTAAAAAACGGTTTCGGTCGGGGGAGGAATTCCCCTGGCACCGAGGGAAAATAAGAGCGGGAGAGCGATTTTGTGAAAAGTCGCTCTCCGCAATCGCAATAGAGAGGAATTTTCAAAATGCCCCAGGACTACTACAACAAGACCATCAACCTGCCCAAGACCGACTTTCCCATGCGGGCATCTCTGGCCCAACGGGAGCCAGAGATGCTGGCGGAGCTGCAGCGGAAGGGCATCTATAAGAAGCTGATGAAGAAGGGGGAGGAGGAGCAGAAGCCCTCCTTTGTCCTCCATGACGGTCCTCCCTACGCCAACGGTGACATACACATTGGTACTGCCCTGAACAAGATCCTGAAGGACTTTATCGTTCGCTATAAGAACATGGCGGGATTCCGGGCGCCCTATGTCCCCGGTTGGGATACCCACGGTATGCCTATTGAGACTGCCATCCAGAAAAAGGGCGTGAAGCGCAAGGAGATGCCTGTGCCGGAGTTCCGGGACAAGTGCAAGAGTTTTGCCTTAAAGCAGCTTGACAGACAGCGGGAGAGCTTCAAGCGGCTAGGCGTCATCGGGGACTGGGAAAATCCCTATATTACCCTGAAGCCGGAGTTTGAGGCCCGGCAGGTGGAAGTCTTTGGGGCCATGGTGGAGAAGGGACTGATTTATCAGGGATTGAAGCCTACCTATTGGTGCCCTACCTGTGAGACTGCCCTGGCCGAGGCCGAGGTGGAGTATGCAGATGACCCTGTCACCACCATCTTCGTCAAGTTTCGGGTGCATGATGACCAGGGTAAGCTGGGACAGTTCGGTGACATCTCCAAGATGTCCTTCGTCATCTGGACAACTACCACCTGGACACTGCCGGGCAACATGGCGATCTGCCTGAACCCCCGGTTCAACTACGCGCTGGTGAGAATTCCCGGTGACGAGATTGTTATTGTGGCGGAGGAACTGGTGAAGTCCGTCATGGAGAAGAGCTGCATTTCCGACTATCAGGTGATTACCACCCTTCCCGGTACGGAATTTGAGTATATGACCGCCTATCATCCCTTTATGGGGCGAGACTCCCTCATCATCCTGGGTGACCACGTGACCCTGGACGCCGGCTCCGGCTGTGTCCACACGGCGCCGGCCTTTGGCCTGGATGACTTCTATATCTGCCAAAAATACCCCCAGATCCCCACTGATATCACTATGGAGGTGTCGGTGGACGCCCGGGGCTTCCTGAATGAGTACGCCGGGCCATACGCCGGAATCCATGTCACTAAGGCCCACAATGTGATTTTCCCGGATCTGGTGGCACAAGGAGCCATCCTGTCCTCAGATGACATCACCCACAGCTATCCGCATTGCTGGCGGTGCAAGAAGCCCGTTATCTTCCGGGCCACCCAGCAATGGTTTGCCTCGGTAGACGCCATCAAAGAGCAGGCTGTGAACGCCTGTGAGGACATTTCCTGGAAGCCCGCCTGGGGTAAGGAGCGGATGATCTCCATGATCCAGGAGCGCTCCGACTGGTGTATCTCCCGCCAGCGTACCTGGGGCGTCCCCATCCCCATCTTCTTCTGTCAGGACTGCGGTCGGGCCTACTGCACGCCAGAGTCCATCCGGAAGGTTGCCTCCATCTTTGAGAAAGAGGGTTCCAACGCCTGGTGGGCCAGGAGTACGGAGGAGCTGATGCCCAAGGGGGCGGTCTGCCCCGGCTGTGGCGGCGCGTCCTTCCGAAAGGAGCAGGACATTCTGGACGTGTGGTTCGACTCCGGCTCCACTTGGGCCGCCGTGTCGAATGTCCGGCCAGAGCTGAAATACCCCGCTGACC
>CAYUUP010000066.1:0-8474 GCA_964447925.1 uncultured Oscillospiraceae bacterium
TTTGCGCCCCACGATACTTGGCTGGTGACGGCCCGGGAAAATAGGTAGCGCCAACACTGACCCAGAGGTTAAACCTCTGGGTCTTTCCTTTCATCTCATCCCCTCCGGCTCAGCCGGAGGGGATGACTATCTTGATTGATTTCTCTGTAGCTAAATCCCCAGTGCAGATGCCGAAACCCGCAGGTTGGACATGGCCTCAACCAGTGCCGGGCCATCCTCCTGAGAGAGCTTGTCCAGCGGCTTAGCCAGCAGCTTTTCTAGACGGGATAGGCTGTTCTTAATTTGGTGCTTTACCTGGCGATCCAACCCCTTGCCTTGCTGGGACAGGGCGTTTTGAACACTGGCGGCTAGGCCCTCCGCCTCATTTCGGAGTTCCAGCAGCTCCCGGCGGAGGTTGTCCTGCTGGGCAAAGGCCTGGGCATCGTCCATAGCCTGCTGAATTTCAGCCTCAGAGAGGTTGGTACTGGCGGTGATGGTGATCTCCTGGATGCGGTTGGTGTCCAGATCGCGGGCAGAAACCCGGAGAATGCCGTTGGCGTCGATGTCAAAGGTAACTTGAATTTGCGGGACACCGCGAGGCGCCCGCTTGATGCCTGTCAGCCGGAATTTGCCAATGGTCTTGTTGCCTCTGGCGGTAGGGCGCTCCCCCTGGAGGACGTGGATCTCCACCGAGGTCTGAAAGTTGGCGGCAGTGGTGAAGATCTGGGAGTAGCGGGTGGGCAGGGTGGAGTTGCGCTCAATGAGCCGGGTGGCCACGCCCCCCGCTGTCTCAATGGACAGGGACAGCGGACAGACATCCAGCAATAGCAGCTCGTTGCGGAAGGCGGGAACGCCGCCCAGGGTTCCGCCCTGGATGGCGGCACCCATGGCCACACACTCATCGGGATTCAGACTGAGATTGGGAGCCATCCCTGTTAAAGTCCGCACATGTTCCTGCACAGCGGGGATACGGGTGGAACCGCCTACCAGCAATACCCGCCCCAGTTGGGATGGGGACAGGCCGGCGTCGTTTAGGGCGGTTCGCACTGGCATGGTGGTGCGTTCGATGAGATCCCGGGTCAGTTCGTTAAACTTTTCCCGGGTGATAGTGTATTCCAGATGAACTGGACCGCTGCGGTTTTGGGCGATAAAGGGCAGGGAGACGGTGGCGGTGGAGGCGGCGGACAGCTCGATCTTTGCCTTTTCCGCTGCCTCACGAAGTCGGGCCAGGGCAACCGCGTCTTTCTGAAGGTTGATTCTTGTATCATTCTTGAAGCAACCCGCAAGGTAATTCACCAATCTCTGGTCAAAATCGTCCCCGCCCAGGTGATTGTCACCGGAGGTGGCCAGCACTTCTATTACGCCGTCGCCGATCTCGATCACGGAGACATCAAAGGTGCCGCCGCCCAAATCGTAAACCATGATTTTTTGGGGTGACTCGTGATCCAGACCGTAGGCCAATGCGGCGGCGGTTGGCTCGTTAATAATGCGGCGGACGTTCAGCCCGGCGATGCGCCCGGCGTCCTTAGTGGCCTGACGCTGGCTGTCGTTGAAATAGGCGGGGACGGTGATGACGGCATCGGTCACCGGCTCACCCAGATAGTCCTCCGCATCCTGCTTCAGCTTTTGAAGAATCATCGCGGAGATCTCCTGAGGCGTGCGCCGTTTGCCGCCCAACAGAATGCGGACGTCACTGCCCATCTGCCGCTTGATGGAAAAAATGGTGCCTTCGTTGTTCGTGACGGCCTGCCGCCGGGCCGGATCGCCCACTAACCGACTACCTTCCTTGGTGAAGGCAACAACAGAGGGAGTGGTACGTTGGCCGTTTGTACCGGGAATAATAACGGGCTTGCCGCCCTCCAGGACAGAGAGACAGCTGTTGGTGGTGCCGAGGTCAATACCGATAATAGACATAGTGACAAGACCTCCCGGAGAATGTCATTCTTATAAATAATATCACAAAAAAATGACAAAGCTGTGAACGCACCCGGAAAAATGATACAAGAGTGTAAACTTGCTGAAAACTGTCTGGAAGAACTTGACGAACAAAGGCGAAAGGATTATAATATAGCCTGTTATAATTTGAAACGGAGCATTGAGGCCAGATGGGAAGGCTGTCCCCCTGAAATACAGAAGGAGTTTTATCATCTATGGGAAATGAAAAAAATAATAGACAAAAATGGCCCTTGTGGGCAAAGCTGATGATTGCTGTTTTGGCGGTGCTGCTGGTTCTGGTGGTGACGGCGGGCATCCTGATCAGCAGCAAGCTGAGCCTGATTAATAGGGCAACGGATGTCCTCATCGACCCCAGCGATGCGACGGACGAAACAGATACCGATGGGGAAGACACCATCAGCGAGAGCGATTTGGCATGGGGAGATTTGGCGGATGCTACTGCAGTGGAGGGTGTAGTAAATGTCCTGCTGGTGGGTACGGATGATCGGACGGATACCTATAACGGCCGGACGGACAGCATTATGCTGCTCAGCATCAACTCTGACACCAATGAGATATCTATGGTTTCCCTGATGCGGGATATGTATGTGCAGATCGGCGATGGCACGCAGTACAATAACAGCAAGCTGAACGCGGCTTTCCGCTATGGCGGCTTCTCCCTGCTGGAGGAGACCATAGAGAATAATTTCGGCGTGGAGGTGGACTATTACGTCGGCATCAATTTTGCGGGCTTTGCTGAAGTGATTGACATCCTAGGCGGTGTGGAGATTGAACTCAGCAAAGCGGAGGTGGAGTATCTCAGCGGCAACAGCAAATACAGCAACAAGGGCGGAGGCCTCAACGATACCAATGATTTCACCGGTCTGACGGTGGGGGTCAATACCCTCAACGGCGATGAGGCTCTGGCATATGCCCGCATCCGCTATGTCCCCAACGAACGAAGCGGCCTGTCTAACGACTTCGGTCGGACCTACCGCCAACGGTATCTGCTGACTCAGCTGTATGACAAGATGATGAAGCAGAGTTGGACAGAGCTGTGGTCATTGGCGGATGAGATCCTGCCCAATATCACCACCGACATGACGAATAAAGAGATCATGACCGTCGCGTTGGAGGCCTATAATATGGGGTTGGACGAAATCAGCACCCACAGTGTCCCCACCTCCGGCTACAGTGATCAGACCATACGGGGTATGAGCGTGCTGGTCATTGATGACTGGGATGCCATCCGTGAGGAGTTGAAGGGGTATCTCTACGGCAATTCGTAAAGTTCGATTTCCCCTGCCTGACGGAAAAAGGAGAAAAAATGAGGTAAAATTTCCGTAAAGCCCTTTACAGAAGTGGGAATTTGGGATAAAATAGAGGGTACAGGCGGCGGAACTGCCCCTGCAAACACCAGGGAGGTGTATGTTCATGTCTGATGATATGACGCAGCGATTTGACATTTCTGAAGAAAAGGAGTGGGAGACACGGGCGATTCTCACGGCCGTTTACCGTTCCCTCCAGCAGAAAGGATACAATCCCATCAATCAGATCGTAGGCTATATCCTTTCGGAGGATCCCACTTATATCACCAACTTCAACAATGCCCGTACCCTGATCCGCCGTCTGGATCGGGATGAGCTGTTGCAGGAGTTGGTGCGTGCTTATCTGAATGTGGAGGAGTGACACCACTCCGGTAGTTTCCTTTTCTTTCTAATGTATGCTGTTTTCACCGCCGCCCAGGAGAGCCATTCTGGGCGGCGGTGTGACGCAGGGAAGCAGACAGGCAGCCTTCAGAAAAATTTCTTGTTTCTTTCGGTAAAATGACAGAGTGTGTCCGCCCATTCTGATTATTTACAAAAAATTCATAATTTTGACGGAAGTTTCCAACAGAAATCCCGCTGTCAAGATTGACATCCTGGTGACAATCTGTTACAATAGGTTACAGTTTCAGGAGGTAACGTCCATGGCTAAAACAACCAACGATCCGCTGAACTATCGCGGTCGGCCGCTGCGCCGGAAAGAAAACCTGATCTACTACGGCAGTATGGCAGATTCACACATCGTTATGCTGCAGATCCTGAATACCAAAAAGGTGGGGGATCTGGAGGTGGCAGATAAGGTGGCCGTCCAGCTTCAGCTGACCGATCCGGATTTGAAGTCCCGGGATCGGGTGGTGCGGAAGAGCGAGAAATCCAGTCTCTATGCCGCCATGGATCTGGGCTTCATCTGGCTGAACCGGGCCCTGAACACGAAACAAAAATAAACCATTTGTACCGTCAGGATATGGGGAGGTAATTCCAATGCATCGTTCGATTCGCTTGCTGTGGGGTGGCTGTGTTGCCTTGGCACTGACGCTGACCATGGTATGCTATCTGGCGTTCACCGCACTCGCCACAGACACCGGAACCATCAGTGCCGACAATGTGATACTGCGGGAAGACGCTAGCACCGGTTCTAACGGGATTATCACCCTCAGCAAGGACACAGCAGTCACCATTTTGGACACCGGCACCAATGGCTGGGTAAAGGTGCGGTACACTGTCTCTGAGAGCATCTATTATGAGGGTTATGTGTATGCTTCCTACCTGGCAACCGGTTCCTCAACTGGGACGGACGCCACAGATACAGCCGGTGCCGCTGATCCAGCGGATACCAGTAATGCGGCAAATACAGGTGATGTAACGGGCAATGATGATACCGCGAGTACCGGTGATGCCACTTCGGATTCCGATGAAGCTGGGAATGCGGACGATGCTGATGGCACTGGCGAGGAGGCCCCGGCGGATACCACCGCTGTCACCTCTACTGCCACCATCACCACCTCCGGCGTCCGGGTACGGGAGACTGCCTCCACTGATGCGAACATTCTGGTGACCATTCCGGAGGGCGATATTGTCACCATTCTGGATACCAATACTGAGGGTTGGACCCATGTCACCTATGTGGACAGCGAGGGCAACAGCTACACCGGGTACATCTCCAATGATTATCTCTATGTGAATCCCGTGGCTACCGGTGTGGTCAGCATGTCGCAGGCCATCCTCCGGGAGAAGTACAGCAGCAGCTCCGCAATCCTAGATATTTTGGCTAAGGGCGATGCCTTTGATGTCCTCCACACCTATGAGGGCTGGTATGAGGTGACCTATACCGATGAAACTGGCACAACTGTTACCGGCTATTTGCCCAGTGAGTGCGTCACCACCGAGAGCGACTCCGCCTGTATCGGCTACGGCACCGTCACCACTGACCTGACCCTGCGCACCTCCCCCACCACAGAGAGCGCCTCTCTTGGCACCATCGCCTCCGGGACTACCTTCCAGATCACTTCTAACGACACAGAGGGCTGGTACGGCATCATCTTCAACGGCAAGACCGGCTACGTCAGCGCCGATTACGTCACCTTCAGCGAATCTGTCTCCACCGGCTACATCCAGGTGACCAGTTCGTCCCTGAAACTGCGGGCGGGGGCTGGCACCGGCTTCGCCAGGCTGAATACCATCCCGCTGGGGACGCTGCTGACGGTGGAGGGGACTTACGGCTCCTGGTATCAGGTCACATATGAGGGCATGACTGGCTACGTCAGCGGGGCTTATGTCTCCGCCACTACCTCTTCCGGTTTCAAGCTCTATCCCGACTTTGCCAAGGTCATCGCCTCTACCCTGCGCCTCCGCAGCGAGGCTTCCACGGACAGTTCCTCTCTGGCAAAGATCCCTCAGGGCTTTGTGCTGGCAGTCAGCGATTATGAGAATGGCTGGTATAAGGTGACCTATGGCTCCAAGACCGGCTATATACTGGCTGAGTACACCGAGGAAAGCGATGGGCCTGCCTCCACCATTCCCACCACCACCAGCCGGAACAGTGGCAGCACAGGAAGCAGCAGACGAAGCACTTCCAGCGGCGGCAGTTCCAGCTCCGGCGGCAGCAGCAGGTATGATGGCGGCTCAACTGTCAGCGGCGGCAGCGGTTCCGATGTGGTGGCCTATGCCAAGCAGTTCCTGGGCAACCCATATGTCTACGGAGGAACCAGCCTGACCAATGGCTGTGATTGCTCTGGCTTTGTGATGAAGGTTTATGCCCACTTTGGCGTCTCGTTACCCCATAGCTCCAGCGCCCTGCGAAGCTATGGCAAGTCCGTCAGCTATTCCGAGGCCAAAGCCGGTGATATCTTCTGCTACAGCGGCCATGTGGGTATCTATGTGGGCGGCGGAAAGATCATTAGCGCACTGGGCAGGAAATATGGCATCTGCTACTCCAGTGCTACATATAAATCTATCATCACCATCCGCCGTATTTTCAACTGATGTAATGTGAAATCAGAGCGATAGAGAGGGCTGCCTCGCTTGGGGGCAGCCCTTTTTTGCCCAAATTTCAAAAAATTTGGAATTGCTCTTGACAGACTTATTGTGCTATTGTATTATTACAATAGCACAATAAGGGGGCGCAGAATACCATGGCTTGGAAATTCAGGAGTGACCAGCCTATCTGGCTTCAGACCGCCGACCGCATCAAGCAGCGGATATTCACCGGTGAATACCCCCCCGGCGGACGGGTGCCTCCGGTGAGGGAGTTGTCCCAGGAGGCGGGCATCAACCCCAACACCGTTCAGCGGGCACTGGCCCATCTGGAGCAGGAGGGACTGGTGTGTACCAGGAGTACCACCGGACGGACAGTGACGGAGGACACGGCGGCCATCGCCGCCCTGCGGCAGCAGATTGCCCGTGAGCTGATACGGCAATGCTGCCAGGGACTGGAGGAGCTGGGCTATCGGCCGGAGGATATGGCGGAACTGCTCTCCACCGCGTGGAAAGAGGACAAGGAGGTCTATCAATGAGTGCAATTCTTGAGTGTCGCTGCCTCTGCAAAAGGTACGGCAAACATGAAGCGCTGCGGCAGACGGATATTACCATCCAGCCCGGGCGCATCGTGGGACTGTTGGGGCCAAACGGCTCTGGCAAGACAACGCTGATCAAGTTGATCTGCGGACTGCTGCAGCCCGACAGCGGCGAACTGCTGGTGGGTGGGCAGAAGCCGGGGGTGAGGACGAAAGCAATGGTATCTTATCTTCCGGAACGCACCTATCTGTCAGACTGGATGCGGGCCAAGGACGTTATCACTTACTTCTCCGACTTCTATGCTGACTTTGATCCGGACAAAGCCCGGAATATGCTGTGGCGGCTGAATATTTCGGAGACGGCCCGGATGAAGACGCTCTCTAAGGGCAACCGGGAAAAGCTCCAGCTGATCCTGGTGATGAGCCGGAACGCCCTGTTCTATGTATTGGATGAACCTATCGGCGGCGTGGATCCGGCGGCCCGGGACTATGTGCTGGATACCATTCTGACCAACTACAACCCACAGGGCAGTATCCTCATCTCCACCCATCTGATTTCCGATGTGGAGCGGGTGCTGGATGATGTGATCTTCCTCCGGGAAGGACAGGTGGTCACCCAGGCCCCGGCGGATGATATCCGCGCAAGCAGGGGCAAATCTGTGGATGAGGTATTCCGGGAGGTATTCAAATGCTGAAATTATTAAAATATGAATGCGCGGCTGTGGGCCGTATCATTCTTCCCACCGGGGGGCTGATGGTGGCGATCTCACTGTTGATGCGTTGTCTCTCTATGCTCTATGACCATTTTTTCAGCAAAAACGACATGTCTGACCTGGGTTCAATCGCTCTGGTCACGACCTTCCTCCTTGCTGTCTGCGTTGTTGTAGCTGCGATCGTCCTGACCATTGTCACTGTTATTCGGCGATACTACCTGAGTCTTTACGGAGATGAGGGTTATCTTACGAACACCCTCCCCGTGGCACCCTGGAAGCATATCGCCAGCAAGCTCATCGTGGCGGTTGCCGCCGTTGTTGTCACCTTGTTGTTCACTGGTGCGGCACTTTTTTTCCTGATGGGGGATGACCTCTCGGAGCTGTGGCACGAGCTTGCCGAATGGATTGCAGGTTTCCACAACATCGGCGTTCTCATTTACACGATGGTCATCAACCTGCTGGGAGGACTGGTGGGCATCATTGCTTTCCTGCTGACCGTCTATGCCGCCATCGCCATCGGCCAGCTCTGGCGGGAACACCGGGTGGCCGGAGGACTGCTGGCCTATCTGGGCATCAGCTTCGTCCTGAACATTGCAGAGACGGTTGTTCTGGCGGTGACCGAATATATGCGCGAAACCTTTGTGGGGGCAGCTGTCAATACCGCTGAAGGCTTGGATACATACAGTTTTATTGGGACTATGCTGGATTCCATCAACGCCGACACCGCCATCGGCCTGATACAGGATATCATAATCTGCGTGGTTATGTTCCTTGTGGCAGATCAGCTGCTGAAGCACAAGCTGAATATTCAGTAAATATAATCGCCATAAAATACTTCGGGGGGCTGTCCCAAGCGGGACAGCCCCCGGCTGGGTTTTTGATATGATGCGGTGAACCTCACGGCATCAGCAGCACCAGATACTCCGCCACGTCGTTGGAACGGTTCTCTAAACTATGGGTGCCGTGGTTGGCGCAGAAAACGGCGTCACCCTCCCGCAGGGAGATATCCC
>CAYUUP010000067.1:0-8469 GCA_964447925.1 uncultured Oscillospiraceae bacterium
CAGGAAAAGGTCGGATTTAAGTATCAGTGGACAACTGAGGGCGTTGATGTTCCGCTGATGCGCGAAAAAAGGACATGTCATGTATATGCTATGACCAAAGAAGAATGGTTACCTATTGATGAAAACAGCGCTCCCGATTAGAAGTGCATGGAACAGTATACAAAGGCGCTATTTAATTGGATTAAACTGTAATATCTGAAATCGAAAATAACAGCATAACGCTGCACGGGCAGGGAATAAGACCCTGCCCGTTTGCTTTATTCTTTCACGTTACATTGTCATCCTTGGGAGAAATTCCTCTTGCAATTTTGTGCCGTGTCTGCTATAATATAACAGGCTGCAAAAGCGGCTTCAGAACGGAAGACAAGTGAATCGTCAGGGGGGCCGCCGCGCGGCTGAGAGTAGAGCGAAAGGCTCTTGACCCTTTGAACCTGTTTGGGTAATGCCAGCGAAGGAAGCGATTTCTGAGGAATCAGAATATCTGTATTTGTGCAGAGCATCCGCAAGACTGGGCTTGCCGGATGTTCTGAATTTCTTTTTTAGGAGGCATGCGCTATGAAAGCTAACGCTGCAATCCAAATCTTGCCTAACATGGCCACAGATCAGGAGACTGTCCGGGTGGTGGATGCTGTCATCGACTACATCCGCAGCACTGGCCTGAGCTACTACGTTGGCCCCAGTGAGACGTCCATTGAGGGGGACAGCCTGGAGGAGCTTATCTCCGTCATCCAACGGTGTGTGGAGACAGCCACAAGGGCGGGGAGCGACAAGGTTTATGCCTTTGTCAAGCTGACCTACGCGCCAGAGGGCGAGGTGCTGACCATTGAAGAAAAAACTGCCAAGCATCACCACTAAGCTCCCTGCCCTGGGGACACTGATCGCTATCGTCCTTGTTTGGTTCATTGCAACAGAGGGAGGACTGGTGCCGACCTTTATGCTGCCCTCTCCGGCGGCGGTGGCGTCTGCGCTGGTCAGCGATGCCGGGACGCTGGCGGCCAATGCCGCCGTGACCCTACAGGAAACGGCCTATGGCCTGCTTCTGGGTATTGCCGTGGCCCTTGTAGTTGCCACGCTGATGCACCGTATCCAATTTCTATACCGGGCGCTGTATCCTCTGCTGGTGATTACACAGACCATCCCCACCATCGCCATCGCCCCGCTGCTGGTACTCTGGATGGGGTTCGGTATTGCCCCTAAGGTGGCGCTGGTGATATTGACCACCTTCTTCCCCATTGCTGTCTCCCTGTTGGAGGGGTATGCCGGGACTGACCGGGCCACCGCCGATCTGCTGCGATCCATGGGAGCCAGTCGGTGGCAGATTTTTCGCCATCTGGAATTCCCCTCTGCCTTGAGCCATTTCTTTTCCGGCCTACGGGTATCGGTGTCCTATGCTGTGGTGGGGGCGGTGATCTCTGAGTGGCTGGGAGGCTTCCACGGGCTAGGGGTCTATATGACACGGGTCCGGAAAGCCTATGCCTATGACAAGATGTTCGCCGTAATCATTGTTATCGTGGTTGTCAGTCTGCTGCTGATGCTGCTTGTGAATGTACTGCGGCGTCTTGCTATGCCATGGGAGCGCTATGAGAAGGTTCAGCAGGATGAATGACTGATTCCTGTTGGCAGAATCAATTCCTGTTATGGAGGGCTTATGAGATGATAAAAGCATACATGAAAAAGTTGTTGGCTGCTATGATGGCCATTTTAATACTGCCAGTTCTGACTGCCTGCGGAAGTTCCAACGCTGGGGAGGGAGATGGACTCACCAAAATTACCGTCTCCCTGGACTGGACGCCCAACACCAACCATACCGGCCTTTATGTTGCCCAAGCCATGGGCTATTTTGAGGAGGCGGGCCTTTCCGTCAGCCTTGTCCAACCGCTGGAGGACGGAGCAGAGGCACTATGTGCCGCCGGCCAGGCGGAGTTTGCCGTCAGCTATCAGGATACCCTGGCAGCTGCCTTCGCTCTGGATGAGCCGTTGGGCGTCACTGCAATAGCGGCGCTGCTCCAGCACAACACCTCCGGGATTATCTCACGGGCGGGGGAGGGGATGAACACCCCCAGCGGGCTGGAAAATCACACATACTCCACCTGGAACGGTGCCATTGAACTGGCTATGCTTCAGCAGGTGGTGGAGGATGACGGCGGTGACTTCTCTCTGGTCACCCTGATCCCCAATAACAGCATCACCGATGAGGCAGCAGCGCTGGCAGAGAACCAAACCGATGCCATCTGGGTCTACTACGGCTGGGGCGGCATCAACGCACAGCTTTCCGGCTTGGAATTTGACTATTTCTATTTCAGTGACATCAACGAGGTTTTTGATTACTACTCTCCCGTGTTGATTGCCAATGATGACTTTTTGAGTGAGCATCCCGACACTGCCCGGAATTTTTTGGAGGCGGTGCAAAAGGGATATGAATACGCTGTTCAGAACCCCAAGGAGGCAGCTCAGATGCTCATCGACGGTGATAGCACCGGTTCATTGACAGGAAGCGAGGAGTTGGTCTATGCCAGCCAGGAATGGATTTCCCAACAGTATAAGGCGGAGGTGGAGCACTGGGGCTATATAGACGCCAGCCGCTGGAACGCCTTCTATAACTGGCTCAATGAAAATGAGCTGGTGGCAAATGTTATTCCGGATGGAACCGGCTTCTCCAATGACTATCTGCCGGGTTGACGGCAGAGCTGCTGCGCATATGAGAGAGGAGATCCGGTTATGAAGCATGAGATCAGCGAAGCCTGCCTGCCTGTGCTGGAATGCCGGGGTATTGTGAAGTCCTATGATGGAAGGGTCATCATTGAGGATATCTCTCTCCAGCTGAATGAAGGAGAACTGGTCAGCCTGCTGGGTGTCAGCGGGGCAGGGAAAACCACCCTGTTCCATGTTCTCTCCGGGCTGGAACGGCCCGAGAGGGGTGAGGTCTGCCTCTCCGGCAGGGACATCACGGGAAAGCCCGGTTCAGTCAGCTATATGCTCCAGCGGGATCTGCTTTTACCTCATAAGAAGATCATAGATAATTTGGCCCTCCCCCTGGTCATCCGGGGGGAGAAGCCCCGGACTGCCAGAAAGACGGCGGCCACCTATCTCCCCGCTTTTGGCTTGGAAGGGACGGCGGACAAATATCCCGCCCAGCTCTCCGGCGGGATGCGCCAGCGGGCGGCTCTGCTGCGGACCTTTTTGGGCAGCAGGGGAGTGGCCCTGCTGGATGAGCCCTTCTCTGCCTTGGACGCTCTGACCAAGCGGGAGATCCACCGGTGGTACATGAAGATGATGGAGCAGCTGCGGCTTACCACCCTGTTTATCACCCACGACATTGATGAGGCGATTCTCCTCTCTGACCGCATCTATATTCTGTCCGGGAAGCCAGGCCGTATCGCGGCGGAACTCACCGTGTCTCCGCCCCGGCCCCGGAGCATAGATTTTTCCCTCAGCCCGGAATTCCTGGACTATAAGCGCCGGATCCTGGCCCTATTGGAGGGAAGACCGGAAGAAAAGTGAACACAGAGCAAAAAAGGGAGCTGGCCCGTTGGAGCCAGCTCCCGTCCTGTTATGCTGTTTTATCTTGTCCGCTTCTTCAGCAGGACCATGGCTCCAAGGCCCGTCATGCTGACCAGCAGGACAGCGGCCCACAGCATGGGCTGGGCGTGATCCGCCAAGCCCTCGTCTTCCGTGGTGGTGTCACCAGTGGTGGAATCGCCGTTATCAGTTGGGGTGGTTTCATCAGTGGTGGGAACGCTCAAGACAGTTATGGTGGCAGTGGCAGTGCCGGTGGTGAAGGTCAGGGTGACTTCATGGTCACCGGGTGCCAGACTGTCCAGAAAATCGCTGTGGAAGGTGACGATGGTGGAACCCTCAGTCAGGTCATAGCTGCTGGCGTCTACCGTCTTGCCGTCCACAGCCACGGAGATGAGATCTGCCAATTCGCCGCTGCAGTGGATGGAGGCACACGCGCCGGAGCCGATGGTATAGCTGGTATCGGTGGCGGTGTCCAGGATCACAGGGGTATCGCCATCGTCATCGCCGTCATCGGTGTTTTTCTCATAGGCCACCCAGGTGACAGTTCCGCCGTAATCCTGCATGACGTCTTCAGTCCAGGAGGAGTCATCTGCGGGATAGTAGGCGGTCAGTGTGCATCCAGAAAAAATACTGTCAAAGGAGGAGAAAGAGGGGGCGCTGCCCTCGAAGGTGACACTGGTCAGGCTGTCACATGCAACGAACGCACCACCACCGATACTGGTAACGCTGGCGGGGATGGTGATGCTGGTCGGAATATTGCAAGCGTAGAATGAATATTTCCCGATGGTGGTGACGCCGTTGGGTATTTCCACCATAGCTCCGGTCTTGCCTGCGGGGTAGTAAACCAACTCGGTCACGTCCTTGTTATACAGCACGCCGTCCACGGAAGCATAGTTCTTATTATCAGGGGACACCACGATTTCTGTTAAGTTGTAGCAGGCAGTGAACACCGTGAGACTAATGCTGGTGACGCTGGCGGGGATGGTGATGCTGGTCAGGCCACAGGCAAAGAACGCAGAGGCCCCGATGGTGGTGACGCTGTCCGGAATATTGATGCTGGCCAGGCTGGTGCAGTTAGAGAACGCAGATTGCCCGATGGTGGTGACGCTGTCCGGGATGGTGACGCTGGTCAGACTGGTGCAGTTCCAGAACATATAGTCCCCGATAGCGGTGACGCTGCCCAGGATGGTGACGTCAGTCAGGCTGTAGCAGTCCATGAACGCCCAGACCCCAATGGTGGTGACGCTGTTCGGGATAGTGATGCTGGTCAGGTTTTCACAGTCAAGGAACGCCCCGGCCCCAATGGTTGTGATATTCCCATCCAGCACGACTTTAAGGATATCATTGCGGTAATCGCTCCAGGGCGTGGAGCTATTCTCGTAATCTTCCATGGCCCCGGTGCCGCTGATGGTCAGGACACCGTCCTCCGTCAGCGTCCAGGTCAGGTCATCGCCGCAGGTGCCGCTGGCCGCCGCACCTGTCGCGAAGGCGGAGAGCCCGCACAGAGACAGGACCAGCGCCATGGCCAGAACCAGCGACAGCAGCTTGGATATGCGTGTTTTCATGTAAAATCGCTCCTTACTATGAATTATTCAAGGGGCCGCACGCCGTATGGACTGATTTTTGCGGCTGTGCGAAGGATATTTACGCTGACCCCGTGTGTGATAATAATTATATCACTTTGTAGCGGATACGTCAAGAACTTTATTATTTCTAAACAAAGTAGTAAGATGCGTTATACTAGGGGAGAGGCGGTGAACAAGATGATTGGAGAACGGCTGGCGGAGGTCAGGAAGAATTACGTCAGAGCTGGCAGAACTGCGGCAGTATGAGGAATTTCTTGTCTATAGACGCAGAAAGAAGCGGTCAGGGGCATCCTGATCCATTGATGCGCGTTTGATATACAGAGGGCTGTATCCCGCAGTTTTGCATTCTTGGCGGGGCGGCCTCTTTTTTATGCAATTTCCATTTGACAGATCCGGGGGAGAGATGTTATAATAATGTTGTCCCCGTGCGGCAATTTGCGTGCTGCAAATTGCATTTCAATCGAATAGCCTCACCTGAAGGGAAACCCCCTGCCTGGGTGTCGATGCGTGTTGCCGAGAGCGTAAGTCCAGCTAATCTGCCGCACATATCTACAACCATATTACAGGAGGTTCTTTTCAAATTATGGAAGAAAAATCCAATGCCTATTTGGAACAGGAGAGTGTTGGGCGGCTGATGAGGAAATATGCGGTACCCTGCATCGTCTCCATGCTGGTGGCCGCCCTTTACAACATTGTAGATCAGCTCTTCATCGCCAATGCCAGTTATCTTGGCTCCTATGGCAACGCTGCCAATACAGTGGTCTTTCCGCTGACAGTGGTGGCGCTGGCCCTGGCTGTGATGATTGGAGACGGCGCCTGTGCCTTTGTCAGCATCTGCCTAGGGCGCAACCACAAGGAGGATGCCAGCAGGAGCATCGGTAACGCCATTGTGCTGTGCATTGCAGTCAGCATTGTGGTCACTGCCCTCTATTTCATTCTTCAAAATCCGATTCTCACCTTCTTTGGCGGGCGTGTCAATGAAAACACGTTTACACTTGCCAAGGAGTATTTCACTTGGATTACTGCGGGCATCCCCTTCTATATGTTCGGCCAGGCGATGAATCCCATCATCCGCTCCGATGGAAGTCCCAAATTTGCCATGATCTCTACCCTGGCGGGGGCGCTGTTCAACATCATCTTTGACCCCATCCTGATTTTTGGCTTCAAATGGGGCATGATGGGGGCAGCGGTGGCCACCATTGCCGGGCAGATCATCACCGCTCTGCTGGCCGTATGGTATCTCTTACACATGAAAACCGTCAAGCTGGAAAGGGACAGCTTTGGTTTCTTCCCCAGCCTAATGTCAAAATTTCTGCCGCTGGGCATTTGCAGCTTTTTGTCCCAATTCTCCCTGGTGATCTCCATGGCCGCTGTCCAGAATATGTGTACCAAATATGGTGCGCTGGATTCAATCTTTGGGCAAGCTGCGTACGCCCACATTCCTCTGGCGATATTGGGCATTGTCATGAAGTTCTTTCAGATTGTCATATCCATTGCTGTGGGACTTTCCGCCGGGTGTATCCCTGTGGTGGGATATAACGTGGGCGCAGGCAGAAAGGACAGGGTGAAAAAGCTCTTTGCCTACCTGCTGGCAGCGGAAGCATGTCTGGGCCTTTTGGCCACGCTTCTTGTGGAACTGCTGCCCGGCCAGTTGATCGGGCTATTCGGCGCGGCAAACGAGAGCGCCTATTATACGGCCTTCGGCATCCGCAGCTTCCGCATCTATCTCTGCATGATGGTTCTCGCCACGGTGAACAAGGGTACCTTTATCTTTCTACAATCCCTGGGTAATGCCGTGGCCTCCACTGCCATCTCTATGGTACGAGAAATTGTATTTGGCACCGGGCTGCCCATTTTGCTGCCGATCTTCTTTGGCCTGGATGGGGTGCTGTATTCCTTCCCGGTGGCTGACATCCTCACCTTCTGTATCGCTCTGCCCATCATCCTTCACACCTGGCGGCGGCTAAGTATGTCGCCCACAACAAAACTACAATAGGAGGGAATCGCATGAACCGTATCATCACCATCAGCCGCGAATTTGGCAGCGGTGGCCGCACCATCGGCAAGGAGGTAGCCCGGCGTTTGGACATCCCCTGTTATGATGCGGAACTCATTGACAAGGTAGCCGAGGAGAGCGGCTTTGCCAAGGAGTATATCAAAGAGCAGGGGGAGTACGCCAGCCGGGGCGGCTTTCTGGCCAATGCTATGGCTCCTCGCTCTGCCTACTTCAACGGTGGTATGTCTAATCAGGACTATCTCTGGGTGATTCAGCGCAGGGTGATCCTGGACATAGCAGAGAAAGAGTCCTGCGTCATCGTGGGCCGCTGTGCCGACTACATCCTGCGGGATGTGGCCGACTGCCTGAAGGTCTTTATCCACGCTCCAATTCCCTTCCGGGCAGAGCGCATCGTCAAGCTCTATGGCGAGAGCGAACTCGAGCCAGAGAAGCGGCTGAAGGACAAGGACAAGCGCCGGGCGTCCTACTATCGCTTTTATACCGACATGGAATGGGGCCGGGCGCAGAACAGCCACATCTCCCTGGACAGTGCCGCTTTGGGGCTGGACACCTGCGTGGATATCATCTGCAAACTCTATTGAGCCGTTACAGGAAGGGCTCAACACAAAGGGCCGTCCACAGCCGGACGGCCTTTTACATAAAAATTTCTTGATATCGTGTGTTAAAAAACAGCGAAAGGATGTGGCCCCATGGATAATTTTACCTCTGCCGCGCCCAGCGCTGGGGCGATTCTGGACGAACTGAAGGAGACTTACGCCGTTTACCGGGAGGAGGCGGCGCAGGCAGCGCTGGACAACGCCTCCATGCTGTCCGGCCTGAAAACAGTAGTCCTAGGCCACAAGCCAACGGGGGAGCGGGCGCTCCATAAGCAGTTCTATGCCGATGTCACCCGGCTAATAGGCGAACTGGTAACTGCCTTGGCCGTTGAGGAACGTGTTCAGAGTGGAGAATATGCCCTTCAGGCGGCAGAGCTGATGCTGGAAGCGGCCAATATCAAAAAACCGCAGGCGCTGGACTGGACGCTGATGGCAGCGGAGCCGCTGTTCGCCCCGCTGCTGCCCTGCCTTTCCGACCAGGGCCTGACAGTCACCCTGGAGCGCTACATCAGCCGCTATCCCAAACGGGCGCTGATGCCTACACAGAAGGAGTTACTGCGCGCCATGGAGCGAGAGCGGAAGGGGAGGGGCTGATGCTGCTGGGGGCGGAGAATTCAAAAATCCTCTACCCCCCGCCCGGTGTACTGCACTGCGATGCGATCCTCCGGTCGAGGGTCAAAGCAGTACAGTGCCAGCAGGAAGAGCCACTCCAGCGGCTTCATTAGCAGGTAGACGGCGTCTGCCGCGTATT
>CAYUUP010000068.1:0-8413 GCA_964447925.1 uncultured Oscillospiraceae bacterium
ATGCCCCACCTGCTGCTGCCCTGCTATCCCAACTCCCTGCTCTATGAGAGCCTGGCCTTCTGCCTGTGCGTCCAGATGGAGCGGGGCAGCCGGACAGGTACCCCCTGGGGCATCTCGGAGTCCGCCTTCTGCCGATTCGACGCCGCTATGAACTACCAATACAAGGCCCACGGTGTTCAGGCGCTTGGGCTGAAGCAGGATTTAGACCATGATCTGGTGGTAGCCCCCTATGCCTCCTTCCTGGCTCTGCTGTTGACCCCCCGCCGCGCCGTTTCCAATCTCCGCCGCCTGCGGGCCATGGGGCTAGAGGGAAAATATGGCCTCTATGAGGCAGTGGACTACACTGCCGGAGGCGGGGAGGCTCCCTTCCTTTCGGTGAATATCTGGATGGCCCATCATCTGGGCATGAGCCTGGTGGCAGCAGACAACGCCCTCGCAGATAATGTTATGCAGCGGCGATTTTTGTCTCACACCCCCATGGCCGCCTATCGGGAGCTTTTACAGGAGAAGATTCCCGTGGGGGCCACCGTCCTCCCCACTCGGCAGAGGAATGGGCGCCGCCGCTCCCCTGCCGCCAGAAAGGGCTGGAGTTGGGAAGGCTGGGGCTTGGATCCTGACAGCCCGGTATGCGGGCTGCTGTCCAACGGCAGCTGGGACAGTTTCCTCACCGCCGGTGGGGACGGTTGGAGCCAGACGGGACGCTGCCGTCTGACGGGAGCCGTCCGGTATGAAATCCATGCGGACGGGCAGCGTATCCCCCTCTTTCCCCGCGTCTCCGGCGGAGATGAGTTGAGCTGGCAGCTCTCTGGCTCCGCTGCCCTGCTCCGGCTCCGGGGAATGGACTGGGACGCCGCTCTGTCTGTCAGTCTCTCCCCCGATGGCCCGGCGGAGTTGCGGCGGCTGGAGCTAAATTGGCGGGGAACTGCCAGTGATGCCCGGCTCATCTGCTACCTCCGGCCCGTACTGGCCCCGTGGGGGGAATATCAGAGTCATCCTGCCTTCTCCCGGCTGCGGGTGGAGAGCCGCTTTATCGGCAACGGTGTTCTCTTTCACCGCAGGGGTGGGCGGGACATCCCCCAGCTGGCCGCCCTGTGGGACGGATCCGATGTCAGTTGGGACACCAGCCGCCCCCGCTTTTGGGGCTATGACGCCACGGAAGCTGCCCCTGCCGGGGCGGTGCTGGATCCCTGCCTGGGCCTGACCCTGCCGCTGATCTCCGGTCGGAACACCCTCTCTCTGGCACTGGCCGCCGGGTCTGCCGAGGAGTGCGTCCCCTTGGCCCAGGGGCTGCTGTCCGTCCGGGCGCTGCCCGCCCTCTCTCTGCTGGACCGGGAAGCAGTACGGCTGGGTCTGGACGCCCGGCAGATACAGGAGGCCTTTGCCCTGCTGTCCCGGCTGGCCTTTCCCGCCCCCGCCGGGATGCTCTCCCCGCCCCGGGGACAGGCCGCCCTGTGGCCCTATGGCATCTCTGGGGATTTTCCCCTTATCGTCTGCCGTGTTTCCCCGGACAGCGTGGAGCAGGCCGTCACTCTGGCCTGCCAGCAGGAACTGCTGCTGCGGTGCGGCTATGTCTGCGATTTAGCCCTTTTGCTCCCGGAGCAGGGGGATTATGACCGTCCAACATTCTCCCCCCTGGCCACCCAGTTAAACAAGTTGGGGCTCCATCGGCGGCGTTGGCTCCTCCAGGGGGCGGAACCGGATTGGGAACCACTGCTGGGCATGGCTGATGTTGTCCTCTCCGCCGGGGAAAGACTGGAGCAAGGCTGCCATTTTTCCTGCCCCCCGCCCCATTCCGTTTTCCTGCCCCCCGCCCGGAGCTTCCTGCCCGGCAACAGATAGGGGAGACATTCTGCTTCACCACCTCCGGCGCTCCGCTGCCCCTGGCCTGGAGCCACATTCTCTCCAACGAGCGCTTCGGCTATCTTGCCACACCAGCCGGAGGGGGCTTCCTGTGGTCGCAGAATGCCAGGGAAAACAAGCTGACGCCCTGGAGCAATGACCCGCTGGATAGGTCCTCCGGCGAAACGCTGGTCCTTCGCACAGCTGGGGGCGAAATTTCCCTTTTCGCCGTTGGGGACAGAATTCCCACCCAAGTCACCTATGGCCCTGGCTTTGCCCGATGGGAGAAGTCCTGGGAGGGGCATCACACCAGGCTCACCGCCTTTGTACCGCCGGATGTCCCTGCCCGACTGCTGCTGGTGGAGCTGGACTGTCCACCAGAGGACAAGCTGGTCTGGACACTGCTGCCCCAGCTGGCCGCCGATAGGGAAAAGGGTCGCTGGGCCGTCTGCCGTCAGGAGGACAATTCTGTCCGCATGGAAAACGGGGCCAATACCGACTTCCCCGGCCAAGTCATCACACTCTCCGCCTCCCTGCCCTTTGCCGCTGTCACCTTACCCCAGGTGGGAGATCGCCGGCTGCGGCTGGAGTTGGCAGCGGAGCGGCACCTGGTACTGGAAGTCTCCGCCGCCCCCCGGCAGGGAGCAGATGGGAAACCAGATTACGGCACGGCACTGGACGTGCTGGAACGCACCTGCGTCCATTGGCGGGAGCTGGCCTCCCCCCTCACCGTGGAAACGCCAGATGAGACACTGAACAGCTATCTCTCCTTCTGGTGTCTGTATCAGACCGTTGCCTGCCGTCTCTACGCCCGCACCTCCCTCTATCAGTGTGGCGGAGCCTACGGCTTCCGGGATCAGCTCCAGGATGCTTGCGCCCTGATCCCCTCCGCCCCCGCTCTCTTCCGGGAACAGGTGCTGCGGTGCTGCGCACACCAGTATGAGGAGGGAGATGTCCAGCACTGGTGGCACCCCAACGGGACGGGGCGCCCCCACCGGGGCGTCCGTACCCGCATAACGGACGATTTATTGTGGCTCCCCTGGGCGCTGGGCCAGTGGTACGAGGCCACCAATGACACAGATCTCCTGAACGCGGAGGCCCCTCTGCTCCACAGCCCCCCGCTGGATGCCGGGCAGCAGGAGCGCTATGAGGAGCCGGAGGTCAGCTCTCGCGCTGTCAGCGTCTATCGCCACTGTGTTCTGGCCCTAGAGCAGGCCCTGGGCCGAGGGACTGGCCCCCACGGCCTGTTGCTGATGGGAACAGGGGACTGGAACGACGGCATGGACAAGGTCGGCAGAGAGGGCCGGGGGGAGAGTGTGTGGCTCACCTGGTTTGCCGCCTGGACTCTCCGCCGCTTTGCCCCCCTGTGCGGATTGATGGGAGAACACAAACGCCGGGAACGCTATCTCTCTCTGGCCCGGAGGCTCACGGAACAAGCAGGTCAAAGCTGGGATGGTGCCTGGTATCGCCGGGCTTATTTTGACAGTGGCGCACCCCTGGGCAGCGCCAAAAGCCCAGAATGCCGTGTTGACTCCATCGCCCAGAGCTTCGCCGTTCTCTGCCAGCCGCAGCCCGGCCAGCGGGAGACGCAGGCTATCCAGTCCGCCAGGGAGTCGCTCTTTGACCGGGAGGGGCAGCTCATTCAACTGCTATCGCCCCCCTTTGACGGAGCGGGGGAGGATGCCGGCTATATCGGGACGTATCCCCCCGGTATCCGGGAGAACGGCGGCCAGTACACCCATGCGGCCGTCTGGCTGGCCCTGGCCCATCTGAAGCTGGGGGACGGGGAGAACGGCTGGGCTCTGCTCCGCGCCCTGCTGCCCGGCCACCACCCCCAGGAGCGCTATCTGGCAGAGCCATATGTTCTGGCAGCAGATGTCTACAGCCATCCCCAGTACCGAGGCCGGGGCGGCTGGAGCTGGTACACCGGGGCAGCAGGCTGGTACTACCAGGCAGCCGTCACCGGTCTTCTGGGCCTGCGGCTCACCGGCGGCAAATTGGAGATCTCCCCCACTCTTCCGGCCAGCTGGCCGGGCTATCGGGCAGTTTGGCGGACTTCAAAGGCCCAGCTTCACATTCAGGTGCGCCGGGAGCAACCGCCTGGCGTCTGGTTGGACGGCAGGACCGTTGCCGGAGGTATCCGGCTAGACAGGCTCGCCGGCAGCCACACTATCACCGTGCGGATATAGCTGCAGAAGCGGTTGCTGAAGGGCCGTCAACCTGAAAATAAAAAAAAGGTGCATTTGGGACGGTCTTGTGATATAATAAGGGAGATAACACAGAAGTTTTTTCTGCCAGCGAAAGGGGGCGTATGCACCCATGACCATCCAGCGTGTGGAGCTGTTCAGCGGCGTCTGGCTCACCGCTGTACAGTCCAGACGATTTCAGAGCAGCCATTGGAGCCTGCATCTGCTGGCCCCTTTGCGGGCAAATACCGCCTCTCTCAATGCCCTGCTTCCCGGCGTTCTCCGCCAGGGCTGTCAGCATTACCCAAGCCCGGAATCCTTTTCCGCCGTGCTGGAGGCCCTAGACGGCGATATCCGGCCCTCGGTGCAGGGGTGCGGAGAATGGCAGTGCTTCGGCTTCACAGCCGTCTTTCCCGATGGCAGCCGCTCCGTCCAGGAGGCCGCCGACCTGCTGGGAGAGCTGCTGCTGCGGCCAGCAACCAAAAACGGCCGACTGCTGTCCGACCATCTGGAGCAGGGAAAACAGCAGTTGCTCCGCCTGCTGGAGGGCGAGAAGTCCGACTGGCTGCACACCGCCCGGTGGCTGCTGCTCCGGCAGATATGTGCCGGGGAACCGCTGTCTGTCTCTCCCCTGGGCCAGCCGGAGGAGGTGCGGTTCGCCGCCATGGGCAGGCTGTTCCGCCAGTATCAGGAAATGCTGTCCCGCTGCCCTGTGGAACTCTATTACTGTGGCTCCCGGCCAGCAGAGGATATCCGGCGCGTCTGGCGCTCCGCCCTAGCTGGCTTGCCCCGGAGCCAGCTATTTGACCGTACTCCCCCACTGCCCCTCTCCCGTTCCGGGACGCCGGAGCAGCCCCAGCTTTTCTGGGAGGAATGGGAATTGCCCCAGTGTGGGCTGGCCATGGGCTTTCGAACCGCTGTTTCCATGGGTGACCCCATGTATCCTGCCCTGCTGGTAGCAAACGCCCTGCTGAACCAGGACGTGACATCCCGCCTGGACGGTCACAGCGGCTTACTGACAACTATCATCAAGACGGAAGCCCGTCCATCAGAAGCGAACCGGGCTGAACTGCTGGCCCGACTACAAGCCATAAAAGACGGCAGCTTCACGGAGAGCAGACTTTCCGCCGCGAAACAGGATATTATTACCCGCTTGGATTCCATCTCCCAAGCCCCCCTCTCCCTGGGGAAATATTGGCTCCACCGGGCCATCGCCCAGGATTTCCTGTCTCCAGAAGAGTTAGCGGAACTCACCTCCCAAATTACGGTGGGCCAAGCCGCCGCCGCCGCCCAGGAGATCCAGTTGGACAGCAGCTGCTATCTCATCGGCCCGATCGCATAACAGTCTCTGTTTTGACTGTTATCATTCCCCTACGGGCCATCCGTCCGCTATATAACCGAAAGGAGCGTAACTTTCTTGACCTGCCTATCCTTCTTATCCGCTATCACCTTTCCTGGCCTAGGGCTGGAATTTAACATTGACCGGGTGGCCTTCACCCTAGGCAAGAATATCTATTGGTATGGTATTATCATTGCTGTGGGCTTTCTGCTGGGGGCGCTGTACGGCTATTTTACCTGTCCACGCTACGGCATCAAGCGGGACGATGTCATTGACCTGCTGATCATCGCCACCCCCTCCGCCATCATCGGCGCACGGCTCTACTATGTGATCTTCTATCTGGATAATTACAAGGCCGCAGACGGCAGCTTCGACTGGAAAGCCGCCATCGCCCTCTGGGACGGCGGACTAGCTATCTATGGTGCTGTCATCGCCGCTGTCATCGCCCTGGCCGGGGTCTGTCTCTATAAAAAGATATCCTTCCTGGCCTTTGCCGACGTCGGCTCCCTAGGGCTATTCATCGGTCAGGCTGTGGGCCGCTGGGGGAACTTTGTCAACCAGGAGGCCTATGGTACCAAGACCACTCTGCCCTGGCGGATGGGCCTCACGGTAAACGGTTCCGCCATTGAGGTACATCCCACCTTCCTCTATGAATCTGTATGGAATGCCCTGGGCTTCTGCATCGCCCACTTCTTCCTGCGGAAGCGTCGCCGCTTCGATGGCCAGATCTTCTGCTTTTATCTTGCCTGGTACGGTGTGGGCCGCTTCTTCATTGAGGGGCTGCGTACCGACAGCCTGTATCTCTTCGGCTCCGACATCCGGGTGTCCCAGATGGTGGCCCTGGTCACGGCGGTAGGGGCTATTGCCGTCATGATCTGGAAGCTGACCACCCAGAGCGCCAAAAACAGCGTTCTCTATGTTGACCGGGTGGCGGCAGTCACCGCTGCCGGGTCTGACACAGATGTCGCGGATGCCGCAGCTGATGCAGGCGTTGCAAGGGCCAATTCCGATGCTGAGGACAAGACCGACGGGGAACAGGAAATCCCTGCAGATATCACGTCTGCGGACAGTGAAAGCAGCACGGAAGAAGCCCCCGCCGGAGAGTCGGAGGACGAACCGTCCTCCGGCCCATCTCAGGCGTAAATCCCACACAAGCAAAAATACAGCATTCAGGAGAGATAAAACATGGCAATTCAAATGGATGGTAAGGCTCTGGCCGTCAAGGTCAAGGCTCAGGTGGCGGCGGAGGTTGCCAAGATGCCCCAACGGCCTGGCCTGGCTATCATCAATGTGGGAGACAACCCCGCCTCCCGCGTCTATATCGCCGGTAAGCGGCGGGACTGTGAGGAATGCGGCATCTACAGCGAGGAATTTGACCTGCCCGCCCAGGCGGGGCGGGCCGCCCTGCTGGATATTATCTCCGCCCTCAATGGCAGGCCGGAGATTGATGGCATCCTCTGTCAGCTTCCCCTGCCAGAGAACGCCGGATATGACGAGCAGGCTGTGCTTTTGGCCATTGATCCTATGAAAGACGTGGACGCCTTCCACCCCTCCAATGTGGGCAAAATCATGCTGGGGAATTACACTTTCCTGCCCTGTACCCCTGCCGGGGTCATGGCCTTGCTGGAGGAATATGGCATCGACCCGGCAGGCAAACGCTGTGTGGTGGTTGGCCGCTCCAACATCGTGGGCAAGCCCCAGGCCATGCTACTGCTCCACCGCCATGGCACCGTCACCATCTGTCATTCCCGTACGCCGGAACTGGCCTCTGTTACCCGTCAGGCAGATATTCTGGTGTCTGCCGTGGGAAGGGTCGGTCTGATTACCGCCGACATGGTAAAGCCGGGAGCTGTCGTTGTCGATGTGGCTATGAACCGGAATGAAAGCGGCAAACTCTGCGGCGATGTGGACTTCCCCGGTGTGGAGCCGGTGGCGGGATATATCACCCCCGTCCCTGGCGGTGTTGGCCCCATGACCCGGGCCATGCTGATGCGCAACACCCTCACAGCCGCCCGGCTTCACGGGAAGGTTTAATATGGATAAGCAGCAGAGACGCACGGAGCTGAAGGCTCGGATCTTGAAGGCCGCAGGGAATGTCTTTACCCAGAAGGGCTATGCCGAGGCAAAAATCGCCGACATTGCCAGGGAAGCCTATGTCTCCCCCTCCACCATCTACATCTATTTCTCTGGCAAGCGAGAGCTTTTTGACGCCCTTGACCTCCCGGAATTGGAGGCGTTGCGGCCGGAATTTGACCGCCGCCGCCAGGAGATCACACGGGTAGCTCTCTCTCTCTTCGGCTCCAGGGGCTTTGAGGGAACCACTATGGACGCCATTGCCGAGGATGCTGGCTTCTCCAAGGCCGCACTCTATCAGTACTGCACCAGCAAGGAGGACCTGTTCCTCCAGGTGCTGAAGCTCTATACTCACGCAATCCCCCCCGCAGAGGACAGCATTCTCCCCGATGGAGACGATTGGAAGCAGGGCATCCAAAATATTGCCCGCACCTTTATGGAAGCGGCCCATGACCCCGAACGCTCCGCTTTCCTGGGCAGCGTCATCCGGGATTCCAACCAATTTCCCGACTTTGGCCGGGTCTACTATGAGCAGAGCTTCTGCACTGCTCGGAACAACACCGAGCAGCTTCTTCTCCGGGCCAGGCAGGAGGGCAATGTCCGCCAGGACGTTGACCTGCGGCTGGCAGTCACCGCCTTTCTCTGCTCCCTCATCGCCTATAATATTCTCTATGACATTGTGGGCGGCATCTCCCGGGATGTGGACGAGAAGAGCTATGTGGAAATGGTGGCAGAGCAGCTGATCCGAAGCGTGGAGAAATGAACCTGTTATAATTGAAAAAGTTTTTTTGACAAGTCTTTTGAGTGATTGCAAAAAGCATCCCCCAGCATCTCAATTCCAGAGTGTTGGGGGATGCGTTCGTTTCACTCGCTGGTCATTGTCCTCAAACGGCTGCTCTGTTATCTGCGTGTCACCTTCGGTCTGCTGTTCGCTCGTGCTTTCTTCGGCCTGACCGCTCCCGCCAGGTGTGCTGCC
>CAYUUP010000069.1:0-8411 GCA_964447925.1 uncultured Oscillospiraceae bacterium
CCAGCTGCTTCAGGAGCTGGGTCACGACCCCACCCCGGAGGATATCGCCGAGGAGATGAACATGTCGGTGGATAAGGTACGGGAGATTTTGAAAATCGCCCAGGAACCCGTCTCTCTGGAGATTCCCATTGGAGAGGAGGAGGACTCCCACTTAGGAGACTTCATCCCGGATGAAGAGGCCTCTGAGCCATCTGAAGCCGCCTCCTTCACCCTACTGAAGGAACAGCTGCTGGATGTTCTCTCCACCCTGACCCCTCGTGAAGAAAAGGTCCTGAAGCTACGCTTTGGCATTGAGGACGGCCGTAACCGCACTCTGGAGGAGGTGGGGCGGGAATTTAATGTCACTCGGGAACGCATCCGGCAGATCGAGGCCAAAGCCCTGCGAAAGCTGCGCCACCCCAGCCGCTCCAAAAAGCTACGGGATTTTCTCAGTTGAGAATTGACAAACACTTCTCTTTTGCGCTACAATTTAGGAAGCATTAGCTGTTGATGCTCAGCATCCAAATCCAACCTTGAGGTGAGGAAAATGAATCAGAAATTCCCCCACGTCCTCTCCCCTATCCGAGTGGGCGGCAAGCTCTATAAAAACCGCATTCTTGTGGCGCCCATTACCCCCCACTCTTCCAGCAACGGCGAGTTATATCCCAATGAGGACGCCATGGCATATTTCGAGCAGCGTGCCAAGACTGGAGCTGCCGTAGTATACTGTGGCGGTGCCAAGGCGGTGGATGTCTTTGATGACGGTGAACACTGCACGTGGGATACCGTGGCCTTTAATCACAAGAACCGGCTGACCCTGCTGGCCGCCCGTATCCACGCCCATGGGGCGCTGGCAGGCATGGAGGTCATGGGCTTGCTACCCGGCTCCTGGCGGGACGGCCCTCCCTTAACCTGCTCCGATGGCAACCGGATCATGCAGTCTCCTCCCATCGGTCAGGAGATTACACAAGAGGAGATGGCCCGCTATATAAAAGCTACCGCCCTGATGTGCGCCAATCTGTTGGAGTGCGGCTTTGACAATCTGCTCTTCCATTTTGGCCACAGCATCCCCGTGGCCCAGTTTCTCTCCCCGCTGACCAACCACCGTACCGATGAATACGGCGGCAGCACTGAAAATCGCTGCCGCTTCCTGGTGGAAATCCTGGACGCCTGCCGCTCGGCCACCAAAGGCCGTATGGTAATGGAGGTTCGTATGTCTGCCACAGAGTTCATTAAAGGCGGTATAGATGTGGATGAGGGTATTCGCATTGCCGAAATTCTCCAGGAACACTGCGATGTCATTCAGGCCTCCTGCGGCATGGTGACAGAGCAGTATATGACATGGACCCACCCTTGCGCACATATGGGCTATCATCCCAACCTGTGGCTGGCCGAAGGCTTTAAGAAGTCCGGACGCATCCACAAGCCTGTCACTGCCGTGGGCGGCTTTGAGAGCCTTCAGGCTGCGGAGGACGCCATTGCCGCCGGAAAATGCGACTTTGTAGCCATTGCCCGGCAGTTTATCGCCGACCCGGAGATGATGAAAAAGGCGCTGGACGGGCGGGCAGAGGATGTGGTACCTTGTATCAAGTGTATGCGCTGCCACGATTCCGACTGCTATGCCCATCTCTTCCGGTGTGCTGTGAACCCCAAGGTAGGCTTTGAAACTTGCTTGGATGAGATGTTCCCCAAAGCCGCTGCCAAATCCAAGCGGGTGGCTATTGTGGGCGGTGGACCCGCCGGGATGTACGCCGCCGTCACTGCTTTCGACCGAGGGCACTCTGTCACTCTCTATGAAAAGTCCGATTCTCTGGGCGGCGCGCTGAAGTTCAGCGACGCAGTCACCTTCAAATATGCCCTGCGGAGCTTTAAGGACTATTTAAAGCGACAGGTGGAGAAGCGGGACATTCAGGTGCTGTTGAATACTGAGGCCACCCCAGAGACTATCAGCGGCCAATATGACGCCGTCATCATCGCCGTTGGTGCCGAGCCGCTGATGCTCCCCCTCCCTGGCTTCAACCGGGATAACGGCATCGTAGCCACTGACGCCTATGGCCAGGAGGACAAGCTGGGCCGGGAGGTAATCATCATTGGCGGCGGACAGGTGGGCTGCGAAACTGCCCTCCACCTGTTGGAGAAGGGATTGAAAGTCTCCATCATTGAGATGCAGTCCTCCCTCTGCCCGGATGCCTCCAAGACCTGTGGTGATGAAATCCGCATCCTGCTGGAACAGGACACGAACTTCACCGCACTGACCTCCGCCCGGTGCCAGAGTGTCACCAAGCACTCCGTCACCTACATAGACGCCGATGGCAGTGAGCAAACCATCCAGGCAGATACCATCATTCTGGCCGCCGGAATGCGCCCTCTCACCAGGGTGGCCGATGCACTCGCCGCCGAGAGCGACGTGCCAGAGTGGGTACAGATCGGTGACTGCGTCCGTGCCCGCACAGTGGAGCAGGCTGTCAGCGAAGCTTTCTGTGCTGTCATGGATCTGTAAGCACCCTTACAACCAATCATAACACCCCCCTCCTGTGCTGTCACCGGAGGGGGCGTCTTTCCGTTGCCCCACAGCTGGAGGTAGCAAAACAGGAGGAATAATTCATGGATACCGCAAAATCAAAGGTCTTCACCACCGATTTCCGGGTCAAGGTAGGTCATAGCTTGCAGGAGAAACTTCAAGTGCTGATGCGCCGGGCTGGGTTTGAGACTATCGACTTCGATGGCAAATTTACAGCGATCAAAATGCACTTTGGAGAACCGGGCAATCTGGCCTATCTCCGGCCAAACTACGCCAAAACGGTGGCGGATACCGTCAAGGCCCTGGGAGGCAAACCCTTTCTGGTGGATTGCAACACCCTCTACCCCGGCCGCCGGAAAAACGCTCTGGAACACCTGGAGGCGGCCTGGGAAAACGGCTTTGGCCCCCTTTCGGTGGGCTGTCCGATCCTCATCGGCGATGGCCTGAAAGGGACGGATGACATTGAAGTTCCCGTCCCTGGCGGCATCTATGTCAAAAATGCCAAAATCGGCCGGGCGGTGATGGACGCCGATGTCTACATCAGCCTGGCCCACTTCAAAGGGCACGAGTGTACCGGCTTCGGCGGGGCCATCAAGAACACCGGCATGGGCTGCGGCAGCCGGGCGGGTAAGATGGAGCAGCACAACTCCGGCAAACCCACCGTCCGGCAGGAAAAATGCCGGGGATGTATGCTCTGCGCCCGCCAGTGCGCACAGGACGCCATCTCCTATGGGCAAAACCGCAAGGCCAGCATTGACCACAGCAGGTGTGTGGGCTGTGGCCGATGCATTGGCTCCTGTAATTTTGACGCCATTCACAATACCAATTCCAGTGCCAATGCCGACTTAAACCGCAAGATTGCGGAATACACACTGGCCGTAGTATATGGCCGTCCCGCCTTCTACATCAATCTGGTGATGGACATCTCCCCAAATTGCGACTGTCACGGTGAGAATGACGCCCCCATCCTCCCTGACGTGGGTATGTTTGCCTCCTTTGATCCGGTGGCTCTGGATCAGGCCTGTGCCGATGCCTGTCTGCGGCAAGAACCTCTGCCCAACTCCCAGCTGGGGGACAACCTCCGCAAGCCCAGCTTCTGCGATCACCATGACCACTTTGTCAACTCCACTCCGGAGTCGGAATGGGAGAGCTGCCTGGAACATGCTGAGAAGCTCGGCTTGGGCAACCGGGCATATGAGCTTATTTCCTTCTGAGCTTACATCTTTTTTAGTCTGTCCGCCCCCTTCCCCGCATACAATGACAGAGAAGGGAGTGAACACCATGAACACCAAAAAAGCCCCCCTGTGGGGAGAATGGAAGCGCATCTGCTGCTTTGCCCTCACTACCCTGGCCGGGGTGGGGCTGCACTACCTCTATGATCTGGTTCCCGGCCCCTTTTCCGCCATCCTGGCCCCGGTAAACGAGAGTATCTGGGAGCATGTCAAGTTGCTATACTTTCCTCTGTTGGCCGCTGGACTGCTGTATACCCGGAAATCGGGTTGGCAGCCCCGAACAGCCTGGCTGGCGGCCATGCTTATCGCCTGCGGACTGGAACAGCTCATCGGCGGCATCTACCACATTTGGCTGCTGGGAAACAGCAGGATCTTTGATATTGGACTGTATGTGATGCTGGTGGCGCTGGCCTTTTTCCTCTCCCAGCGGCTCCAACCCTCCCCTGCCTGGCGGCGACCGGTACTGCTGCTAACTCTGTTTCTGGGCGCGGCTATTGTGCTATTCCTGATCTGGCCGCCAAGCCTGGCTCTTTTCACCGATCTGCGGCTGGCAGATGCACTCTATACCCTTCCCTGCTGACCATCTATTACTACAATCACAAAGGAGAACTGCGCTATGAGACGTCATGATAGAGAGATTACCAGCTGGGATGAAATTCTTCAGGTCATAGAGGGCTGTGATGTCTGTCGGCTTGCCCTGAATGATGAGGAGGGCTATCCCTATATCCTGCCCTTGAACTTCGGCATGAAAGCGGAGGGGCAGTCTGTCACCCTCTATTTTCACGGCGCCAACGCAGGCCGGAAATACCGACTTATAGAGCAGGACTGCAGGGCCAGCTTTGAGATGGATCGGGGCCACCGGCTGGTGCTTGACGATGAGACAGGTAACTGCACCATGTCCTATGAGAGCGTCATTGGACGGGGAAAGCTATCTATCCTACCGGCGGAGGAAAAGCTGGAAGCGCTGGAACTGCTGATGGCCCACTACCGTCAGCCGGACTTTCCCTTCCATCACGACGTCATTCCGCGTACTGTAGTGATGAAGTTAGAGGTGGTGCAGCTCACCGGCAAACGACGGATAATGCACGCACAAGCCTATCCAAAGCAGGATGCAAATTGAGACAGGACAGAAAAAGGCGCGGGAAACCCGCGCCTTTTCTCATGTCAAATAACTGCAAAGTGTTTTTACTTGGTGGCCTCTTCCGCCTGGGCGCCCTTGGATGAAATTGCCCACTTCATCAATTCAATACGCACCCGATCAGCACCGGTCTCAATAACCACACTGTTCTCCTTGACAGCGCAAACAGTACCTACAATGCCGCCGATGGTAGTCAGCTCGTCCCCCACTGCCAGGCTGTTGCGCATCTCGTTCATCTGTTTCTTTCTCTTATTCTCCGGCCGGATCATCAAGAAATAGAAGATCGCAATCATCACCACGATCAGAATAATAAAAGTCCAGTCCAAAAGAAAAACCTCCGTTTACTCTCCGGCAGTGCCGGGAATTTTGCTCTGGGAACAGGAAAACCTTGCCTCCTGACCCTGCACACTTTTTTTATTATACCTGATTTTTCCGTTTCTGACAAGGCCTTTTTTCAAAAAGATAACATTAACTTTTGGTGAACCCGCAGCTTTGTATGAGGGTGGCATTCCACCATGGCGAATGCGCCGTCTGCAGGCGCTGGCCGCAGCTGCCACAGTGCCGGGAAACATTTGACAAAAATGACGGATCAGCTTATAATATTAACAATTATGCTGCTGGCTCCCCCCTTGCGGGAGGGAGTCCTTTTTCAAGGAGCTGTTCCTGTTGAAATTCCATATAAAAGTCAAACTGCCTCGTGAAGCATACCTCTTCATCGGCACCCTTATGATGCTATGCTGCGGCACCCTCTATGCTTGGTCCATATTCCGCATCGCCCTGTCGGCGGAGTATGCCCAGTGGACAGCAGCCCAGCTCTCTATGGCCTTTACCATCGCCATGATCTGCCACGGAGTGGGCGGTTTTCTGGGAGGCAAGCTCTCCGGACGTACCTCTAACCGTATTACCTCAGTCTGCGCCGCTATCCTTCTTCTCGTTGGCTACGGCGGACTGGCCTTCCTGCCTGCAGCCGGTGCCGCTGCCCTCACTCAAGTATACATCTGCTATGGCGTGCTGGCCGGTGTGGGCAACGGTATGGGCTATAATTCCGTAATCACCGGCGTGTCCCAGTGGTATCCGGAAAAAAATGGCGCCGCCACCGGCATCCTGCTGATGGGCTTTGGCATTGGCACCATGCTCTTTGGCCAGATAGCAAATATGCTGTTTGCCGCCTTGGGTCTGCGCACCGCGTTTCTGATCCTGGCTATCCTTCAGGCCTTCATCCATTTTATTGGCGCCCTCCTGCTTTACCTGCCGGACGGAACCAATCCGCCCCTGCCGGAGGTACCCGCCGGGGCCAAAAATGTGGGTGGCGAGGACTACGCGCCCAGCCAGATGCTTCGCCGTCATACCTTCTGGCTCTTCTTTCTCTGGAACGCCTTTATGTGTGCCGGAGGCTTAGCTGTTATCAACAGTGCAGCCAGCATCGCCTCCCACTACGGAGCCATCGCTGTTCTGGGCCTTCTGGTGTCGGTGTGCAATGGCTTCAGCCGCATCCCATTTGGCATTTTTCTGGACGTTCTGGGCCGGACAAAAACCATGTTGTTGGCCAATGGTCTGATGCTTCTCTCCGGTCTGACCCTGTTGGTGGGTGACCGGATCTCCTCCGCTCCAGTGGTACTTATCGGTATGCTGATCTTAGGGGTGTGCTATGGCAACAGCGTTACCATAGGTACTGGGGTCATCCGGCAATTTTATGGTGAAAAAAATTTTGCCGTAAATCTGAGCCTGAATAACTGCTGTGCCATCCCTGCCTCCATCGTTGGCCCCTATATCTCCGGCGTCCTCCAGGACATTTCCGGCGGGGGCTTCACCACCACCTTTATCCTGGTTGTCTGTCTGGCCATCGCCGACCTGCTGTTGACCCCCTTTATCCGCAAGCCATAACCTTAATAAGGAGTCGATTATGTCCGAATCAAAGCGATTCATCGCCTATATCTGTCCCAAGTGCCGCAAGAGTATTGTGGCAGAGCGTTCCTCCTTTGCCCTCAACGCTGGGCGGCAGTATCTCCCCTGCCCCTGTGGCGGCTCAGAGCTGTCCATTGACGTCAGAGAGGGCTACTTCACCCTCAGCGTCCCCTGCGTCTCTTGCGGGGAGAATCATACTGTATCCTGCCCGGCCAGGGACTTTCTGAACCGGAAGGCGCTGGCTTTCTCCTGCAAGCACACTGGCCTGGACTGCTGCTATGTGGGCCAGGAGGGGCCGGTCTACGCCGCCCTCCGCCGACTTGAGGAGGCGGTAGACAAGCTGGAGAATGCTCCGGAGAATGAGCAGTTCCTGAATCCCTCAGCCATGGAAGAGGTTCTGTCTGAACTAAAGGATCTGGCCCAGGCCGGAAGGATATCCTGCTCCTGCGGCAGCAAGCGGTGGAGCCTTCGGCTGGGGTATGCCGCCGTGGATCTGATCTGTGGTGACTGCGGGGGTAATCTTCGTATCCCCGCCGCCACCGCCTCGGATATTGAAGATCTATGCTGCAAGATGTCCCTGCTGATTCATGGCCGGACGTAACAAGAGGGAAAAGCACTATGGATCATTATCTCGATCACACTGTCCACATCACCGTCCGGGACGCGGACAGCTGGGGGATCTGCCGTCCCTCCTCCCTGCTTTACTATATGCAGGAAACCGCCATTCTCCACGCCTATGAGCTGGGCGTGGGGCGGGAGGAGACACTAGCGCAGTATAACTGCTTCTGGATGCTAGTTCGCATCTGGTACCGCTTGGAGCGGCCCGTGCGCTGGCAAGATGACCTGACCATTCGCACCTGGCACCGGGGGCCAAAGGGTGCCACCATCTACCGTGATTTCGACTTGCTGGTGAATGGGAAGCGAGTAGGCGAGGCCGTCTCCCTGTGGGTTCTGGCAGATATTGACACCCGGCGGATACTCCGTATGAGCCGCTTGTCCCAGCTCCAAAGTTCTTCCGGCGGCAGTCTGTGCAAGGAGCGCACTCTGAAGCCTCTCCACCCTCCGGAAAAGCTGGAGACGGTGGAGCGGCGCACCATGCGTTATAGTGAGACAGACGTGAACGGTCACATCAACAACACACACTATGCCAGTTTCGCCTGCGACGCTCTCCACTGTGAGGACGGTGAAAAGGGCGATTGGGTGCGGGAGATGGAAATTACCTTCCACGCCGAGTGCCGAGCTGGAGAGGATATTCTCCTCTCTGTTGGGCAGGCTGACGGGAAATGGGCTGTCCACGGAGCGGGCCTTGATCAAACATCCAGGTTTGATATTTTGGTCACCTTTGGCCGGGAAGCATCTTGACAATCCCCGCATCTTAGGGGTAAAATAATTCAAATATGGCAAACCCATACTGGCAGAGAAGGAGCTGTTCCCATGGTAAACACAAATGAATCCGAGAAGTTCACAAAGCAGGGGCTGACCTTTGACGACGTGCTGCTGATTCCAGCAGCCAGTGAGATTCTCCCTGCTGACATTGACCTGCACACTCAGCTGACGAAGAAAATTACGCTGAATATCCCTGTTATGTCCTCCGCCATGGACACGGTGACGGAATATCGCATGGCCATTGCCATGG
>CAYUUP010000070.1:0-8400 GCA_964447925.1 uncultured Oscillospiraceae bacterium
GCCCCATAACGGAGCCGAGAACATAGTGGGTGTCGCTGATGCGGCCCGTCCACTCCCGGAATGTCTCGGATACGGCGTCCTTCAGGGTGGCGGTACCGCTGTCCACAGCGTGGACGGTTGCCCCCAAGAGCCGCATTTTATAGACGTTCAGAGCCTGACGGATGGTGTCCTCCCGACCCATATAGACCACGCACTCCATGCCCATCAACGCGGCGGCGGTGGCGGTAGCTACGCCGTGCTGGCCCGCCCCGGTCTCGGCAATGACGCGAGTTTTACCCATTTTTTTGGCCAGCAGCACCTGGCCCAGGGCGTTGTTGATCTTATGTGCGCCAGTGTGGTTCAGATCCTCCCGCTTCAGGTATATCTTCGCGCCCTCCAGCTCCCGGGTCAGATTTTCCGCGTAGTAGAGCAGAGAGGGACGGCCCGCATAGTTTTGAAAAAGGTCTTGAAGCTCCCGGTTAAAGTCCGGGTCATCCTTATAATAGTTGTATGCCTCCTCCAGCTCGATGACAGCATTCATCAGCGTTTCCGGGATATATTGTCCGCCGTGAATGCCAAAGCGTCCTTTGGACATGGGTATTCACTCCTTTTTTTTCATTGTCAGCAGGGTGTCTCCGCCTCGGGGTACCGCAGAGGATGGCTGAACTGCCATGCACACCTTCCCGTGGGCCGCCCGCACAGCGGCCAGCACCTTTTCCCTGTCCTTTGCGCCACTTGTCTCCACTCCAGAGGAAATATCCACACCAAAGGGAGAAAAGCGGCGGATGGCCTCCGGAACATTCTCCGCCGTCAGCCCCCCCGCCAGCAGCCACGGGCGGCCTATGGATCGAGAGAGCAGAGACCAGTCAAAGCTCTTCCCGCTGCCGTGGCCGTTGTCCAGCAAAATCAGGTCGGCAGGGCTTTCCCGCGCCTCGGCAATATCGGCCCCACTCCGAATCTGAAATGCTTTCCACACCGGAACGCTCCCTGTTCGGATTCGGGTAGCCATCCGCTGAACCGCCCGGATGTCCGCCTCACTCTCGTGGCCGTGGAGCTGGACGATGTCGATGGCCCCGATCCGGAGATAAATCTCAATCTCAAAGATGTCGGTGTCCACAAATACCCCTACGGCGGGGATATCGGGCCGCAGCCGGCCCCGGAGGGACAGTGCGGTATCCATGTCAATGCACCGGCGGCTCCCGGGCCAGAGGACAAATCCGGCGTAATCCGCCCCGGCCTCATTCACATAGTCGGCGTCGCGGGGATGGCGCAGGCCGCATATCTTAATTCTCGTCATGGGCGGGCCTCACGGGCTGCCAGCCGCATCCGGGCCAGCAGCCTGCCTTTGTCCTTCGCCCGCATCAGCGTCTCCCCTACCAGCACAGCGTCCGCACCAATTTTCGCCAGCACCGCCACACGTTCAGGGCCGGTGACGCCGCTCTCCGCCACATAGACTATCTCCGGGGGGATCAGCTCCCGCAGCCGGGCGGCGTTGCCGAAGTCCACGGAAAAGTCCTTGAGATTGCGGTTGTTGATTCCAATAATCTCGGCCCCGGCAGAGACAGCGGAGGCAATCTCCCCTTCGTCGTGGGCCTCCACTAGGGCGGCCAGTCCCAGTGAATGGGCAATATCAAGATACTCTTCCAGCGTTTTTGTGTCCAGCAGAGCGCAGATCAGCAGGACGGCGTTGGCCCCCATGAGTTTGGCCTGATAGAGCTGATACGCGTCCACCACGAAGTCCTTGCGGAGTATGGGAGTGGAGACGGCGGCCCGTATCTCCCGAAAGATCTGGTCGGAGCCCAGGAACCATTTAGGCTCCGTCAGACAGGAGATACAGTCCGCTCCTGCCTGTTCATAGTCCCTGGCGATCTCCACATAGGGGAAATTCCGAACAATCAGTCCCTTGGAGGGGGAGGCCCGCTTTACCTCGCAGACGAAGCTCAGCCCCGGCCTGCGGAGAGCATTCAGAAAGGCTCCGCCATCGGCCATTCCCCCCTGCTGGCACAGTTCCCGCAGCACATCTATGGAGTTTTCCTCCATATCCGCCTGCACCCGCTCATGGGCATGGGCGGATATGGCATCCAGAATATTGCTCGTACTCATGTGTTGGAAACCCTAATCATGGCGGCGAGTGCCTCCATAGCCGCGCCGGAGTCAATGACCTGGCCGGCCAGCTTTACACCCTCTGCAATGCTGCTGACCTTGTCCGCAACATAGAAGGCAGCACCGGCATTCATCAGCACGATATCCCGGCGGACGCCCGTCTCCCTGCCAGAGACGATGTCCCGGGTAATATTGGCATTCTCCTCCGGGGAGCCGCCCACGATCTGCTCCTTCTGTCCACGGGTCAGTCCGAAGTCCTCCGGCTGGATAACATAGCTGGTGTATTCCCCGTTATTCAGCTCACAGACGGTGGTAGGCGCACTGATGGAAACCTCGTCCAGCCTGTCCTGACCGTGAACCACCAGCGCCCGCTTGACCCCCAGGGCATTCAGCACCCGTGCCATGGGTTCCACCAGATACTCGTCATAGACGCCCAGCAGCATCATGGAGGGGTGGGCCGGGTTGGTAATCGGGCCGAGAATATTGAACACAGTGCGGAAGCCCAGTTCCCTGCGGATGGCACCCACATACTTCATGGAGGTATGATACTTCTGGGCAAACATAAAGCAGGCCCCCACCTCCCGCAGCAGCCGGACACACAACTCCGGATTCTGATAGAGATTGATTCCCAGCGCCTCCAGGCAGTCGGCGGCACCGCTGCCGGAGGAAGCGGCCCGGTTGCCGTGCTTGGCCACCTTGACGCCTCCCGCCGCCAGCACAAACATGGACGTTGTGGAAATATTGAAGCTGTGGGCATTATCGCCGCCAGTACCCACGATTTCCAGCGTGTCCATTCCTGTCTCCACCGGGATGGCACGCTCCCGCATGGCGGCTGCGCAGCCGGAGATCTCCTCAATGGTTTCCGCACGGGTACTCTTGGTAGAGAGAGCCGCCAGAAAAGCGGCGTTCTGGGTGGCGGTGGTTTTGCCGGACATAATCTCGCTCATGACGGCATATGCCTCGTCATAGGTCAAGTCCTCCTTGCTGACAACCTTCACAATTGCTTCCTTAATCATGGTAGTTACCTCCCAAAAAGTTTTTCAAAATGAGCTTGCCCTCAGGCGTTAAAATGGATTCCGGATGGAACTGAAGACCATATACAGGGTATTCCCGGTGGCGCACCGCCATAATCTCGCCATCGGCAGCGCGGGCAGTGACCTCCAGCACATGGGGGATGGTGGCCGGATCCGCTGCCAGGGAGTGGTAGCGGGCGCCCCGGAGAGGCTGCCCCAGGCCTTGGAACAGAGGGCAAGCGGGATCGAACTGAATTTCCGACTGCTTGCCGTGCATCAGCTCCCTGGCGTAGGTGATGGCCGCGCCATAGGCCTCGCAGATGGCCTGATGTCCCAGGCAAACCCCCAGAATGGGGACTTTTCCTCCCAGCTTTTGCACCACCTCCTCACAGATACCAGCATCCCGGGGCCGGCCGGGGCCGGGAGAGAGGATTATATGGCTTGGGGCCAGCCCTTCGATCTCTGCCACCGTCAGCTGGTCGTTGCGGATTACCCGGATGTTGGGGTCAATGGCTCCCACAAGCTGATAGAGGTTATAGGAAAAACTGTCGTAGTTGTCGATGAGCAGAATCATTGGGTGCCTCCCTCCGACTGGGTGACGGCATTCACCACGGCCTGGGCCTTGTTCAGGCACTCCTGGAATTCGCTCTCTGGCACGCTGTCCGCCACGATGCCCGCCCCGGAGCGGATAAATACTTTTCCGTTCTTCTGAAAGGCAATGCGAATGGCGATGCAGGTGTCCAGGTTCCCGGTGAAGTCAATGTAGCCAATGGCCCCGCCGTAGATGCCCCGGCGGTTGTTTTCCAGCCTGTTGATAATTTCACAGGCCCGGAGTTTGGGCGCGCCGGATAAGGTACCCGCCGGGAGGACGGCCCCCACCGCATCCAGTGGGCCGCAGTCCTCTCGGATTTCCCCACGGACAGTGGAGCCAATGTGCATAACGTGGGAATACCGCTCGATGTTCAAATATCTTTCCACCTGTACAGTGCCAAATCTGCTGATCTTGCCGATATCGTTCCGGCCCAAATCCACCAGCATGTTGTGTTCGGACAACTCTTTGGGATCGGCCAGCAGGCTCTCCTCCAGCGCCTTGTCCTCCTCCGGCGTCTCACCTCGGGGACGGGTTCCCGCCAGAGGGTAGGTATACAGCAGGCCATCTGTGAGTTTTACCAGCGTCTCCGGGGAGGCCCCGGCGATCTCCAAATCATCGCTGGAGAAGTAGAACATATAGGGGGATGGGTTTGTAACCCGCAGCAGCCGGTAGGTATCCAGCAGGCTGCCCTCCGCCTCCGCCTCCAGCCGGTTGGACAGCACTACCTGAAAGATATCCCCCTCGTAGATATACTTTCTGGCCCGCTCCACCATGGCGCAGTATTCTTCCTTACTGAACAGCTGCCGGAAAGGGGATTTCAGCTTTAAGGGCCGGGACACAGCAGGCTGACCCTCTCTGATCAGCGCCATCAGCACCTCGATCTCCGCCACCGCTCGGGGGTAGCTCTCCTCCAGATCGTCTGTCCGGGCATGAGCGATAAGGGTGAGGGTCTGTTTCAGATTGTCAAAAGCGATGACCTTGTCAAAGAGCATCAGGTCAATGTCGTTGAAGCCCTCCTGGTCATCGGCATCCAGCTTCAGGCCAGGTTCGCTGTACTTGATATAGTCATAGGAGAAGTAGCCCACCAGCCCGCCTGCAAAAGTGGGCTGTCCCAGAATTTTGGGACTTTTCCACTCCTCCAAAATCTCCAGCAGATGGGGCCTGGGGTCACCAGTACAGCGGGCTGTTCTTCCATCTGCCGTAATGACAATTTCCCCGTCCCGGCAGGTAAATTCCAGCTTGGGGTCATAGCCCAGGAAGGTATAGCGGCCCCACCTCTGGCTATCCTCCAGGCTCTCCAGCATATAGCAGTGACTGCTGACCCGCTGCAGGACCCGAAGCACCTCGATGGGGGTGCGGCTGTCAAAGAGGAAGGTACGGCTTACCGGCACGGAGCGGTAATCTGCCGCCAGCGCCCGGGCCTCCTCCAAGGTTGGTACATACATACAAATTTCCCCTTCCAGCTTCGTCAGGGAAAACAAAAACGCCCCTGACTCTGATTAGAAGTCAAGGACGAATAAACTCCGCGGTGCCACCTTGCTTCGGGCCATGCATAAGGCCCGCACTTTGCGGGATACCAACATATCCCGGACAACTGACGTATGCCCTCACGTCGCAGAATACTCAGCAGAAACTGCGTCCTGCCTTTGACCGCGCCCTCGGTGGCCCATTTGCCGGGTCGTCTCCTGCCGGCGTTTCAGCGCAGCCGGCTCTCTGTGAGGGCGTATCCCGACGTTATCTCCACTTCAACGGTTTACTCTATTATAACACAGCCGGGGAGATTGTCAAGAGGAATTTTCTGGTTTCCAAAGCGGGGTGCGGAGTGTACCATTTTCGCATGAAGGACAACGCCGCATCATCTCCGGTTTCTTCTTAGACTCCAGCCCGGCTTCTCCTTCTTCCAAATACTTTTTCGTCCAATTGTGTACTTGGCGGCGATGTATTTCCCTGACTTTCCCAATTCTGTTTTGGTACTCCCGCAAGAACTTGCTTCACTATTTCCATTTTCTCTTCCTTGCTCCGCATTGTATGCTTCCTTGGCATATTGCCGACTCCTATTTCTATTGTAGCATAAAATGATGGTAGGCACTTTCGTGTCTACCATCATTTTATCACTTTATCACTTCAGAACAAATCGCCGCCGTTACATATTGATTTAGTCCGACAAACCGGAAATTATCGCTGTCCGTCTTTTTCCGAACGGTACTTTAGTAGCCACCTGACAAAGGCTGCAATCCAAATGAAAGCGGTGAGAACACGCAGTATGAAGAAAGCAAAGGCGGAATCATACTGTTTATATACAATATCAAGTATTACTCTGAGTGTCCAAACAACTGCACATAATCCGTAAAGTATTACAGTAAACAGTTTTGTCTTTTTCATATCAGGCCACTCCTTATAAATCCCGGTTTGCTGACACTGAGGGCTGCGTAACGGAAGGAGGGAGAAATCAGGGCGTCAGGCGGTTCGGCCCCCGGAAGAGGAACATGGTTTCCTTGATACCAAGGCCAAAGAGCAGCATGGTCAGACGATCCAGCCCCAGGCCGAAGCCGCCGTGGGGCGGGCAGCCGTACCGGAAGAACTCCAGATAAAATTTCACGTCCTCAGTGAGTCCCTTTTCATCGGCCTGCCGCTTCAAGACCTCATAGCGGTGTTCCCGCTGGGCGCCGGTGGTGATCTCGGTACCACGCCAGATCAAGTCATAGCCCATGGGGATGCCGTTCTTGTCCCGCATATGGTAGAAGGCCCGCTTTTCCGGGCCAAAGCCCACTACAAAGAGAAATTCGTGGCCGTACTTCTCCTTGACCCACTGATAGCTGAGGTGTTCGGCGTCGGTAGTCAGGTCGTTCTTCTCCTCATCGGGGACGGTGTAGCCGTAGCACTTCTCCAGTTCATTGTACAGCTCCGCCACAGTAATAACCGGGAAAGGTTGCGCGGGGATAATGACCTCCTGGCCAAACAGATCCTGGATTTCCTTCCCATACCGCTCCTTGATCTGGGTCAGGACATAGACCAGCAGCTCCTCCTCCAGTTTCATTACGTCTTTATAGGAGTGGATAAAGCTGAATTCCAGGTCGAAGCTGGTGAACTCGGTGGCGTGGCGGCTGGTGAAGGACTTCTCCGCCCGGAAGACAGGGCCAACCTCAAAGACTCGCTCAAAGCCGGCGGCCATGGCAAGCTGCTTATAGAACTGGGGACTTTGGGCCAGATAGGCGTTCCGGTCGAAATACTTGACCTCGAATACCTCGGCGCCGCTCTCGCTGGCGGCGCCCAGCAGCTTGGGGGTGTGGATTTCAATAAAATTCTGATTCAGCAGGAACTGCCGCATGGCGGCGGCCATGGCAGTCTGTACCTGGAATATCAGCTGGTTTTCCTCTGTCCGCAGGTCAATCCAGCGGTAGTCGATGCGCTGGTCGATGCCGGAGCGCTCCACCGCCTTCTTTTTTTTGGTGGCGGCGATGGCTTTCCGGGTGATGGGCAGCGGGGCGGCCAGAGACTCCACCCGAATGGCGGCGGCGCCCTTTGTGGGCAGCAACTCCACGCCTCCCAGTTTGACATATTCATTGGCTGTCACCACGCCGACAACAGAGATGACGGAATCCGCCGTCAGGGTGTCCAGCGTGGGGAGCAGATCGGGGTAATCCTCTTTTTCCACGGTGATCTGAATTTTCCCAGTGATGTCCTTCAGCACCAGAAAGGCCATATACTTACTGCTGCGGATGCTGTCCAGAAAGCCCTGGAGCAGCACCGTCTCACCTGCGTGGGCGGCGGCGTCCTTGATATAGGTTCTCTCCATAGTGATTTTCAAACTCCTGCTCTTTTGTGAAATGTCCGCGTCCTGCGGAACACTATTACTATACCACAATTCTCTGCGGGTTGCAATGCCGTCTGCGGGAGGAATTTTCCCTTGCGTTTCGGTGGGGGTTATGTTATATTAGCAGTAAGGCACTGTCCGCCCTGTTGGCGGCTGCGGGCCTTTTTTATCGGAGGGATTGCGGTTTTTGACTATTCGTGCTATGATACTGTCAGTAAAGACGGACGCTTATCAAAGGAAAAGGACATTTTGCCGCAAGGAGAGACGGATGTGAACATTTTTGATATTTTGGGGCCTGTCATGGTGGGGCCGTCCAGTTCTCACACCGCCGGGGCGGTGCGTATCGGGCTGATCGCCCGAAAGATGCTGGGGGAAACCCCCGCCCGCGCTGAGATCTATCTGCACGGCTCCTTCGCGGACACCGGAGCCGGACACGGGACGGACCGAGCCATCGTTGCCGGGCTGCTGGGAATGGAGCCGGATGACGGGCGCATCTCCCGCAGCTACGAGATCGCCGGAGAGCTTGGGATGGCATTCAAAATGGAGCGCGTGGAGCTGCGGGACGCCCACCCGAATACGGCGCTCCTGACCCTCCACACCGAGAGCGGCGTCACACTGGAGGTGCAGGCGTCCTCCATCGGCGGCGGCCGCATCCGCATCGACCGGCTGAACGGCATCGACGTCAATTTCAGCGGGGAGAGCAACACCCTCATCGTCCATAATCAGGACAAGCCTGGTCTGGTGTCCGAGGTGACCTCCATTCTCTCCGTCTGCAAACTCAACATAGCCACCCTTCAGCTGTTCCGGGACAAGTGTGGTGGCTCCGCCGTGATGATCATCGAGCTGGATGACACTCTGCCCGCCGAGGCTGTCAGCCTTATCGGGCAGATGGACGGCGT
>CAYUUP010000071.1:0-8255 GCA_964447925.1 uncultured Oscillospiraceae bacterium
GCCGCGATATGCTCACCAAGAAGTCCATGTGGATCTTCGGCGGCGACGGCTGGGCCTACGACATCGGCTATGGCGGCGTAGACCACGTGCTGGCCTCCGGGCAGAACGTGAACATCTTCGTCTTTGACACCGAGGTCTACTCCAACACCGGCGGCCAGTCCTCCAAGTCCACCCCCATCGGCGCTGTGGCCCAGTTCGCCGCCGCCGGCAAGGGCATCAAGAAGAAAGAACTGGCTCAGATCGCCATGCAGTATGGCTATGTCTATGTGGCCCAGGTGGCTCTGGGCGCCAACATGTCCCAGACTATCAAAGCCCTCACCGAGGCGGAAGCCTATGACGGCCCCTCCATTGTCATCGGTTACGCCCCCTGCATCAACCACGGCATCAAGGTGGGCATGGGCAACGCCATGGCCGAGATGAAGCACGCTGTGGAGGCAGGCTACTGGCACCTCTTCCGTTACAATCCCGCTTTGGAGGGTACCGGAAAGAACCCCTTCACCCTGGACTCTAAGGCTCCCTCCCAGAGCTATCTAGACTTCATCCGGGGCGAGGTGCGGTACTCCTCCCTGGAGCTGGCCTTCCCCGACCGGGCCGAAAAACTCTTCGACGCAGCCGAGAAGGATGCCGTCAAGAAATATGATCGGCTCACTAAGCTGGCTGAACTGTACGAATAAGGCAAAAGGATCAAATACACCCCCCAAGGCCCTCCGGCAGTTGCCGAAGGGCCTTGGGGGGTGTTAGGTGAAAGCGGGAGGGCCATCTCACATGAATTAAAAGTCATGTGAGATGGCCCTCCCGCTTTTATAAACTTTTACAAAATCCTTGCAATTACTGGAACCAAAGCTCATCCAAGCTCCTTCCCATCAGCTTCTCCACGCCCTCCTTCTCCGGTCGGTAGTAGTCCTCCAGCAGAACCCGTGTCTCTGGCAGGATATGGGAGAAGTCAGTATCTGGTTCCAAACAGCGCCGACGTATGGCCCGGTATACCTTGTACCAGCCCCGGTAAAGGGGCGGAATGCGTTTGGACACCAACAGGAACTCATCTAGGGCGTAGTTCACACCCTTGAGGAACCAAGCGGTCTTGCAGCGGAAGGGCGTCACCGCCCGGCGGAGGCCTTCGTTGCTCTTGACGTTGTAGTCCACCAATGGGTCCTCCTCCACCCCCAGGAAGTCATAAAGCGCCCGGCACGCCGCCCTCTCGTCCTGGACAAACTCCTCAAAGACGATTAATTTTATATTCTCCCGGGGAAAATACGCCAGAAATTCCCCGATGCAGGTATTGTAATTCCCCTGGGAAAAGCAGATGTACTTCATCCTGTCATCCATGATCTTCTTTCGCTGCTTAGGGTCAGAGAGGACAGACTGGACATAGCTGTGGAAAGCAGCGGCATGGCCACGCCGCCGATCATCCCGGAGGACGGACAAGGGCAGGAACCCCCGCGCCAAAAAATATTTATAAGCGGAATAACACCGATCCACAGGATTGCGCATCATAAAGATCAGCTTAGTGGATTCCGGAAAATCCCGGCCCAACTTTTTAGCGCAGCCATCAAAAGCGAGGCCCGCGTTGACTTCTCCCACCAGGCGGGTCTCCTCTGGGGTAATATGGCTGAAATAGCGCATCTCATAGCCTTTTTTGCCGCCTAGCATCCGAACGCCCTTCACCCGGTAATACATGGGTTCCTTCACCCGGTCGGTGAGGACGATACCACGGTGCTGGCGCAGGATGTCATAGAGGGTGGTGGTGCCACACTTTTGGAAACCGATGCAGAGAAAGGACGGCAACATGGCTTATCCCTCTTGCAACTGCAAATACGGCTCCAGCGTATCCAGCAGCTGATCCACACTTTCCTCCACCGTATGGCCCACCGTAGAGACGGTAATCTCCGGGGCCTCTGGTATCTCATAAGGGCTGGAAATACCTGTGAAATTAGAAATTTGCCCCGCCCTGGCCTGCTGGTAAAGTCCCTTCGCGTCTCGCCGCTCGCACTCCTCCAACGGGGTATCCACATAAATCTCCACAAAGCTGTCCCCGATGATATGCCGGGCATTCTTCCGGTCGCTGCGGAAGGGGGATATAAAGGATGACAGCACGATGAGGCCGGCATCATTCATCAGCTTGGCCACTTCAGCAATCCGTCGGATGTTCTCAATGCGATCCTTCTTTTGGAAGGACAAGTCCTGGTTCAAGCCCATGCGTACATTGTCTCCATCCAGCAGCATGGTGTGCTTGCCCATATGCACCAGCCGCTTTTCCAGCTCATTGGCCAAGGTGGACTTCCCAGAGCCGGAAAGTCCGGTAAACCACAGCGTCAGAGGCTGCTGTCCCATCTGTCTGGCCCGGATCTTTCTGGTAATATCCAGTTCCTGCCGCACCAGATTGCCAAAGCCCTCGGCCAGCCGAGTGACGGTGCCGCAGGCGGAGGTCATATTGGTCAGCCGGTTGATGAGGATCAACTCGCCCATCCGACGGTCGCGAAGAAAATCGTCCAGTACCAGCCGACTATCAGCGGAAATCAGACAATATGCAATCTCGTTTTTAAACAGAGCCTCCGCTGGGACGTGTTCGCCAGTGTTGACATCCCGCTTATAGTAGATTTTATTCACCGTGGCGGGGACCATGCGGGTACCTAGCTTGAGATAATAACTCTGGCCCTCCAGGAGCCGGGCATCGTCCATCCAGAGGATGGAGGCGTAAAAGCTCCGCCCCACCAGCGGGAGCTGTCCCGCAGCCAGCACACAGCCCCGGGAAACATCCACCTCCCTGTCCAGCTGGAGGGTGACAGGCTGGCCCTTCACAGCGGTATCCGCCGACCGATCGGCACAGTAGATGGCCTTGACGCCGGCTGTCTCGCCGCTGGGCAGGACAGTGAGTACATCCCCCACAGATACCTGCCCCCGGTCCACCTGCCCCTGAAAGCCCCGGAAGGTGTGATCAGGGCGGCATACCCGCTGGACGGCCATGCGGAAGCTGCCACCATCGGGCGCATGATATGGTTCGATTTGCTCCAAATAGGGCAGCAGGGCGGAGCCACTATACCAGGCCAAATTTTCAGAGGGTGCATTGATGTTGTCCCCGCAGGTAGCAGAGACGGGAATAATCTCCAGACTGTGGATGGGATATTCTTCGGTAAAGCTCCTGATTTTCTGACAGATGCCGTCAAAAACCTCCTGCTCGTAATCCACCAAATCCATCTTGTTAACGGTGAAAACGAAGTCCCGAATGCCCATCATGGAGCAGATGCGGGTGTGACGGCGGGTCTGCTGAAGGACACCCTTGGTAACGTCCAGCAGTACCACAGCCACGTCTGCGAAGGAGGCCCCCACCGCCATGTTCCGGGTGTATTCCTCATGGCCCGGCGTGTCCGCCACAATAAAGCTGCGGCGCTGGGTGGTGAAGTAGCGATATGCCACGTCGATGGTGATGCCTTGCTCCCGCTCTGCCATCAGGCCGTCCAGCAGCAGCGAATAGTCAATACTACCCCCGGCACTGCCCACCCGGCTGTCCAACTGGAGGGCCTGGGCCTGATCAGCAAAGAGCAGCTTGGCGTCATAGAGCATATGCCCGATGAGGGTGGACTTTCCATCATCCACGCTGCCACAGGTGATAAATTTCAACTGGCTTTTCATATGTATACCAATCCCTATTTATAGCGTTAACTGAGGTGCAGGCAGGTGTCAGGCCCGCAGAGGGTTAAAAATACCCCTCCCGCTTTCTGCGCTCCATGCTTCCGGAGCCGCCATCCCGGTCAATGATCCGGCTGGAGCGCTCAGAATACACTGCTCCCAGCGTCTCCCGGACAATGTCCTCCAGGGTATCCGCGTCGGAATACATCCCGCCGGTGAGAGGATAACAGCCCAGGGTGCGGAACCGCACCTTTTTCATCTGGGGCACCTCGCCGGGCAACAGACGCATCCGGTCATCATCCACCATGATGATGCTGCCGTTCCGCTCTACCACCGGTCGCTCCTTTGCGTAATACAGCGGAACAATTTCAATATTTTCCTGGAGAATATACTGCCAGATATCCGCCTCTGTCCAGTTGGACAGAGGAAAGACCCGAATGCTCTCCCCCTGGAAAATGCGGGTATTGTAGAGGTTCCACATCTCCGGCCGTTGGTTTTTGGGGTCCCATGCCTGTGCAGAGTCCCGGAAGGAAAAGATACGCTCCTTGGCCCGGGATTTCTCCTCGTCCCGGCGGCCCCCGCCAAACGCGGCAGTGAAACCGTATTTCGTCAGAGCCTGCTTCAGTGCCTGTGTCTTCATGATATCCGTGTAGGCAGAGCCATGGTCAAAGGGATTGATACCCTGACGGACACCCTCCTCGTTGGTGTACACCAACAGCTCCAGCCCCAACTCACGCATCCGCCTGTCCCGGAACTCGATCATCTCCCGGAATTTCCAGGTGGTATCAATGTGCAGGAAGGGAAAGGGGGGCTTTTCGGGATAGAACGCCTTCAACGCCAGATGCAGCATGACGGAGCTGTCCTTGCCGATGGAATAGAGCATCACCGGCTTTTCGCACTCCGCAGCCACCTCTCGCATGATATAAATGGACTCTGATTCCAGCTCGTCCAGATGGGACATTTTGTTCATGGAAGTACTCACTCCCTTGCCTGAAAATATACGGGCTGCTTGTGTCAAAACGATTTTCAATATTTTACACTGCAAAGATGACACAGATGTGTCACGGTTGTGAATAATTGGTAAACGCTGAGGATCAATACCTTGTCACGCTGCCGGAAACCAGTACAACCGGTATCAGCCACAGAACTGCGTAGGCCAGCAGGTTCAACGGAGATAGGGCAGTGTAGGACTGGACATATGTCAGATAGAAAGACAGCAGAAGCCCCAGTACCGATGAGATCAGCACCAAAAGGCTGTTGACCCGCACCACCTGGATGAGCCGCCGCCCGCCCACAATTGCCTCGGAAAAGCCTGAAAGCCCATCCCTGGACAACAGGGCGGTGAGAGTCAGGTCGTGGGGCTGGCCCGGCTCTGTCAGTTCCACCCGCCGCTCCACCGGAGGATACTCCATCCGCTCCACCGGCAACTTCAGCTTCTGCCGCAGCATGGCGGGGGTAAGGTTGAAGTCCCGAGTCACCAGCACCGGCGTGATGCGGGAGGCCAGCAGCGCATTCATATCCCCCTGAATCCGGTTGTTTTTCATATAATTCAGGGCAAAAATCCCCCGCAGTGAGCCGTCGATGGCGCAGAAGACGGCGTTTTTCACCCGAAGGCCCTGGGGCAGCGGAATATCCATCACCGTCATGAAATCGGCGGAGCCAACCAGCACCTGCTCCCCCCGGATGACGCCGGAAAGGCCGCCTGCCTCATAGCAGCACATATTCTCAACCTGGCGGTAGAAGCCCCCCTGATTTTGCAGCAGGCCGTCAAACAGTTCCTCCAGTCCGGAGCCGGATTCCCGAATGAGCGAGGCAGCGCAGCTGGACAGCTTCTCCAGTGAAATATCACCGTATACCTTGATGCCGTTAAACTGCACCTGGCCGGAGGGAAAGAGGTCGGTGTCCGTCACCAGGATGCCCGCCGGCCGGGCGGTGGTGCAGACGCCCTCCCATCCAGCCAGCACGGAGCCGCTGCGATCCAGCCGCCGGGTAATGGCCAGCCAAGGGCGGCCAAAGGCCAGCAGGCTGCCCGCAGGAGCAGTGGCCGCCAGGATTACCGACCAGGACCACAGGAACATAGTAATGTTCCTCCGTCCCAGGGAGGACAACAGAGCAAAGACAATGCTGGCCACAATCAACAGAGGAGATACCACGGCAAAGAGCTTCTGCGCACCGTCCGGGCTTTGGAGCTGGCTGCCAAAGTCCTCCGGTATCCCCCGCTCCTTGGTGAAAGCCGCCCGGCCATTCCACTTGGCCTTATCACAGGTGACCCGCCACATACGGGCGGATGAGGCGGCCGCACGGCTGGCCCGGCACATACCATCTTTGCGGTTAAGCGCGCCCCACAGGGCGCCCCACAGGGAAAAGGCCGCCAGGGCGCACATGGGCAGCGGCCCCGTCCTTCCGATCATGATATACCAAATACTGTCTAAAATGGTTACAAAGGCCGCCAAAGCGGAAATGGTGTGCATCCCTGGGCCTCCGGAAAAGGCCATGGCAATCACATCCAAGCTCAGCAGGATAGCCAGGCCCAAGCCCCAGGTCAGCACTCCTGCCAGAATAACAGGCGTGCTTCCCAGGCCAAAGGGCAGGGGCAGCCCCACATCCCCGGCAATGTTAAGATAGGCCAGGACAATGGTGAGGATACCCAAAATTACCACCCGGTGGCTCATCTCCCGCAGTCCGCCTACATAAACATGGGACAGCTCCTCTGGAGAGATATCCTCCGCCACCGCCCTGCGCCGGGGCTTCCGCTCCCGTCCGGGTTGGGCCGGGGACTCCTCCTCCCGGTCAGTGCCGGGGATGTACTGCTCGGCAATTCTGGCATCCTCATCCAGTTCCTGATCCTCGCTGTACATATTATCGGCATATTCGGCGCCCCGGCTCTGAATCCGGCTCCAAAGGCCCCGGAGCCGGCCGCCGAAACCCACAGTTTTTTCTCCTCCGTCATCTATGGGTGCCGTCTCCTCCTGGGCTTCCTCTTCTGTCCCATTCTCAGACTGGGCAGCCCACCTGGGGTGGTCTTTCTTCTTCTGCCGGTAGGGAACACCATCGGGCCGCTCCGGCGCATCAAAAATGGACGGGTCGAACTCCGGCATCTCCACCTCAAGCGGCTCTGGCGGGATCGTCCCGCTCTGATTATAGATGTCAGACAGATCAATTTCAAAGCTGTCATCCTGGGACCCAGCCTCTCGCTCCCCTTCCGGTGCGGGCGCGGCATCCTCCTCCGGCAGCTGCTGCTCCGATTCAGGCCGTGCCTCCCCCGCAGGCTCCGTTCTGGGTGTGGACTTTGTCATGGGCGTGGCTGTGGGCCGTCCCTTCGGCTCAGCAGGAACAAAGGACCGGGTGTCATCCACATCCCCCACCGGAGCGGGGGCGCTGGCGGGATCTCGCAGCTCGGCCAGGATGTCCTCTACCGAATATGCAGAGCCATCCACATCCTTAATGTAATCACGAATATCTGCCAGTGGGTCTGCAAACGGGTTATATTCTTTTTCGTCGCTCATTGTACATCACCCTTCACTACCCTGCACCTGTCCTGCCTGAAGCCGTTGGCGCACCGCCTCATAGAGTACGATGGCTGCAGCGGAGGCTGCGTTCAGAGAGTTTACTTTTCCTCGCAGTGGGATGCGCAGCAAATAGTCGCACTGCTCCGTCACCAGCCGCCCCATGCCACTGCCCTCGGAGCCGATGACGATGACAGCAGGTCCCCGGAGGTCAGTCTCATAGAGGGAGACACTGCCTTCCGCCGCTGTGCCATACACCCAAAGTCCCTGCTCCTTCAGCTGGCGCAGCAGAGCGACCAGGTTGGTGACTCTGGCCACCGGCAGATGGGACACTGCCCCGGCAGAGGTCTTGGCCACCGCCGCTGTCAGTCCCGCAGAGCGGCGCTTTGGAATGATTACCCCGTGTGCCCCGGCACACTCTGCGCACCGAATTACCGCCCCTAAATTTCGGGGGTCGGAGAGTTCATCGCATACTACCACCAGCGGGGCCTCCCTCCGCTCACGAGCCAGGGCCAGGATGTCTTCTACTGTGGCATAAGGCTGGGCAGCGGCCACGGCAATGGCCCCCTGGTGGGCGCCGGTGGAACTCATGGCGTCTAGTCTGCGGCGGTCAGTCTCCACAACCATCACGCCTTGCTTGCGGGCAACAGCGATCAGCCTGCGAAGAGCGGCATCGCCCCCCTTGGCCACATAGAGCTTGACGATGGGCGTTCCTGCCCGCAGGGCCTCCGCAATGGCATTGCGCCCCTCAATGCTGGTTTCATCTGCCATTTCAGCTACTGTCTCCTCTGCTGCCTGGATAGATCACAGGTGTCCTCACAGGGTGCCGCAGGCACAAGCCTGCGGCTCACATTTGCCGAGTGTCCGGGTATTCGTTTTCACGTAAGTCTCCCTCCGCGCCGCTTTGCGGCTCACGCTCGGCAAGTGTTCACATTATATCACAAAACCCGACAAAGAAAAAGAGGAATTTGCGGTAAAGACAGTTTTTTTTGAATTTTTGCTTTTCTCCGGGATATTTTCTTGACAACTGCCCCTTTGTGTGGTAGAATAGGCGAGCTGACATTGAGTTGCGGGTGTAGTTCAATGGTAGAATCCCAGCCTTCCAAGCTGGTCGCGTGGGTT
>CAYUUP010000072.1:0-8138 GCA_964447925.1 uncultured Oscillospiraceae bacterium
TGGCTCGACCAGACCCGGGCGGACTATAACCGCTGCGGCGTCCCCCTGATCGAGATCGTCACCGATCCGGACTTCCGCTCTGCCGATGAGGTTATCGCCTATCTGGAAAAGCTGAAGTCCACACTGGAATATCTAGGCGTCTCCGACTGTAAGATGCAGGAGGGCTCCCTCCGGTGCGATGTCAACCTGTCTGTCCGGCCCATGGGCAGCGGCACCCTGGGTACCCGGACGGAGATGAAGAACCTAAACTCCTTCAAGGCCATCACCCGTGCCATCCAGTATGAGGCCCGGCGGCAGACGGAAACCATTGAAGAGGGCAAGCGGGTGATTCAGGAAACCCGCCGCTGGGATGAAAACAAGGACGCCACCTTCTCCATGCGCTCCAAGGAAAACGCCCAGGACTACCGCTATTTTCCTGAACCGGATATCCCCCCCATGGAACTGACGGAGGAGTATCTGGAGGAAATCAGAAAATCCCTGCCAGAGATGGCGGAGGCCAAGCGGGCCAGATATCAGATTGAATACGAGCTGCCGGAGCATGATGCTGAAATGCTCACCGGCGTCAAGGCACTGGCCGACTTCTTCGAGGCGGCGATCAGTCTGGGTGCACCCCCCAAGGAAGTCTCCAACTGGATGATGGGCGAGGTGTTGCGTACCCTGAAGGAAAAAGGGCTGGAGGCCAGGGAAATGCCCCTCTCCCCTGTCACCCTGGTAAAGCTCATCTCCATGGTGAAAGAGGGCAAGCTAAACCGCAACACCGCCGTAAAGGTTTTCGCCGCTGTCTTTGACAACAACGGTGACGTAGAGGAATATGTCCAAACCCACGGACTGGAGCAGGTTTCCGACGCCAGCCTTGTGGAGCGCACTGTGGATGAGGTGCTGACCGCAAACCCCAAGTCGGTGGAGGACTTCAAGGGCGGCAGGGAGAAGGCCTTCGGCTTCCTGGTGGGCCAGTGCATGAAGGCCCTAAAGGGCAAGGCCGACCCCAAGCTAGTGAATCAACTGCTGTCGGAAAAGCTGAAAAATTAATGTTTAATTTTTCAGATGCAGCCTTTTCCTGATGCGGGAGTACCCTTCATCCTGTGTAAGCTCCATTTCTGGTGTAAACAGGTCGAAATTGATGCCGAGCGGATCGGCCTTTCCCGCCATTTCAATTTCAAGCAGCAGGAACCCCCGGAGGCTATGCCTCCGGGGTTTCCTTACCTGACAGAGGTGCCGGAAATCGCTTTACAAAATTAACATGGCATCCCCAAAGGAAAAAAATCTATATTTTTTCTCCACTGCCTCCTGATAGGCCGCCAAAACATGCTCCCGCCCCGCCAGAGCAGATACCAGCATCAGCAGGGTGGATTCCGGCAAGTGAAAGTTGGTCACAAGCCCATCGGTCAACCGGAACTGGTAGCCGGGATAGATGAAAATATCCGTCCAGCCCGCGCCGGGAACCAGCAGGCCGTCCTCCCCTGCCCTGCTCTCTACAGTACGGCAGGAGGTAGTTCCCACGCAAATCACCCTCCCACCGGACTGCCGGGTGCGGTTTACCAGTTCCGCTGTTTCCGGGGAGACAATGCAGTATTCGGAGTGCATCTGGTGGTCAGTAAGCTCCTCCTCCTTAACCGGTCGGAAGGTGCCTAATCCCACATGGAGGGTGACCCATGCCAGTTCCACGCCCATACTTTTAATCTGCTCCAGCAACTCAGGGGTGAAGTGCAGTCCGGCGGTGGGCGCGGCGGCAGAGCCTAACACTCTGGAATAGACCGTCTGATAGCGCTCCGGCTCCTGCAGCTCCGCCTTGATATAGGGTGGCAACGGCATTTTACCCAGCCGCTCCAGCACCTCCAGGAAGATGCCCTCATACTGGAAACGCACCAGCCGGTTGCCATCGGGCAGAACCTCCTCAACAACAGCACTTAACTCCGGGCCAAAGTCCACCTTGGCCCCCGCCCGGAGCTTTTTCCCCGGCCGTACAAGACATTCCCACAGTCCCTCTCCCTTGTCGGTAAGCAGCAGGACTTCTGCCGCTCCGCCGGTCTGCCGCCGCCCAACGAGCCGGGCAGGCAGGACACGGGAGTCATTTAACACCAGACAGTCCCCCGGCCGCAGCATATCAGGCAGATTATAAAAGTGCCGGTGCTGCCATGCCCCGCTATTCTTGTCCAGCACCAGCAGCCGGGAGGAATCCCGTTTTTCCAGCGGGGTTTGGGCGATGAGCTCCTCAGGCATATCAAAATAAAAATCATGTGTCTTCATTGTGATGTATCATCCTTAAACTGAAATTTCAACTGAGCGCTTCAGCGTCTTATCTCTTTTGTACAAAGCAGGAGCCTGTTTTTGCGGAATCGCATGAAAACCAACTCTTGACGAGAGGGACGCAATTTGTTACAATATGGGATAGATAGAGGTGCAGCAGGCATCAATAACTAGAGTCAGGGCCAGGCTGCCCAGGGACCTCCAGCGGAAGGGCCGGTTGCCGAAGGGGTTCGCCGCCGGAGATGGGCCGCCTGGCTGACGGCTGAATAGGCCGCTGGTGTTATCAGTTTGGGCTGGTGGAGAGTTGTCTGTGTTTGTGTGCTATGCTATTATAGTACAAAGCCAGCCGGTTTTTCAAGCCCGCTGGCTCATTATTTTGAATTCCGCATAGGATATATGGGAGGCTTTGATCTGATGAGTGAAAAGAAATATCGGGTTGGCGTGGTGGGTTGCACCGGCATGGTAGGCCAGCGCTTTGTCACCTTGCTGGAAAACCACCCCTGGTTCCAGCTGACGGCAGTAGCCGCCAGCACCCGCTCTGCCGGAAAAACCTATGAGGAAGCCGTTGCCTCCCGGTGGGTCATGTCCACCCCTATCCCGGAAATGGCTAGGAATCTCACTGTACTGGACGCCACTGCCGACATTGACCGGCTGGCCGCCCAGGTGGATTTCGTCTTCTGCGCTGTGGATATGCCCAAGGATGCGATCCGTGCGTTGGAGGAGGAATATGCCCGCCATGAGTGTCCTGTTATCTCCAACAACTCCGCTCACCGAGGCACCCCCGATGTTCCTATGGTGATACCCGAAATCAACCCGGAGCATCTGGCTATCATCCCCGCCCAGAGAAAGCGTCTGGGCAGCAAGCGGGGATTCATCGCCGTCAAATCCAACTGCTCTCTTCAGAGCTACGTCCCCGCCCTGCACCCCCTGCGGCAGACGTTCGGCCTCAGCAAGGTACTGGTCTGCACCTATCAGGCCATTTCCGGGGCGGGCAAAACCTTCGCCCGGTGGCCTGAGATGGTGGATAATGTCATCCCCTACATCAGCGGTGAGGAGGAGAAATCCGAGCAGGAACCGCTTAAACTGTGGGGCAGAGTCCAGGGCAGCACCATTGTCAATGCGGAGAAGCCTGCCATCACCGCTCAGTGTCTCCGGGTCCCCGTCTCTGATGGTCACACTGCTGCCGTCTTTGCCAGCTTTGACAAAAAGCCCACGGAAGATGAAATTCTGGCCCGGTGGCAAAATTTTAGGGGCCGCCCCCAGGAATTGAATCTCCCCTCCGCCCCCAAACAGTTCCTCCATTACTTCACCGACCCCTCCTATCCTCAGAGCAGGCTCCACCGGGAGCTGGAGGGCGGTATGGCAGTGTCCATCGGACGTCTCCGCCCGGACACCCAATACGATTACAAGTTTGTCTGTCTCTCCCACAACACCCTGCGGGGCGCCGCTGGAGGTGCCGTCCTGCTGGCTGAACTGCTGTGTGCCGAGGGATATATGGACTGATTCCCCCAACAGCCAATACAGAAACATCCCCCATTTGATTTCTGAAAGGAGTTCTGCCTTATGAAACAGCCTGTTTTTACTGGCTCCTGCGTAGCCATCGTCACCCCATTTACATCTGATGGCAGCCAGGTGAACTTCCCCAAGCTGGCTCAGCTCATTGACTGGCAGATTGAAAGCGGCACTGATGCTATCTGCATTTGCGGCACCACCGGCGAGTCCGCCACCCAAACCATGGAGGAACACATGGAAACGGTGGAATTCTGTGTGAAGCACGTAAACGGACGGGTCAAGGTTGTGGCAGGCAGCGGCAGCAACGATACCCAAGCCGCCCTGATCCTGGCCCAGCACGCCGAGAGCGTGGGGGCCGATGGTCTGCTAATGGTAACACCTTATTACAACAAGGCCACCCAGCGGGGCCTCATCCGCCACTATGAGTACCTGGCCGACCGGGTACATACCCCCATTATCCTCTATAATGTCCCCAGCCGCACCGGGATAGGCTTTACAGCGGAAACCTACCAGGTTCTCTCCCAGCACCCCAATATCAACGGCGTCAAGGAAGCCTCCGGCGACCTGGGTCTGGTAACACGTATCCGTGCCACCTGCGGCGATGACTTCTACATCTGGTCTGGTAATGATGGCCAGACTGTTCCCTTGATGGTTTTGGGCGCTATGGGCGTCATCTCTGTCACCGCCAATGTGCTGCCCCAACTGATGGCTAAGATGTCCCATCTCTGTCTAGAGGGCAGCTTCCAGGAGGCCGCAAGACTGCAGATCCAGTCGGACAGGTTGAACTCCGATCTCTTCCTTGAGGTAAATCCCATCCCCGTCAAGGAAGCTATGAATATGATGGGACTGGAGGTTGGCCCCCTGCGGCTGCCCCTGTGTGAACTCACCGATGCTCACCGGGAGACCCTGCGTCAGACCCTGCTGGACGCAGGCATTGCTCTGGTATAAGAGGACACCAATATGCAAAGGATAATCATCTCCGGTTGCAACGGCAAAATGGGTCAGGTGGTGGAGTCCATCTGTGCCGCCGACCCGGACATCACCGTGACGGCGGGCTTTGACATCAACCAGTCCCCCCGCTCCTATCCTGTCTACGTCTCCCCCGCAAACTTTACTGGGGAGGCGGACGCCGTCATTGATTTTTCCTCCCCTGCCGCTTTGGACGGGCTGCTTGCCTTCTGCACAGAGCGAAACGTCCCAGCGGTGTTGGCTACCACTGGTTATACGGAGGAGCAGCTGGCGGCTATCGCCCAGGCGGCAGAGAAAATTCCCATCTTCCGCTCCGCCAATATGTCCCTTGGCATCAATGTCCTGCTAGAACTGGTGCGTCGGGCTGCCACCGTCCTGGGGGACAGCTATGACATCGAAATCGTAGAGCGGCACCACAACTGCAAGGTGGACGCCCCCAGCGGCACCGCCCTGATGATTGCAGACGCCGCCGCTGCCGCCCTATCCTATGAACCGGAATATACCTACGAGCGGCACTCCGTCCGCCAGCCCCGGGGAAAGCGAGAGATCGGCATCAGCGCTGTCCGGGGCGGCACCATTGTGGGCCAGCACGAGGTTATCTTCGCCGGGCGGGACGAGGTCATTGAGATTAAGCATACCGCCGCATCCCGGGAAATTTTCGCCAACGGAGCGGTCAAAGCAGTCAAATTCCTCTGTACTGTGGGCCAGCCCGGGCTGTATGATATGTCCCAACTGGTAAGTGCGATGTAAATTTTCTGCAAGTCGCGCTCTTATTTTTGATATTTTATACAAAAAATCATCGTTTTTTCTTGCTATCTTTATCTATTATTTCATAAAACACAACATCTTGTGCTGCAAATTTTTCCAATACAAGATGTTGTGTTTTATTTTCATCATGACCGCTCTCCACTGTCACCATTTGAAACGAGTTGTTACTCTTTTGTCACTTATTCGTAAAAAATCTTACAAGAATTTCCCCCGGCTAGTTTACATAATTTTTTATTTTTGCAACTGTTACGGCGAAAAAACCATCGTTTTTCCCTTGACAGCCGCTTTTTTTTCACATATAATACCTTCAAGCAGTTGGTTACAAATTATTACAGATCCATTTCTCCCCTGTTTGGGTCAGTTTGGGAGGCACTATATGTCAAAACTGATATCTCTCAGAAGCCGTCATCTGTTTTCCATTTTGCGCAACGTGCTGATTATCACGTTGGCGCTGGCGTTGGTTGTTGCGCTGGCACTGAGCAATGCTGCGGCGGACAACATTCCCGTTGTCTATACCTACAGCATCACCGCAGGCGGCGAGACTATCCTGTTGGAGAGTGAGTCACCGGATGTCAGCGATGTGCTGGACGAGGCGGGTATCCAGATAAATTATCTCACAGCTGTTACCACCCAGCGAAGTGAGGACGGTGTCACTTATGTTGAAGTCTCCCAGCAGGAAGCCCATAGTCTTCTGCTGAGCTGCGATGGTGTTTCCTATCATGTCACCCCCCAGATTGGCGAGACTGTATCCCAGCTTCTGGATCGACTCTCCATCACCTTGGATGAGTATGACGTTCTCTCGGTGGACGGAGACACCTTGGCCAGCGAATGTCAGGAAATCTCTGTTGCCCGGTATGCTGTTTCCACCTTTGAGGTGGTGGAGGAGATTGCCTATGAATCCACCCGGGTGGCGGATTCCACCATGAATAAGGGTACGGAGGAGGTCACCCAGGCCGGCGTCAACGGCTCTACTACCTATACCTATCAAGTACTCACTGGCGAGGACGGCCGCTCCAGCTACACGCTCATCGACACTGCCACGGTGGAACCTGTGGATGAGATTGTCACCTATGGAACCTATGTGAAGCCGGTGGTCACCTCCACCAGCTATGGATCCAGGAGCAGCAGTTCCTTGAGCCGCACCAGCGCCACCATCACCCGGGTAGACACAGAGAATCAGATCATCTATCTGTCTGACGGCACTACTTACAGCTATTCGGAAGCTGTCAAATGTACCGCCACCGCCTACACCGCCACCGGAAACAAGACCGCCACCGGTACTACTCCCTCACCTGGCACCGTAGCTGTGGATCCCAGCGTTTTTCCCTACGGCACCAAGTTCTTTATTGTCACCTCTAGCGGCTCTGTTGTCTACGGCGTAGGCACTGCGGAGGACTGTGGCGGCGGCATCAAGGGCTATAGGCTGGATCTGTATTACAGCTCTGCCAGTCTGTGCTATGCCTTCGGCGTCCGCACGGTGGATGCCTATGTATTGAACTGAATGAATATTTGATTACACAAGGGACTGTCTCAAGAGGCAGTCCCTTTTTGTCTGCTGCTCCGCTGTGGCTCCATTTGCCCAAGTAAAAGCAAAGTCCCTGCGACCGACAGACGACCGCAGGGACTGAAATGGCACAGATAAATTTACTCTGCGCTCTCCGGGGCCACACCCATAGCCCGCACAGCAGCAGCGCAGCGAGGGCAGAGCCGGGGATGGTCGGCGTCCTGGCCGATGCCGGGATGGTGGTTCCAGCAACGGGGACACTTCTCGTTGGGGTCGGTTTCCACCTTCACCGTCAGGCCAGGGAACTCCTCTCCCGCATAGCCCTCGCCGGATCCATGAATGATCTCTACCGAGGAGACAATGAACAGTGCCTCGAAGTGGTGACCCTTGAGGGGCTGAAACCGCTCCCAAGCTTCGTCATCTAGATAAAGGGTCACGGCTGCATCGGTGGATTTTGTGACCATTTTGGCTGTCCGCACTCGCTCCAGCGCCTTGTTGACATCGGATTTCAGGGCCAAAATCCGCTGCCAGTACATCTCCTGCTCTGGGGTGAATTCATAGGCCGGGTCAGGGGAGGGCATATCGTTCAGGAGCGGAGACAAGGCCTCAACCCCGCTGTGATGAGGCATAGCCGCCCAGATCTCCTCAGAGGTAAAGGCCAGAATAGGTGCCAGCATCCGGGTCATAGCATCCAGCACGCGATAGATGGCAGTCTGCGCGGAGCGTCGGGGGAAGGAGTCCTTCGGCTCACAATAAAGCCTGTCTTTGATAATATCCAGGTAGAAGCTGGACATCTCCACCACGCAGAAGCGATAGATGGCCCGGTATACGGCGTGGAATTCATAGCGGTCGTAGCCCTCCCGCACCTGGCGTGTCAGGGTGTTCAGCCGACTGACCGCCCATTGATCCAGTTCAATCATTTCCTCAAAGGGGACGGGGTTATCGGGGTCAAAGCCGCTGAGGTTGCCCAGGATATACCGAGCGGTGTTGCGGATCTTCAAATATGCATCAGAGAGCTGTTTCAGGATAGGCTGGGAGATGCGCATATCCTGGGTGTAGTCGGCGGAGGACACCCACAGTCTCAGCATATCCGCCCCGTACTGCTTGATGACGGTATCCGGGGAGATGGCATTCCCAG
>CAYUUP010000073.1:0-7920 GCA_964447925.1 uncultured Oscillospiraceae bacterium
TGCGGGCCTGGTCCGCAATGGCCCGGGTGATGGCCTGGCGGATCCACCAGGTGGCATAGGTGGAGAACTTGTAGCCCTTGGTATAGTCAAATTTGTCAACCGCCTTGATGAGGCCCAGGTTGCCCTCCTGAATTAGATCCAAAAAGAGCATCCCCCGGCCCACATACCGTTTGGCGATGGAAACAACCAGCCGCAGGTTGGCCTCTGCCAGCTTCTGTTTGCACACCTTGCCGCGATCGATGAGGGCCTGAAGCTCTGTCCGAATATCCTCCGGCACCTCATCTCCCTGGGCGGTCAACTCGGCCAACTGACTGCGGGCGGCCTCTCCCTTCGACATGGCAATGGCAAGCTCCGTCTCTTCCTCAGGGGTCAGGAGGGGTACCTTACCAATCTCCTTCAGATACATCCGGACGGGATCATCCATATTGAAGGAGTCCACGAGGGTGTTGGGGTCTACGATTTCATCCTCCTCCACGTCCTCCATGACCTCCGGCAGGGGCGGCTCATTGTCCGGCGAGGGGGCACCAGAAATGTCATCATCAGATACCAGGTCGATGCCCATGTTGGAGAGAATGTCATAGAATTGGTCGGACTGGGCATTTTCCAGATCCAGACTGTCCAGCTCGATCATCTCCGCAGTACCCAGCCTGCCCTTGGCCTTGGCCCGCTGGATCAGGCTGTTCAGCTTATCCGCATGGGGGGCATCCTCCGGAAATTGGGAGGGAGCTTCGTTCCCAAGACTGCTGAAATCGAAGGGGGACTGCTCACTGGAATCAGGCCCCCCGGCTTCGGCCTCCTGAACGGCGCTGAGAAGGGAATCAGCAGCCGCCTCCAGCTCCTCCGGGGTATGCTCCAACAGCATATCGTCCCCGGAAAAGGATTCCAGCAGTATGTCATCCTCGGGAAGGGACTCCAGCAGATCAGCGTCTTTGGTGTCTGGGGCAGTCAGTGCTGCCTCGGAGAAATTCTCCGGGATGTTCTTCTTCTTGCTCATGAAAAATGCCCTCCCTGTTCATGTTGCCTCTGCCGCCGGAACAGCATCAGATCATTATCGTTTTCAACGCTCCGGGGCTGGTGAATCTTTTTTATGTAGTCAGCCAGGGCCTTTTCGCCGTTTGCTAGGGATAGGGGCCGCTGGCCGGACTCCAGAATATGGGTCAGATGGTTGATTTCCTCCTGGCTGAAATGCCCCTCAAGGACGTTCAGCCCTGATGGGGGATCCCCCGCCTGCCACCGCTCCTGTAACAGACTGTACAGCCGCCCAAGAGTGGGGGAAGAGAAGTCCTCCGGGGATAGTTCCCCAACTTGGGCAAAAAAGTCCGGCTCAGCCAACAGGAGCTGTACCACACCCTCCTCCGCCCGAGCGGAGGAGGGATTGTTATAGCGCAGGCTCCGATCCTCTGGCTGCACCCGGTTGGGATTCATGGCTGCCCGTTCCTCATCCCGGCGTTGCTTTCGGTTCTTCTGCTTCCGCAAGCGGCTGACCTCCTCGGCAACCACAGAAGGGGAGACTCCCGCTGACTCTGCGGCCCGGCTACCATAGACCTCCCGTTCCACTGGGCTTTCCAGCGCTTCAATAATGCCTGCGGCCTTCTGAAGATAGGCTACCCGCTGGTCATCCTGACTGAAGTCATAGCTGTCAGCCAGCAGACGCAGCTGGTACTCGATATGATTCTCTGAGCCGTCCAGCAGCTTGGCAAAGGCAGCTGAGCCATATTGTTTGATGAACTCGTCCGGATCTTTGGCTCCAGTGACCCGTAGTACCCGGACGGTCAGTCCGGCACGTTCCAGCATAGGGATGGCCCGCTGGGTGGCTTTCATGCCCGCCTGATCACCGTCATAGGCGATGACAACCTCCTTGGTGTAGCGGGAGATCAGCCGGGCATGGTCTGCAGTGAGAGAGGTTCCCAGGGATGCCACGGCACAGTCGAAGCCGGCTTGGTGGAGAGCAATGGTATCCATATAGCCCTCCGTGAGGATGATGCGGCCCTGCTTGGACTTTTTTGCGATGTTCAGCGCGAAGAGGTTGCGGCTCTTGTTGTAGACATGACTGTCAGGGGAGTTGAGGTATTTGGGAAGACTGTCATCCAGCACTCGGCCACCAAAGCCGATGACGCTGCCCCGCACGTCAATGATGGGGAAAATAATCCGATCCCGGAAGCGGTCATAGATGTGAATGCCCTTTTCTGGCGGGGCCTGGGACTGCACTCCCCGCTGCACCACCAGACCGGTGTCCAGCAGTTCGGACTTGGTGTAGCCCTGGGCAGTCATGGCCTGGATGAGATTGTCCCAACCCGGAAGGGCATAGCCAATGCCAAAGCTGGTCAGTGTCCTGCGGGAGAGCCCCCGGCGGGCCAGGTAGTCCCGGGCACCTTCCGCCTGTGGGAGGCTGAGGTTCTGGTGGAACCAGCGGGCCGCATCACGGTTCAGAGCCAGGAGCCGCTCCCGCCTCTCCTTGTCCCCAGCGTCCCGAGACTGGCTGGGGATCTCCATCCCGGCCCGGCGGGCCAGCACTTCCACCGCATCCACAAATCCCAAGCCCTCATGTTCCCGGATAAAGCTGATGGCCCCGCCGCCCTTGTGACAGCCGAAGCAATAATAGGTCTGCCGATCGGGATTTACAGAAAAGGAGGGTGTTTTTTCACTGTGAAAGGGGCATAGACCCCAATAGCGACCGCTTTTGCGGGTCAAGGGGACATAGTCCTGCACCAAATCCACAATATCTGTTCGGGCGATCAATTCATCCAGAAAGCTGTCTGGAATTGCCATTCGGCCTCCCCCTTCGAGTAATTAAACAAGACTTATTTTAACCTGGATTTCCTGCTCTTATCCATTCGGAGCTACTTTATCGTCCAGCCGTGGGGAATATACAGCTCAGCGTAGCGGGCTACAGCATAGGAGTCCGTCATGCCGGCAATGTAGTCACAGGCCGCCCGCTGGGCGCCCTCAGCCTCCCGAATACGGCAGTATTCCTCCGGCAGGTCATCGGGGTGACTGCAGTAATAATGGAACATCTGGGCGAGCATGGCCTCCACCTTGCTCTCCTCCCCCTTGGCGGTGGGGTTTCGGTAGACCCGGTCAAAGAGAAACTGCCGCAGTTCCTCCATGGCCTGAGCCAGTTGGGGGGTCTGGCAGATGGTACCGCTATCTCGGCTAGAGAAGATGATGTCCACTGTTAGGGTGTTGATGCGTCGGGAAGGGCTGTTTCCTAGCAGCGCTGTTAGGTTAGCCGGGATATCCGTCTCCCGGATGATGCCACCCCGGATGGCATCGTCAATGTCATGGTTAATGTAGGCAACCCGGTCTGCCAGACGGATGATCTGGCCCTCTGAGGTGGCAGGCAGCTGAGGTCCGGTGTGGCACAGGATGCCGTCTCTGACCTCATAGGTGAGGTTCAAGCCCCGTCCGTCCTTTTCCAGCTTGTCCACCACCCGCAGTGACTGGGCATTGTGGGTGAATCCGCCAGGCAGCAGACGGTTCAGCGCCCGTTCTCCAGCGTGGCCAAAGGGGGTGTGGCCCAGATCGTGGCCCAGCCCAATGGCTTCGGTCAGGTCCTCGTTGAGCCGCAGCCCCCGGGCGATGGTGCGGGCAATTCGGGTGACCTCCAGTGTATGGGTCATCCGGGTACGGTAGTGATCGCCCTCCGGATCCAGAAAGACTTGGGTCTTGTGCTTCAGCCGCCGGAAAGATTTGGAGTGGGTAATGCGATCCACATCCCGCTGGAAGCAGGTGCGGACGCCGGATTCCTCTTCAGGCCGCTCCCGTCCCCTGGAGGCTGCCGCCAGACAAGCATAGGGGGAGAGGATATGGGTTTCTTCCGCTTCAATCTCCAGCCGAATCTCGTGACACATGGGTCATCACCTCCCGGGATGGAGAGAGATGGGCGATATACGCCTTCTCTATAAAAGTTATATACGCTGTTGTCCGCCAAAATCCTTTTTTTACGGTGCTTTTTTGAAAATTTGCAACCGCTGGGAAATGATGCCCTTCACGCCGAAACAGCGTATCACTTACAACCCATAGGTTGTTATAACGGGCAAAAAAAGCGCAATTGTTGCGCTTTTTTCTTCTTCAGCATGGATGATGACGCCCTCGTCAGCTTTTTTTTACAGGAATTGATGCTTGACTTTGGAATGGTGCCAAGGTATAAAATATGAATGTAGCATTATAGGCAGATTGTACCCAAATGATCAAATTTAAAAACGATAAAGGGGGCATGATATGTGACGGACATAGCGGCGGCTGTCGGTCGCCTGGGAGTGGCAGCTCCTGGGGGAAAACGGTCGAGGCTCCCGCATAGGCTGCGGCAGGAAAATCAAGCAATTGCGACCCGAAAGGAGGAACTCAAAAATCGGAAGTGATCAAGCAGAATCCCGGCGCACCCGCAAGGCAAGCGAACGCGGGGAACGGAACGACCACCACAACGATGTCCAGCTGAAGCCCCTGGAAATGGATGGGGAAAAACTCCTGGAGACGTTGAGAGCCGGAAAAATGGTGGGCGTATTGTCCAAGATGGAAATGATGTATGTTTTTCTGTATCATGGAGGCTACCACTGCTTTATCCACCCCCTGGACGGGGAGGAGGGACGGAGGAAGTCCTTCCCTGAGAACGAGCGAAACACCGCCATGTTTAAGAATCTGACCGCCGCAGCGGATCAGCTCTTTGCCATCACCCCCAAGGAGGGAATGGATCCCATGGGTGTCATGGTAGCGGCGGAACGGGGCATCATCGCTTATCTGGACATGACGGGGCAGCTGCCTGCGGAGGATGTGGATTTCATGTCCTGGCAGGACGCGCCAAAGGATGACAATGAGGAGGTTCAGCGACCCCAATGAAAAAGACTTATCAATTTGTATGCAGAAGCACCCGGGGCGGTTTCACCGAGTGGGCCAGCATCCGGGAGGACGGCGTGGAGGTGCGCCGCATTGACCGGAACGTGCAGCAGGAGACTGTCCGCCAGTTCCGGGAGCGGGTTGCCCCTCAGCTGGAGGCGGCTGGATATGTCCTGGCCGACCACCAGTACACGCTTTAAGGAGGTGCAGGTATGACCACTATATCGGTTTTGATCCAGCACCACTCCGGACCCACTGGCAACGTGTTCATCTATAAAAATATGGATGGTGCATGGGAGTTCCCACACGGCACTGTCCGTACCAACGAGACGGAGGAGGAAGCTGTTTCCCGTATCGCCTGGGAGCAGCTTGGTATGAAGGTGGCGGTGGGCAAGCGTACTCTGATCGGCCACAAGGCGCCTGAGGACGGCACTGTGGAACACATCGCCTGTGGCAATATCACCCACAACACGAACACCAAGTGTAATTACCACTGCTACTATGAGGCGGTGAACACCTGGCAGACAGAACCGAAGGAATTTACGGCGGAGTACCAGTGGGTACATCCCTCCCGGCTGGAGGAATACGGCTTCGCTGGTGATGACCTGAATTTCATGGCGAAGTATGGCCCCTGGGTGAACGCCCGGTTCGTTCCCGATGTGCGGATGCCATAAAGGAGGGCGAAGATGAAAAAATATATCTATGAAGCCCCCAAAACCCAGTGGGAAAAGCCCGAAATTGCAGATTATATCTTCTGCGCTCCTGCCGAGATTTCTGTATTGGCAAGCAGTGAAGATGAGGCCATGGAATTGGCCCGTACCAAGATTCAGAAGCAGTATACAGGCAGCGGCCAGCTGCTGTTGAGCGGCCTGCGCCTTGTGGCCAGCTATGATCTGCCGGTGGACTGGAGTTATGGCTATGGTGATGAGCGGAAAACTGGCCATGTTCCGCAGGAGATCGACACGGTCTCCTGCTATGAGATTCGATAAGGGAGGGACGAGCAAGTGGAATTGGTAAAAAAATATCTTCTCCATCTCCCAGAGGGCAACGTCACTATGGAAAAGGCGGAGCTGGTGGAGCGGGTGAAGAACGCGCTAAAGAATCATCCCAGTGAGCATATGTGTGCTTACCGGGTTTGGTATGAGAACTTTGAGGGCTGTGGTATGCCCGGCACTGACGTGTATGACGTCATTGTGGAGACAATGGACTCCTTGAAGGATGACTGGAAAAATATCGGACCGATGCGCTGGGAACGCTATGGCGTTGTAAATCCCAGCTTCTTGAACCTGCACTATGCCCAGGCCCAGAAGCGGTGGACGGGCGAGGGCGGCGATATCGAGTTGCTTCAACACCAGTACCACGTGGGGAAACATTATCGGGGGCCGGACGGCCGGGTCTTTTGGCTGGCTATCCTGGAGGATTTTGATATGCGGTGCTTCGAGCGGAAGGACGGCAAATATGTGGGTAGCATGGTAGAGATTGACCCCCGTTCCGATTACGCCCGTCAGATGGTCGAAGTGAAATAAGGAGGAAACATGGATACAATTCATTCCATGCGCTCCGACAGCAAACGGGAGCGCATCAGCCACAGCGTCTGCGTGGGCGGCCCCATGACCCTACACACCATTGATGGCGTCATCCGTCGTGTCCGACCCATCGTATTTACCGAGGATGATCCCCCCGGATGGGTCATCAAGGCCCGGGGGAAGGAATACACTCCCCAACGCAAGATGACCATGTCCCTTCTGGGCTACTGCGAGCGGGATAAGACCTATTCCTATGACCGGCTGAAATATCCCATGATCCGGGAGGATTTTGTGGAGACACCCGACGGCCAGAACCGTAACACCGAGAACCGAGGCAAGTCCGGCTACCGCCGGGCCTCCTGGGATGAGGCCCTCTCTTTGGTGGCCCGGGAGATCAAGCGGCTGCATAAAACCTATGGCAAGGAAACCATTATGGCCTGCACCTCCTCCCATCACAGCTGGGGACTGGTGGGCTACAAGATTTCCCTGTTTAACCGATTCTTCACTATGATGGGCTATACCCGCGTGGCGGATAACCCCGACTCCTGGGAGGGCTTCCACTGGGGTACCCCCCATTCCTATGGCTATTACTGGCGGCTGGGTGGCCCGGAGCCATACGATATGCTGGAGATGGCCATGCAGAACACCGAAACCATCGTCTGCTGGTCCACCGACCCGGACACCAGCCGGGGCGGCTATTCTGCTCAGGAGTCCGCCCTGTGGCGATGGTGGATGAAGGAAATGGGCATTCAGTTCATCTACATCGACCCCTTTAACAACTACACCTCCGTGAAGCAGGCGGATAAGTGGATCGGCCCTCGGATGGGCACCGACGCTGCCATTCTGGAGGCCATCGCCTATGTGTGGATTACTGAGGGTACCTATGACAAGGAGTACGTCGCTCAGCACGGCCACCGTTTTGAAGAGTTCAAGAACCACATTCTGGGTCTGGGGCCAGACGGCATAGCCAAGACGCCCCGCTGGGCATCCGAGCTGTCTCTGGTACCAGCCATGGACATCAAGGCCATCGCCCGCCGGTGGGCCAGCACCGTCACCACCAGCGGCTCTGGAATGCGCGGCGGCTTTGGCGGCGCCTGCCGTAACTCCAATGGAACCGAATATGCCCGACTGCACACCTTGCTCTCCGCCATGCAGGGCATGGGCAAGCCCGGCCGGGCTTTCTGGTCACCCGCCGTGGGTGCGCCCATGAATTACAACTTCTGGTTCGGCGGCTACTCGGACCCCCTTTCTTCCATTGCCAAGTACCCCATCTGCGATGACATGCCAACGAACAGCGTGGAACAGGTGCTGTACCGGCCCAATCTGCCCGATGCCATTCTGGATGGCCACTATGAGTGGTACGGCGAGGGCTTCTGCGGCGGCGGCGTGGATCTTGAGTTCACGCGGCACGTCTATCCGGCCCCCGGCTACAACAAGGTACATTGCTTCTGGCGGTACGGCGGCTCCTTTATCGGCACCATGCTGGACACCAACAAGTGGGTCAAGATGTACAAGAGCCCGGAGCTGGAGTTTGTCATAAATCAGGACATCTACATGACCC
>CAYUUP010000074.1:0-7902 GCA_964447925.1 uncultured Oscillospiraceae bacterium
AAGCTGGGGATATTGTTTATGGGCGTAGGGGCGGTTCTGCTGGTTGCGGCGCTGTAGGCCGCCTACAACACGCTGAAAGCTGCGATGGATAATGCTGTGCTTCCCGCCGCTGATTGGCGGCGGGAAGCACAGCCTGACAAGGAACGCCCGTTCTCAGGAGATGAGAACGGGCGTTTTTCAGTGATATGATAAGAAGAACAGCGTGCAAAGCGGGAATACGCTTTGAAAAATTTGTAAGAGATTGGGAATTAGCACCGCTCTAACCGGAGACAGAAGGTGTTCCCGTCGGGAGAGGACTCCGCCCAGAGCCGACCGCCGTGCTGCCGGGCGATGTCCCGGGCAATGGCAAGCCCTAAGCCGTAGCCCCCCTGGACACGGGCGGGATCCCGGCGATAAAACCGCTGAAAGATACGTTCCAGATCCGGCTGCGGAATCGGCTCACCGGTATTGAAGACGGAGAGCCGTAACCGCTTGGCGCCATCCGGCTGGAGAGTCACCCGGATGGTGCCTCCTTCGGGGGAGTATTTGCAGGCATTGTCCAGCAAGATGGCGATAAGCTGCCGCAGCCTGTCACAGTCACCTAAGACGGTCAGCCCCTCAGCTACGTCTGACATCAAATCTCTGCCGCTCTCGAAGGCAACCGGCTCAAAGAGCAACAGACAGTCATTCACCTGATCGCTGAAGTCCAGCCGTTCCAGCACCAGGGACTGTGTCTGGCTGTCGGAACGGGCCAGGGTCAGCATATCCTCCACCAGCTTTTGCATTTGCCGGGAGGAGACCTGGATGTTATCCAGCCAGCGGAGAGCTTTTTCATCCTGAGGTGGGGCATAGGCCTGAAGCATTTCGGCGTTGGCTCGCAGAACGGCCAGAGGTGTTTTCAGCTCGTGGGAGGCGTCGGCCACAAACTGCCGCTGTTGCTTCCAGGATGTCTCCACAGGCCGAACCGCCCACCAGGCCAGCAGTAGGCTGATGCCAAAGAAGGCGGCCAGGGCAAAGCCTAGCACCAGCATCAGGTTTACTGCCAGACTGCGAATGGCGGTGGAGATATAGGAGAGATCCACAAAGGCGATGCGCCATCCGGTTAAAGTCTGCTGCCGCAGGTAATGTAGCTTGTAGCCGTCCAGAACACCAGAGGAGGCATCGGCGGTGAGACTGGTTTCTACCAGCTGGGTCAGATTCTCGCTGTCATAGATGCTGTCGCTTTGACTGGAGGACAGGATGCCCTGATTGCTATAGACGGCGGTGATTTGATATGTCCCCTTAGGTGCGCTCCCAGACTCCCCTCGTCCATCCGTTTCCGGCATCTTGGGAAAGTTCCCAGAGCTGCCGGGCAGATCAAAAAGACGGACTACATCCACCACCAGGTAGGGCAGAGTGCTGGAAAGCTGCTGCCCGTTGCCATTGGGCATCTGGGAGATGACCTGCTCCGCCAGGGTATGGCTCTCCTGCTCCAGGCTGTTTCGGGTAAAGGAGAGAACAAAGACGGCGATAACTGCCAGCATAATGGTGACAATGGCCATGTTGATGGCGACAAACTTCCAGCGCAGCCGCCGTATCATTGGCCTTCTCCCATTTCAAGATGGTAGCCCAGCATCCGCAGGGTCTTGATAGAGACATTGGATTTCAGGTGGCTGAGCTTTTTTCGCAGAAAGGAGATGTAGACCTCTACGTTATTATCTTCGGCATCGGACTCATAGCCCCAGACCTTGAGAATCAGAATCTCCTTGGAAACCACCCGGCTGCCATTGTGCAGGAGAAGCCCCATGATCTCAAATTCCTTTCGGCTGAGCCGAACAGAGCGCTGACCGCAGACCAGCAGACATGAGGCAAGTTCCAGACGCAGGTCACCAAAGGTGACGGTATTTTGAATGCTGTCTCCCTGGCGGCGTATTAGTGAGCGGACGCAGGCCAGAAGTTCCTCCGAGGCAAAGGGCTTGGTCAGATAGTAATCTCCCCCGGCGTCCAAGCCTGTGATCCGATCCTCCAGATCTGTCCGGGCGGTGAGCATCAGAATGGGGGTGCGGTTACCTGCGGAGCGCATCTGGCGGGCTACCTCAAGTCCATCCAGCTTGGGCAGCATCAGGTCCAGAATGACCACATCGTAGATGGCAGCCAGGGCGTTGTCCAGCCCCGTCTCGCCGTCATAGCAGATGTCGGTTGCGTAGTGGTTGGCCTCTAAGAGGTCGCTGATGGTCTGAGCCAGGCGAGGCTCGTCCTCCACAATGAGAATGCGCATGAAAGTTCCCTCCTTTTGTCCAATTTACAGGATAGCATGCCAGCCTTATAATAACCTTAAAATGTTGTTGCTTGTTACGGAGTTTCCGTCAGCAGGAAACGAATGCCGCTGTAGCGTCGGGCTTTACGGTCATTCTGAACCATGCTGTTTACTGCATGCTCGTCTCCTACGATGATCAGCAGCTGCCTGGCCCGGGTGATGGCGGTGTAGAGTACCTCCCGGGTCATCAGCATGGGGACGCCGGGAAGGGCGGCCAAAATCACGGCGGGATACTCGCTGCCCTGGGCCTTATGGACGGTCATGGCATAGGCCAGCTCCAGTTCTGGGAGCATGTCCGGGGTGTATTCCACCAACCGCCCGTCGAAATCCACTGTCACTACCTCGCCCTGGGGAGCTATATCGGTGATGGTACCGATGTCACCGTTATAGACACCCATACCGCCGCTGCCGTCCTCACCCTCCCAGAGAATATCGTAGTTATTTTTTACCTGAATTACTCGATCACCGGTACGGAATATGATGGAGCCAAATTTCCGTTCTGCCTTCTCCGGGGCGGGGGGATTCAGAGCAAACTGGAGAGCGGCGTTGAGATTGGCTGTGCCGGTGGTGCCTTTCCGGGTGGGGGAGAGGACTTGGATTTGTCCGGCGGGGATGCCCATATGCTCCGGCAGCCGGGTCTTGCACAGCTCCACAATGGTGTCCAGCGCACGATCCGCCTGCCGCCGCCGGAGGAAGAAAAAGTCAGAGGCGTGGTTGGTCAGGTCGGGGGGCCAGCCTAGGTTTACCTGATGGGCGTTCATGACGATGGCGGATTGCTGGGCCTGCCGGAAGATGTCCGTCAGCCGGACGGTGGGCAAGATCCCGGAGCAGAGCAGATGGTCAAAGAGCAGCCCCGGTCCCACGGAGGGGAGCTGATCCCGGTCACCCACCAGAACAAGCCGACAGTCATTTTTCAATGCGGCCAGCAGGGCGTACATCAGAGGAACATCTACCATGGAGGCCTCATCCACAATGACAGCGTCCACCTCCAGCGGGTCAGATTCATTTTTGGAAAAAGCCAGCTGGCCGGTGGCATTGTCATAGCCTGCCTCCAGCAGCCGGTGGATGGTGGCGGCTTCGGCGCCTGTCAGCTCGGAGAGCCGCTTGGCTGCCCGGCCAGTAGGGGCGGCCAGAGCGCAGGAAAACCCCATAGCTTCAAAAAGCCCCAAAATTCCCCTCAGAGAGGTGGTCTTTCCTGTGCCGGGGCCACCGGTCAGCAGAATCACCTGACAGCTGGATGCTAGCTCTACCGCCTGCCTCTGCTGGGGGGCGTAGGAGATGCCCTGCTCCCGCTCCACTTGGCGGATCAGCTGGTCAATGCCCTCCGGGGGCAGGGCAGACTGCCGGGACATCTCTGTCAGCCGCCACGCGATGTAGCACTCCGCCTCGTAGAGGTCGGAGCGATAGACGGCGTTCACTTCCTCCACCGAGATGACCACCAACTGGCCGGTCTGGCAGAGCCTGTCCAGTCCCGCCGCCAGCTCATCCTCTGGGCGGAGCAGCAGCTTTTCGGCGGCGGACAACAGCTTATCCCGGGGGAGGAAGCAGTGTCCGCTGCCCAGGCTCCGGTTAAGGGTACACAGCAGTCCGGCGTCAATGCGGATGGGGTCTGCGGCGTCCACGCCTAGAGCGGCGGCCAGCTGATCGGCCTGCTGGAATTTCAGCCCAAGATCCTCACTGCACAGCAAATATGGGTTGGACTTCACCGCATCCAGAGCCACCTCTCCATACTGCCGCCACAGGGGAGCGCATAAGGTGGCGGGCAGACCATGGCTGCCCAGAAACTCCAGAAGGCGGCGCATACCCGCTTTCTGCAAAAATTCCTCCTGGATGGCCTGGGCACGCTTTAGAGTCATGCCCTTCAGTTCCAGCAGCCGCTCTGGCGCCGATTCGATGACAGAGAGAGTCTCATCCCCAAAGAGAGCTACCAGCCGCTGGGCAGTGCGTTTGCCCACTCCCTTGATCACACCGGAACCCAGATAGTCCTCAATGGCCCTTTCGGAAGAGGGCAGCTCTCTGCTGAAGGTGGCGGCCTTGAACTGACGGCCATAGCTATAATGGTTGGTCCACTGGCCGGTGACGGTCAGTTCCTCCCCCACGGAAATGCCGGGCAACGACCCGGTGACGGTGTGTGTCTCCCTGCCGCAGTGGAGCCTCAGGACGGTATAGCCATTGTCGGGATTCTGAAAAAGAATGCCGGATACTGTCCCCTTCAACTCCTCTGGGCCGGTTCTGTTATCCCATGTCATATCCAGGATATGTCACCCCCTTGTGCCAGATGTACCGCTTTGATGAAGATACGGCCAGAAACTGCCCCTGTCTGTCAGCCGGACAGGTTACTCCTGGAGACTCTTTGTCCGCTCCGCCAATTCTCCGGCGGAACACAGTTCCACCTCCTGCCAGCGGCGGCACAGAGCAAGGGCCGCAGTACGGCCCATCAGGGAAAGACCATCCTCCACCACCAGAATACTGCAGGGCCGCAGCAGCTCTGCCGATATCAGCCAGCGGAGGGCTTTCAGTGTCTGCTCCAGGCCCGCCCCGTCCCCTGCGGGAGCCAGTACCAGTGCCAGCTTGCCCCCTGCAGGGAGGAGAAGCTGTCCCAGAACCAGCCAAAGCAGCGAGACCAGCCCCCCGGCGGCCAGCAGGGCTAGTATAATTTCATAGAGCAGCATATATATCACCTCTCCCCAAACTATGCAGAGAGGAGAACAATGGTCACGGGAGACAGGAAGAGAACAGGCTGCTGATGCAGGAATTTAAGAAATCAGGAAAACAACCCCATAGGTCAGAACGGATATGATCACAGCTGCCGCCAGTACGCCCAAGGCGATGGCTGGGAGGGCATTTTTCAGCCGAATGTCCATCAGAGCAGCCACCAGGGTTCCTGTCCAGGCTCCTGTCCCCGGCAGAGGGATGGCCACCAGGACGAACAGCCCCAACAGCTGATAGCGGTAAACGGTCTCGCTCTTGGACATTCCCTTGCGTTCGAGCCAGGCAACCAGCCTGTTGAGCCACCGGGCCTTGGTACACATCCAGGCGAAAAGACGGCGGATGTACACCAGGATAAAGGGGACGGGCAGCAGATTCCCAATGATGGCGGCGGTGAGTACCAGCCAGTGGGTCAGTCCCAGGCTTACGCCAAAAGGAATGCCTCCCCGCAGCTCAACGATGGGAACCATGGAAACCAGCATGGTAAATATGAATTTGCCTGCATCGGTACCGGTGAGCCAATTCAAAATATCCACAGGATCAGATCACACTCCGGTTTTGTATTCATGGGGTTGAAGGGAGAGAGTACAGTAATGGCTTCAAAAACTGCCCTGTGTAGGATTCTGGGCAGCTAGCCACCCGCTCTGGCGTACCCGTGCAGACGATATTGCCTCCTTGGTCCCCCCCCTCGGGGCCAAGGTCAATGATATAGTCCGCCGTTTTGATAACATCCAGATTGTGTTCAATGACTAGCACAGTATTTCCGGCATCTACCAGCCGTTGGAGGACGTCGATGAGCCGGTGGACATCAGCGGTGTGCAGGCCGGTAGTTGGCTCGTCCAGAATATAAAAGGTGGAGCCGGTGGATCTCTTGGAAAGCTCGGTGGCCAGCTTTACCCGCTGGGCCTCACCGCCGGATAGGGTGGTGGAAGACTGGCCCAGTCTGATATAGCCCAGCCCTACATCGGCCAGCGTTTTTAGGCGGCCCGCAATCTTGGGCACCGGCTCAAAAAAGGGGAGAGCTTCGTCCACAGTCATGTCCAACACTTGGGCGATGCTTTTGCCCTTATATTTAACCTCCAGTGTTTCCCGGTTATACCGCTGGCCTTTGCACACCTCGCAGGGGACGTAAATATCCGGCAGGAAGTGCATTTCAATTTTGATAAGTCCGTCCCCGGCGCAGGCCTCGCACCGCCCGCCCCGGACGTTGAAGGAAAAGCGGCCCGGCCCGTAGCCCCGTGACTTGGCGTCAGGGGTGGAGGCAAAGAGGGTGCGGATGTCGTTGAATAGATTGGTATAGGTGGCGGGGTTGGAACGGGGCGTCCGGCCAATGGGGGACTGGTCGATGGCGATAACCTTGTCCAGCTGATCCATGCCCTCAATGGCCCGGTGCTTGCCCGGTCGGGCCTTCATGCGGTTCAGGTCAGCCCCCAGCCGTTTGAAGATGATCTCGTTCACCAGGGAGGATTTGCCCGAGCCGGAGACGCCGGTGACTGCGGTAAAGGTACCCAGCGGGATGGAGACGTCTATGTTTTTCAGGTTGTTCTCTGCTGCCCCCCGGACGGTGAGGAAATGGCCGTTTCCCTCCCGGCGTGTCTGGGGTACGGGGATTTTCTTCCGACCGGAGAGGTAGTCCCCGGTGACGGAGCCGGGGGTATTCATGATCTCATCCACAGTCCCTGTTGCTACGATTTCTCCGCCGTTGATCCCGGCACCGGGGCCGACATCAATGATATAATCTGCCGCCCGCATGGTATCCTCGTCGTGTTCCACCACCAGCAGGGTATTGCCCAGATCCCGGAGATTTTTCAAAGTTTCCAGCAGCATATTGTTGTCCCGCTGGTGGAGACCGATGGACGGTTCGTCTAGAATATACAGCACTCCCATCAGGGAAGACCCAATTTGCGTGGCCAGCCGGATGCGCTGGCTCTCACCGCCGGAGAGGGTACCTGCCTGACGGCTCAGAGTGAGATATTGCAGCCCCACGCTCTGGAGGAAGCCCAACCGGCTTTTGATTTCCCGCAGAATCAGCCGGGCGATGGTGGCCTGCTGGCCGGAGAGGGTCAGATGTTCCATGAAGTCCAGCGCCTGAGTGACGGATTTCTGACAGAAAGCGTCGATGGAGATATCCCCCACAGTGACGGCCAGAGCCTCGGGCCGTAGCCGTCTGCCCTGGCAGTCAGGGCAGGGACAGGGAGACATACATTCCTCCAGCTCCTGACGCATGGCATCAGAGGAATTTTCCCGGTAACGGCGGGTAATATTGCCGATAATGCCCTCCCAGGGCCGCTTGAAGGTTCCCTTGCTATACTCATTGTCATAGTGCATGGTCAGCGGCTCACCTTGGGTGCCGTAGAGAATAACATTGATGGCATCATCGGACAGGGTTTCCACCGGGTCAGTGAGGGAAAAGTGATATTTTTTGGACAAGGCATCGAAATACATCCGGGAGATGCCGCCGCCTCGGAGACTGTGCCAGCCTGAGGCGGCAATAGCCCCGTCTAGCAGGGAGAGACTTTTATTTGGCAGGATACGGTCGGGATCCGGCTCTAACTGAAAGCCCAGCCCAGTACAGGTGGGGCAGGCGCCATAGGGGTTATTAAAGGAAAACAGCCGGGGTGTCAGCTCCTCGATGGAGATGCCGCAGTCCTCGCAGGCGTAGTTCTGGGAGAAGAGCAGATCTTCGTCCTTCTGTACCAGATTCACTAGCACCAGCCCGCCAGACAGGGCGGCGGCGGTTTCCATGGAGTCAGTCAGCCGCTGGAGGATATCCGGACGGATAATCAGCCGGTCAATCACAATCTCGATGCGGTGTTTCTGATTTTTTTCCAGCTTGATTTCCTCTGAGAGGTCGTAGAGTGCGCCATCTGCACGCACCCGGACATAGCCGGAACGCCGGGCATCCTCAAAGACCTTGG
>CAYUUP010000075.1:0-7780 GCA_964447925.1 uncultured Oscillospiraceae bacterium
GCGAACGATGAGGTTAGTGACCGTGGTATAATGTGAACACTAGGCGAGCGCAAGCTGCGGAAGCCCCAGCCAGCGTTCAAAAGCCGGCGCCAGACACTCAGACAGAAAGGCGGCGATGCCGCAGTGGAGGAAAATCTGCACAGACATCAGGAGCAGGAGACAGTCAAGCCGGAGGAATCCTCTCCCCGCCCCGATGCCTGGAAGCGGGATATTTACGACTGGCTTCAGATGATGATTGTTGCTGTCCTGGCCGTGGTGGTACTCTTTACATTCTGCGTCATGCTCATCGGGGTCAAGGGAAGTTCCATGTACCCTACCCTCCACGAGGGGGATGTCATGGTAATGCAGCGTCTCGGCTATACGCTGGAGACTGGGGATATCATAATCATCCGGAAAGAGAGCTTCAGTTCGGATAATCTGGTGAAGCGGGTTATCGCCACCGGCGGCCAGACCGTCAGCATTGATTATGATGCCAATACAGTCACGGTGGATGGCGTGGTGCTGGACGAGACATATATCAACCGGGAGGAGAGCGACCCCATGCGCCTAGAGGGCAAGGAAACCATGTTGGATCCCAACTATGTGAACACCACCTTTACAGTACCCGAGGGTTATCTCTTTGTGATGGGTGACAATCGGAACAACTCCACCGACAGCCGCGCTCGCAACCTGGGGCTAATTGACATACGGGAGGTCTCCGGCAAGGTGATCTGGGTGCTGATGCCCTTCAGCCGGTTCGGTTCGCCATATTGAATTATTAAATTATTGAATTAAGGAGCAAATGAAGGGGCTGCCTGGAAAGGATGAAAATCATTTCCGGGCAGCCTTTTATTTTTAGCCTGGTGGGGGCTGGCTCAGGCAAACCGACGCCTGTCTGGATGCTTATTATGGGTATTTAACTTCGGGAGGAGCCGTTTTGTCCGGCTCACAGCCGGCTCTCCAGCTCCTGCTTCAGATCCTCATAGCCAGGCTTTCCCAGCAGGGCAAACATATTCTTCTTATAGGCCTCCACGCCGGGCTGGTCAAAGGGGTTGACTCCCAGCAGATAACCTGAGATGCCGCAGGCCAGCTCGAAGAAGTAGATCAGTTCACCGACAGTGGACTCTTTGATGGAGTCGGTCTGTACCAGCAGATTGGGTACGCCGCCGTCCACATGGGCCAGCCGGGTACCCCGCAGGGCCTGCTCCGCCACAAAGCGCAGGTCCTTTCCGGCCAGGAAGTTCAGTCCGTCCACGTTGTCGGCATCGGCCTGAAGCTGGATGCTGCCGTGGGGGTTTTCAAACTGCACTACCGTCTCCAGCATTAACCGTTCGCCCTGCTGGATATACTGACCCATGGAGTGCAGGTCGGCGGTGAATTCCACACTGGCGGGGTAAAGACCCTTGCCATCCTTGCCTTCGCTCTCGCCGTAGAGCTGCTTCCACCACTCCGCCATAAAGCGGAAGGATGGCTCATAACTGGCAAGAAGTTCGATCTTTTTTCCCTGACGATAGAGGAGATTCCTGGCCCCGGCATACTGCCAGACGGGGTTTTGAAGGTTCTTTTCAGCGAAGCGCTCCATAGCGGCGGCAGCTCCGCCCATCAGGGCCTCAATGTCGATGCCTGACACGGCGATGGGCAGCAGACCAACAGCTGTCAGCACGGAGTACCGGCCGCCGATGTCATCTGGCACTACGAAGGTTTCATAGCCCTCTGCGTCTGCCAGCCCCTTCAGCGCGCCTCTGGCCCTGTCAGTGGTGGCATAGATGCGGCGGCGAGCTTCCTCCCTGCCATATTTTTTCTCCAGCGCTGCCCGGAAGATTCGGAAGGCCACGGCAGGTTCGGTGGTGGTACCCGACTTAGAGATGACGTTGATAGAGAAATCCCGGTTGCCCACCAGCTCCAGCACCTCCAGCACCGCGTCGGTGGAGAGGGTGTTTCCGGCGAAGAAGATGTCTGGGGTGGACTTCTTTTTCAGGTTATAGTTGGGGGAACGAAGCAGCTCAACGACTGCTCTTGCCCCCAGATAGGAGCCGCCGATGCCGATGACCACCAGTGCCTGGGAGTCGGACTGGATCTTTTTCGCCGCCTGGCGGATACGGGCGAACTCCTCTCGGTCATAGTCTCCGGGGAGCTTCCGCCAGCCCAGATAGTCATTACCCAGGCCGGTTCCCTCCTCCAGGGTGCGGTGGGCGGCCAGCAGTTCCGGCTCCAGTCCCGCCAAAGCCTCCTGGGAGACTGCGGAAGAGATGTCAACACGTAGCATGGAAAATTCCTCCTTTAAAGATTTTGAATATTACTCTCATTGTATCACAGCGGATGCTCTGGAGCAAGTTCTTTTCCCACGAAATTGCAGCTGCCGGGTTTTGACCTTTCCCTTGCATCAAAGGGGAAAATAGCGTATACTAAGGGGGCATAAGGAGGGGCTTTTTATGGAACTCAATCTGCTGGCTGTGGGGGACGTGGTTTCCCAGCGGGGCGTGGATTTTTTTCGGGACAGGCTGCCGGGACTCAAGCGGGAATTTGACATACACTTCACCGTTGTCAACGGGGAAAACGCCGCCGGTCTTGGCATTCTGCCCCGGCAGGCTGAAGAACTTTGGCAGGCGGGCGCCGATGTAGTCACCCTGGGCAACCATACCTGGAACAAGCAGCAGATCATCCCCCTGCTGGAGGACGTGCCTTGGCTGCTGCGGCCGGCCAACTTCTCTCCCCGGACGCCGGGCCGGGGCTATGGGGTCTATGACGGCCCCAGGGGACTGCGGATCGGGGTGGTGAGCCTGATAGGACGGCTCTACCTTAACCCGGTGATGGATGACCCCTTTGCCGCTGCGGATCGTATTTTGAAGGAAATTGACGCGGATTTCACGGTAGTGGACTTCCACGCCGAGGCTACCAGTGAGAAACTGGCCATGGGCTGGCACCTAGACGGTCGGGCGGCGGCGGTCTGGGGTACCCACACCCATGTTCCCACTGCCGACCCCAAGATTTTGCCCCGGGGGACTGGGCATATCACTGATTTGGGCATGACGGGTCCGGCGCGTTCCATTTTGGGCGTGGAGCCACAGCAGTCGGTAGATCAGTTTCTGGGCGGCCTTCCTATGCGCCACCAGGCGGCGGAGGGGCCCTGCAAGCTGGAAGGGGCGCTCTTTACCATTGATACCGCCACGGGGCGCTGTCTTGCCGTCCGGCGGGTGGATCTTGCGGAACAGGGGGGGAAAAGGGGATGAATATTCTCCACGCCGCAGACCTTCATCTGGACTCCCCCTTCCAGTCGCTGCCCCAGAAGCTGGCCGCACAGCGGAGGCGGGAGCAACGGCAGCTGATAAAACGGATCTCCGGATATGCGAGGCGGGAAAAGGCAGATCTGGTGCTTTTGCCGGGGGATCTCTTTGATTCCCGTGAGATCTATCCCGAGACAGCCCTGACTCTGCGGGACGCCCTGGCGGATATCCCGGCCCCGGTCTTTATCTCCCCGGGGAACCACGACTATTGGGGGGACAGCTCCCCCTATCGAGGGGTAAGCTGGCCGGAGAACGTCCACATTTTCACCTCTCCGGAGATGGAACGGGTGGAGTTGCCGGACTGCGTGGTCTATGGCTGCGCCTTCACCGGCCCCTATCGGGACACCTCTCCCCTGGCGGGCTTTCAGCCGGAGGAGGACGGGGGGCGGCTCCGGCTTATGGTGTTCCATGGCGATCCGGTAAATCGTGGGCGGTACGCCTCTGTTACCAAGGAGGAGATTGCCGCCTCCGGCATGGACTACATCGCCTTTGGACATATCCACGCCTATGGCGGTATCTGCCGGGCGGGAGATACCTGCTATGCCTGGCCTGGCTGCCCGGAAGGACGTGGTTTTGACGAGACGGGGGATAAATATGTCCTCTGGATCAAGGCTTTTCCGGGAGATATCCTGCTGTCTCCCGTCACGATGGAGGGGCGGCGGTACTGGGAGCTTATGGCAGATATAACGGACAAGCCCCCCCTACAGGCGGCGCTGGATGCGCTGCCCCAGGACTGCCAGGGGGATATCCTGCGGCTGACTTTCACTGGCCGGGGGGAGAATATCAGCTTGGCCGCGATGGAAGAGGAACTGGCGCCCCGGTGTTTCCACCTGATTTTGCGGGACAGGACCACTGCCCCTGTCTCCCTGTGGCAGCGACAGGGGGAGGACTCGCTGCCGGGGGCCTTTTTGCAGGAGCTGTCCCGGAGGGAGCGGGCGGGGACGGATCCTGCCCTGATCCAGCTGGCCGCTCGGTTCGGCCTGGCTGCGTTGGAAGGGGGGGAGAGGCCGGTATGACCATCACCAAACTGAGCGGCAGCTTTGGCTGCCTGCAAGGGGAAAGCCTGGACCTGGCTTCCGGCCTGAACATCATCTCACTGCCCAACGAGGGGGGAAAGTCCACCTGGACGGCCCTCCTGCGCACGATGCTCTACGGCCTGGACACCAGAGAGCGGAGGACAAAGACAAACCTCCCAGACAAGGAACACTATCGCCCCTGGAGCGGCGCGCCCATGGAAGGGCGGCTGGAATGTCTGTGGCGGGGCCGCCTGTTGGTACTCCGCAGATGGGATATCGGACGGACACCCATGGGGGGATTTGAGGCCCTGTGGCAGGATACCGGCGAAGCCGTCAGGGGGATGACCGGGGAGAACGCCGGCCAGCTATTGACCGGCGTCACCCGGGAGGTATTCGACCGCTCCGCCTGTCTGCGGCAGGGGCAACTTGCTGTCAGCCAGGAGGCGGGACTGGAGCAGCGGCTCACCGCTCTGGTGACCGCTGATGACGGAGGCGTCCCCTTTGGCCAGGCGGAGCAGACTTTAAAGAAGTGGCGCAACAGCCTTCAGCACAACCGCACCGGCCAGATTCCCCAACTGGAATTGGAGCTTTCTCAGCTGGACAGCCAGATTCAGCAGATGGGAGAAGTCAACCTGGGGATTTATAAACGCCAGGAGCAGATGAACCAGCTGAAGGATGCCCGCGCCAGACTGCAAACCGCAGCTGACCGCTGCCGGGCCGGGCGGGACAGGCTCCAATGGGAAAAGTACTGCCGGGCGGAGGATGCCCTGCGCCAGGCGGAGCAGGAGGAAGAATCGGTGCGCCAGGTTGCGGAGCGATACCGCGATCCCCGCACGGGTGAGCTTCCCCGCCGGGAGGAGCTGAAAGGACTACGGGAAAAAATCGCCCGCTGGCGGGAAATGGCGGTGGCAACGGCAGATGTCCGCCACACGTTGGAACAGGCCGGAATCAGCTGTGATATTCCCCGGGAAGCGCCCACTTTTCCGTTGGTGCAGAAGCTGCGCAGGGCAAAGACCGTCACCCTTGTCGGGGCTATCTTGACTGTGGCCGCTGGGGTGATTTTGGCGGTGGCCGATGCCGGGTTCTGGCAGGGAAGGGTTTTGCCAGCGGCGTGCATTGCCCTGGCACTGCTGGCGGTGCTGACCCTGGGGGGCGGCTGCTCTGCAATTTTGATTGCCAGACGGCAGCTGGCCGATGAAACTGCCCGTCTGACCCATGAGCGGGATGCCGCTGCTGCCGAGGCGAGGGAGCGGCTGCGACAAATGGAAGGACAGCTTCGCGACTTGGAGGAGGCGCGAAGCAGGATCCAAGGAGAAGTCCTGCAGGCGCTCACACCCCTGGTCCCCTCCTGTACCAGTATGACAGAGGCGGAGAGAGAGATAGACAGTCTGCTGACGCTGCTGGACCGGCTGGAACGGGCTACGGGGGAGCGGCTTCACGCGAAGCAGCTCTTTGACGAGGTGGCCTCCCAGGGACGGGGCAGCCCTGACGGGGGGCTGCCGCCAGAGGACATACAGGAGCAGGAGCAGGAAATCGCCCTGCGGCTGGCCCAGACGGAGGAGACTCTCCACCGGCTGGAGCTGGAGGACAGTTTTGCCCAGGGCCAGCGGGGGGATGACCCCGATGCCCTGGCCAGCCACCGGGAGGCCCTTCAGGAGAAAATTGCCAGGCTGACCCGGCAGCGGGATGCCATTGATCTGGCGCTGGAGGTGCTGGAGGAGGCCAACAGCCGTCTGCGGGCCAGATTCTCCCCCCAGCTGGACCAGTTGGCGGGGGAATACCTCTCCCGGCTAACCGATGGCCGCTATGGGAAGGTGACACTGAACCGGGCCATGGAGGTGCGGGCCACCCCTCTGGAGGGCATGGCGCCCAGAGAACTGCTCTTCCTGAGCCAGGGAACGGCGCAGCAGATCTGGTTGTCGGTGCGGCTGGCCATCAGTCAGCTTCTTCTGCCGGGGACGGACGCCTGCCCCTTGATCTTAGACGAGACGCTGGCTGCGTTCGATGACCGGCGGGCAGAGCAGGCGCTGGAGCTGCTGCATAGCCTGGCGGAGCAGCGGCAGATTCTGCTCTTCTCCTGCCATGGCAGGGAGAGGGCCTGGGCGGAGCAGCGGGAAGATTAGTTGGAGGAAATGAGAAGCGGCCCCCGCTCCAGTTAGGCTGGAGCGGGGGCCTTTATAACAGGAGGTAATAAAGCGAAGGATCAGACTTCGAACATCAGGTCGCCATAAGAGGGAACCGGCCAATAGAGCTTATCCACCATCAGCTCCAGCGTATCCACGGGAGCGCGAAGAGCGGCCATGGCGGGTACCACCTTGTCGTGATAGGCAAAGGCCATGTCCTTCGTATTCTCGATGGACTGCGTCTCGGCAACCAGCTGGTTCAGGGTGTCCAGGGCGTTGCTGGTTTCCAGCAGCAGGGCGGAGACTTTTTCCAGCAGGGCAGATTGCACCGGGGTCTGGCCGCCGACTTCCTGCACAGCGGAAATGGAAGCGGACAGCTCGGTGGTGTAGCGGATCACGGAGGGGATGTACAGCTTGGAAGCCATATGCAGCATAGCACGGGCTTCGATGTTGATGTTCTTGGCATAGCCCTCATAGAGGACCTCCACGCGGGACTCCAGCTCGGCCCTGGTAAAAATTTTGAACTTCTCGAAGAGATTCACGGCTTTGGGGGTGACAAGGGTGTCCACGGCCTCCACCATGGAACGGATGTTGGGCAGACCCCGGCGGGCGGCCTCCTCCACCCACTCCTCAGAGTAGCCGTTGCCGTTAAAGATGATGCGAATGTGATCCGTCATATATTTGTGGATCAATTCCCGGGCGGTATCGGTGATATCGCCATCCACCTGTTCCAGCACATCGGCGGCCTCGCAGAAGGCCTCAGCTACGATGGCGTTCAAAGTGGTGTTGGGACCGGCGATGGAGTCGGAGGAGCCCACCATGCGGAACTCAAACTTGTTTCCGGTGAAGGCGAAGGGGGAGGTGCGGTTCCGGTCGGTGGCATCCTTGGACAGGACGGGGACGGTGGAGACGCCAGAGTCCAGCTTGCCGCCGCTATGGGAGGCGGAGATGTTGCCACCCACGATGCCATAGACCAGCTCCTCCAGCTGGTCACCCAGGAAGATGGAGATGATGGCGGGAGGAGCTTCGTTGGCGCCTAGGCGGTGGTCGTTACCCACATTGGAGGCGGACTGCCGCAGCAGGTCGGCGTGGGTGTCCACCGCCTTCATGATGCAGGCCAGCACCAGCTGGAAGCGCAGGTTTTCAGAGGGCGCCTTGCCGGGATCCAGCAGATTGTCGCCGGTGTCTGTGCCGATGGACCAGTTGTTGTGCTTGCCGGAGCCGTTGACGCCGGCGTAGGGCTTCTCGTGCAGCAGACAGACCAGGCCGTGACGGGTGGCCACACGCTTCATGGTCTCCATGGCGAGTTGGTTCTGGTCAACGGCGATGTTGGCGGTGCAGTAGATAGGGGCCATCTCGTGCTGGGCGGGGGCGACCT
>CAYUUP010000076.1:0-7434 GCA_964447925.1 uncultured Oscillospiraceae bacterium
AACCGCTTGGCAAAAGGTACGGTCATCGAGGCACGGCTGGATAAGGGCCGCGGCTCTGTGGCCACGCTGCTGGTGCAGAACGGCACACTGAAGCAGGGGGATGTTATCATCGCGGGTACCGCCGTAGGCCACGTCCGGGCTATGACAGATGACTCCGGTCGTCGGCTCAAGGCAGCCGGCCCCTCCGTCCCGGTAGAGATCACCGGCATGAGCGAGGTGCCAGAGGCAGGGGATCCCTTCTACGCCGTGGCCGATGAGCGGCTGGCCCGTGAGTTGGCGGAGCAGCGGCGGCAGGAGAAGAAGGACTCCCTCTCCCGCCCGGTGCAAAAAGTTTCTCTGGAGGATCTCTTCGACCAGATCAGCCAGGGGGACATGAAGACGCTGAACGTCATCGTCAAGGCGGACGTACAGGGTTCTGCCGAGGCTGTCCGCTCCAGCTTGGAAAAAATCAAGAGCGATGAGGTGCAGCTGCGGGTCATCCACTGCGGCGTGGGTGCTGTCAACGAGAGCGACATCATGCTGGCCTCCACCTCCAACGCCATCGTGGTAGGCTTTAATGTCCGGCCAGACAACATGGCCCGGGTGGCTGCCGAGCGGGACAAGGTGGATGTCCGGCTCTACCGGGTTATCTACGACTGCATCGGCGAGATTGAGTCCGCCATGAAGGGTATGCTCTCCCCCAAATACAAGGAAGTAGAGCTGGGCCGGGTTGAGGTCCGCCAAGTCTATAAGATCACCGGCGCCGGCATTATCGCAGGCTGCTATGTGCTGGAGGGCAAGGTTGCCCGAAATGCCCAAGTGCGTCTGGTACGGGACGGCGTGGTGGTCTACGAGGGCGCCATCGCATCTCTCCGCCGCTTCAAGGACGATGTCCGGGAGGTGGCTGCGGGCTACGAGTGCGGCATCGGCCTGGAAAAGTTCAGCGACATCAAGGAGGGCGACATCATCGAGGCATTTGTCATGGAGGAGGTCTCCTCTGAATAAGGTCAGATATGCTTTTTCCCGCAGGGGGGATATAATCCGATCCCCTGTGGAGAAGCACCCCTTTTCCATAAAGGGACAGCTTTTACCCTTCCGGTCTAGTTAAGAGAGGGAGCATCCATGGCCACACATCATTTAAGCAGAATCAACGAGGACATCCAGCGGGAGCTTTCCGCCCTGCTGCGCACCATGAAGGATCCCCGGCTTCACGGGGGGCTGATCTCTATTGTGCGCACCGAGACGGCGGGAGATCTTGGCTCCTGCAAGGTTTACGTCAGCGTCCTGAACCCGGAGGACAAGAAGCAGGTTATGAGCGGGCTGCGCTCCGCCTCCGGCTATCTCCGCCGGGAGCTGGGACGGCGGCTCTCCCTGCGGAAGTCGCCAGAGCTGGCCTTTATCGCAGACGAATCCATTGGCCGGGGAGCGGAGATCCTCCGTATTTTGGAGGAGTTGGACGTTCCGGCGGACGAGGAAGCTCAGCCGGAGGAGGAGTGAGCGATGGCGGAAGCGATTACTTGGCGGCAGGCGGTAGGCTGGCTGCGGGAGCGGGACAGTTTCCTGATCCTGACCCACATCCGGCCTGACGGCGATACCATCGGCTGCGCCGCCGGCCTGTGCGCCGCCCTGCGGAAAATCGGAAAAACTGCCTATGTGGCGGAGAATCTGGGCGTCACCGACACCTATCGCTGCTATGTGCAGGATTATTGCCCCCCGGCGGACTACCAACACGCCCATCTGGTGGCGGTAGACCTGGCGACGGAAACGCTGTTGCCCGAGGAATTTAAGCCCTATGCGGGGCAGGTGGAGCTGTGCATCGACCACCATATGTCCAACACCGGCTATGCAGGGCTGCTCTGCCTGGAGGATCGGGCCGCCTGCGGCGAAATCCTCTACCTTATCTGCAAGGAGCTGGCCGGGGAGCTGAACGAGGCAATCGCCCTGCCCCTATATGTGGCCGTCTCCACCGACACCGGCTGCTTTGTCTATGGCAACACCACCCCCAATTGCCACCGGGTGGCGGCGGACTTGATGGAGTACTGCGACCCCGCCTTCAAGATGGCCAACCACCGCTGCTTCCGGGTTAAGACCCGTGGCCGGATGGCGCTGGAGAGCCTGTTGCTGGAGGGGATGGAATTCCACAGGGGCGGCACGGTGGCCCTCTGCTCCGTCTCCCTTGCGGACACCCGGCGGCTGAACACCACCGAGGAGGATGCAGAGGAGCTGGCCTCCTTTGCCGGGCAGATCGAGGGCGTCAAGGCTTCCGGCACCCTCCGGGAGCTGCGGGAGGGCTATTGGAAACTCTCCCTGCGGACGGATTACTCACTGGATGCCTGTGCCGTCTGCACCCGTCTGGGTGGCGGCGGCCATACGGCGGCGTCCGGGGCGTCCTTTCCGGCGGCGGATGCCGGAGAAGCCCGGCGGATTGTGCTGGGCGCCATCCTGGCCGAGATGGGAGAGGACGGATCTCCATGCCCAGCGGAATCATAATCATCGACAAGCCCCGGAATTGGACATCCCACGATGTGGTGGGAAAGCTCCGCCGTCTGCTGGGGGAGCGGCGGATCGGCCACGCCGGGACACTGGATCCCATGGCCACCGGGGTGCTGCCTGTTTTTGTGGGACGGGCCACCCGGGCAGCGGAATTTGCTGCGGACGGCGAAAAGGAATATTTGGCGGAACTGACCCTGGGCCTTGTGACAGACACCCAGGACATTACCGGAACAGTGCTGTCCGAGACTCCCGCTGATATTACCATAGAGGAGCTGGAGGCTGTCCTGCCCCGGTTTCGGGGGGATATTTTGCAGCTCCCCCCCATGTACTCCGCCCTGAAGCGGAACGGGAAAAAGCTCTATGAGCTGGCCCGGAAAGGGGTGGAAGTGGAGCGCCAGCCCCGGCCCGTCACCATCCACAGCCTGACAGTGGAAGGGCAAGGGGGGCCGAACGTATTCCGGTTCCGGGCAGTCTGCTCCAAAGGCACCTACATCCGTACACTGTGCCACGACATCGGCCAGGCCCTGGGCTGCGGCGGCGTTATGTCCGCCCTGCGGCGCACCCGGGCGGCGGGCTTTGGGTTGGAGCAGGCCGTCACCCTGGAGCAGGTGGAATCCGCCGGGGAAAATACTGTGGGGTTACTGCTGCCAGTGGACAGCCTGTTTGAGCGGTACCCTGCCATCACCATAGAGGGGCGGCAGGAACGGCTGTGCCGCAACGGGAACCCCTTCCCCTGTCCCGGCCCGGCGGGGAAGTTCCGGATCTATGGCTCCGATGGCGCTTTCCTGATGTTGGGAGAGCGGCGAGACGGGATTATGTATACTGTCAAGAGCTTTTTTAATGCCCCCTGAGGGCTTGCGGATCGTTAAAACCAGAGAGGAGCGTGCGCCATGTCCCAAATTCCCCGTGTCGTTGCCCTGGGTTTTTTTGACGGCGTACATCTGGGCCACGCCGCGCTGCTCCGCCGGGTGACGGAGGAGGCGGCCATGCGGAACGCCCGGCCCTGCGCTTTTACCTTTGACCGTCACCCCAGCGTCTATCTCTCCGGTACGCCCGTCCCGCTGATCTGCTCTAACTATGACCGGGAGAAGGCCCTCCGGCGGCAGGGTATGGCGGAGGTGATCGAGGAAAAATTTTCCGAGATGATGTCCATGAGTTGGCAGGAGTTTGTGACCGCCTATCTTGCGGAGGAGCTGGGGGCTGTTCATGTGGTGGCAGGCCACGACTTCCGCTTTGGCTGTGGCAATCTGGGAACGCCGGAGAGGCTGAAGGCCCTCTGCCAAGAGTTGGGACTGGGATGCGACATTATTCCCCCGGTTTTTGCGGAGGGACAGCTTGTCTCCTCCACCGCAATCCGGCAGGCGCTGCTGGAACCGGGCGGACTGGACAGGGCCAATACCCTGCTGGGCCGCCCCTATGGATTTTCCGGCGTCGTGGCTCCTGGCAAAGGGCTGGGACATACCCTGGGCTTCCCCACGGTGAACCTCTCCTTCCAGCCCGGCGTGCTGGTACCCGCCCACGGGGTTTATGCCTCCTGTGCAATTTTAGAGGACGGCAGCCGCCACATCGCGGCTGCCAACATCGGCGTCCGGCCTACGGTGGAGAGCGGGGATATCCCCAATGCCGAGGCTACCCTGCTGGACTTTGACGGCCGGCTCTACGGCCAGCGGGTGACGCTGGAGCTTCACCGCTTCCTCCGGCCGGAGCAGAAATTTGCCCGGACAGAGGAGCTTCAGGCGGCGGTGGAGGAGAATATACGGCAGACGCGGGATTACTTTGCTCATGCAGACTTAACGACAGGAGGAGACAACTGGAATGCACAATGAACTCACCCGGCAGGATATGCAGGAGCTGCGGGCAGAGCTGGAACACCGGCGGATTGAGCTGCGGCCCCAGCTGATCCAGGCGGTGAAGGAGGCCCGGGCTTTCGGTGACCTCTCTGAGAACTTTGAATATAAGGCGGCCAAGCAGGAGAAGAACCGCAACGACAGCCGAATCCGCTATCTGGAAAATATGCTGAAAACCGCCCGTGTCATTGATGACACCTCCTCCGCCGGCCAGGTGGGACTGAACGATCTGGTGACGATCTGGCTTGAGGATGAGGACGAGGCGGAAACCTTCCAGCTGGTGACTACCCTCCAGCAGGATGCTCTCCGGGGCAAGGTCAGCAAGGAGTCCCCAGTGGGCAAGGCGCTGATGGGCAGAGCGAAGGGTGACCGGGTTTATGTCCAGCTGGAAAACGGCGGCGGCTATTACGCTGTCATCCGGGACATCCTGAAAAAGTAAACGGGTGGGAGTGCCGCCCAGATGACGATGCCCCCTGACACGGCTTTTGCCGTGTCAGGGGGCGTCTTTCTAGCCAGGGGATAGTTTCAATCTTCCGGAGGAATATCGTGGTGATCGTCATCATCGTGCAGTTCCCCCACGATGGGGACGGGATCAATGCCCTGACGGGTGTAGTAGTCGCTGATGGCGGCTTTGATGGCCTCCTCCGCCAGGACGGAGCAGTGTACCTTGATGGGGGGCAGTCCGTCCAGCGCCTCCATCACCGCCTTGTTGGTCAGCTTAAGGGCTTCTGGAACGGTCTTGCCCTTTATAAGCTCGGTGGCCATGGAGGAGGTGGCGATGGCCGCCCCGCAGCCAAAGGTCTTGAATTTCACGTCCTGAATGACATCGTCCTCAATTTTCAGGGACATCTGCATAATATCGCCGCAACGGGGGTTGCCCACCGTACCCACGGCGTTGGCGTCCTCCACCTCACCCACGTTCCGGGGATTGGAGAAATGATCCATAACCTTTTCGGAATATAGCATCTCAATCAACATCCTTTCGCTGATGCCTGATAAACTTGTTTTGCCGGGGTGTGGGGGCCGTCAGTCCGTCCAGATGGGGGACATGGCCCGCAGGCCCTCGATGACCTCCGTCACCGCCGCAATAATATCGTCCACATCCTGCTCGGTGGTATGCTCGTCAATGGTCAGCCGCAGGGAGCCGTGGGCGATCTCCGCAGGGATGCCCAGGGCTAGCAGCACATGGGAGGGCTCCAGAGAGGCGGAGGAGCAGGCGGAGCCGGTGGAGGCACAGATCCCTTTGGCGTCCAGCCGCAGCAGAATAGACTCCCCCTCAACTCCTTCAAAGACGAAGGAGGCGGTTCCCGGCAGACGGTTCACCGGGTCACCGGTGAGGTGGGTGCGGGGCAGTTTCATGACACCATCGATGATCCTGTCCCGGAGAGCGGACACCCGGGCGGTGTTCTCCTCCATGTGGTCAACGGCCTCCTTCAGGGCGGCGGCCATGCCCACGATCTGGGCCACGTTCTCGGTGCCTGAGCGGTAGTTGCGCTCCTGGCCGCCGCCGTGGATGAGGGCGGGCAGACGGAAGCCCCGGCGGATATACAGCACGCCGCTGCCCTTGGGACCATGGAATTTGTGGCTGGAGAGGGAGAGCAGATCCACATTCATGGCCTTGACATCAAGGGGGATATGGCCCGCTGCCTGGACGGCGTCGGTGTGGAAGATAACCTTGTGCTTTTTGGCGATGGCCCCGATCTCTGCCACTGGCAGGATGGTACCCACCTCGTTGTTGGCGGCCATAATGGTGATGAGGACGGTATCCGGCCGGATGGCGGCCTCCAGCTCCTCCAGGGAGATCTGGCCCCGGCTGTCCACCGGCAGATAGGTGACCTGGCACCCCTGCTTTTTTAGGTAGTCCAGGGAGTGGTGGACGGCGTGATGCTCCACCGTGGTGGTGATGATGTGATTGCCCTTGGCCTTCCGGGCCTGAACGGTTTTCAGGATGGCCCAGTTGTCGGACTCCGTACCGCCGGAGGTGAAGAAGATCTCCTTGGGGTCGGCGTTTAGGCAGGCGGCGATGGTGGAGCGGGCATTCTCCAGCGCCTCCTTTGCCCGCTGTCCGTGGCGGTAGAGGGAGGAGGGATTGCCGTACTCTGTTGTCAGATAGGGCATCATGGCGTCCAGCGCGGTTTTGGATAGGGCGGTGGTGGCCGCGTTGTCCGCATAAATCAATCGTGACATAACGAGTTTTGCCTCATTTCTTTGGAATTTTCCATTCAGCAGCTTGGCGGATAGCTCTGCCAGTTAAATCATACTGGAATGATATGATTATACACCGGGCGTTTCTGTTTGTCAAGAGGGATATGGTATGATATAATAATATCATGGAATGATTCCTGAAGAACCATTCCCCCACGCAGAGGAGGTCTCAATATGCTGAAACAGGATATCCTTTCCATGATGCGGGAAAGCGGCGGATCTGTCACGGGTACGGAGATGGGCCGGCGGTCGGGCGTCTCCCGCGCAGCTGTTTGGAAGGCCATCGAAGCCCTGCGGCAGGAGGGTTACGTCATCTCCTCCGCCAGTGGACGGGGCTATACGCTGGAATCCGCTCCCGATCTGCTGACCGAGATGGAGATTACCCCCTGTCTCAGCAGCAGGCTGCTGGGCCATCCCCTCCACTGCATGGCGGAGATTGACTCCACCAACAGCTACCTGAAGCGGCTGGCGGCGGAGGATGCCCCGGAGGGGCTGGCGGCGGTGGCCGACTGTCAGACCGGGGGCCGGGGGCGGCAGGGCAGAGCCTTTCTCTCCCCCGCCGGAATGGGCGTCTATCTCTCCGTTCTGCTGCGGCCCCGGCTGGTCCCTATGGAGGTGGTGAATCTCACCGCCTATGTGGCTGTGGCGGTATGCGACGCCGTGGAGACAGTCTGTGGATTGCGGCCCGGGGTCAAGTGGCCTAACGACATCATCCTGGGAGAGCGGAAGATCTGCGGCATCCTCACCGAGTTGGGGGTGGAGGGAGAGACTGCCGCCTTGCAATATGTTGTCACCGGGCTGGGGGTGAACTGCAACCAGCGGCCGGAGGACTTCCCTCTGGAGCTGCGGGAGGTTGCCGGTTCCATCGCCATGGTCACAGGAAAGTCCGTCTGCCGGGCAAGGCTGGCGG